>NZ_JBITER010000167.1:0-1001 GCF_044455345.1 Streptomyces sp. NPDC051286 | reverse complement strand
CGCGGCGCCGGGGGGCGCGTGGGGGGGTGTGGCGCCGGCCCCCGGGCCCCCGGGGGGGGGGGGGGGGCCCCCCGCCCCCCCCGGCGGGGGGGGGGGGGGGGGGGGGGGGCCCCCCCCCCCCCCCCCCCCCCGGCACCCGCTACGCGGGGAGCCAGGCGTAGCAGCCCGAGGAGACGAACGTACGGGTCCCGGACGGGATCTTCGCGGTGACCTTCTTCGGGGCGTCCGGGCCAGGGCCCGAGGCCAGCACCTTGTCGTCCGCGCCCAGTGCCTTCCAGGTGCAGCCCTCGGCGCTGGTCAGCGCACGATAGGTGCCCGGCGCAGGCTTCTTGCGTGTGCCGTCGGCGAAGCCGGTCGCGGCCTTGTCCAGCAGCGGCTTCTGCTTCGGGCACAGCTGGGCGATCGCGTCGTCGGCGGACGGCAGGTCCCCGGCGATGAGCGCGCCGATCGCGGCGTCCTTGTCGTGGGCGGCGGTGCGCTCGATGCGCTGACAGGTCTCCTGGCCGACTTGGAGCACGGCTGCCGGGTCCATGTTCTTCGGCACACGGCCGTGCAGGTACTTCTTCTCCTTGGCGGTGAAGGAACCGGTCGCCGGGGTGAGCTTCGCGTCGGGCAGGACCGGGCCCTTGGAGGGGCTCGACGACTCCTGGGGAGCCGGGCTCGCCTGGTCGTCCGGGACGCCGGCCGCCTGGTCGTCGGAGATGCTCCGCGTCGGGTTCGCTGCCGCGTCGGTACCGCCGTCCGAGCTGCAGCCGGAGAGCGCGAGGAGCGCGATGAGGGCGCCGGCGGCGGCCCCGCGCCGGAGGGACCGGAGAGTACGAGTGTGCATGGTGGCTCCTGCGGCCCGAGCGGGCCGGGTATGAAGGCGGGGCCCCCCCCCGGGGGGCGGGGCCCGGGGGGGGGGGGGGGGGGGGGGGGGGGGGGGGGGGGGCGCCCCCCCCCCCCCCCCCGCCCCGCGCTCACCTCAGCGGCGCGCCACGCCCTCCGCGCGTGCCGCCGCG
>NZ_JBITER010000166.1:0-1019 GCF_044455345.1 Streptomyces sp. NPDC051286 | reverse complement strand
CTGAGAGCCTGTCGGGTGGCTGATCGTAAGCGGTGCGTGATTGGTGCCTGTGGGTGCCGGGCATGGCGAAGGCCCCGGAATGATCACGTGGTGTGTGCCAGTGCGACAACTCCGGGGCCGTCAGCGGCTCATGCTATCCGTCCAGCCTCACCGATGCGATGTGGGAGGTCATCCGCCCTCTGCTTCCAGTCCGTGACCTGCGCAAAGGCGGTGGTGTACGCAAGTACGGAGACCGGCTGATCCTCGATTCGGTCTTCTACGTGCTGCGGTCCGGATGTCAGTGGCGGATGCTGCCGCACGACCTGATGCCTTTCGACGCGGCCCACCGCTGGTTCACCAAGTGGCGCCGGGACGGCACATGGAACCGCATCCACGACGCGTTGCGCCGACGGGTGAGGGAGGAAGCCGGGCGGGACCCCGAGCCGTCGGCCGCGGTGATCGACGCCCAGTCGATCAAGAGCAGTGAGGGCGGAGAGGCGCGGGGCTTCGATGCCGGAAAGCGGACAGCAGGCCGCAAGAGGCACGTGATCGTGGACACGATGGGACTCCTGCTGGTCGTCGCGGTCACCTCGGCTTCCGTCCAGGACCGTGCCGGCGGGCGCGCGGTCCTGGCCCGGCTTGCCGAGGGCTTCCGCACGGTCTCACTGGTCTGGGCGGACGGCGGATACGCCAACTCCGTTGATTCCAGGCTGCTTTCCTGGGCCTGGAACACGCTGAACATCGTCGTGGAGATCGTGAAGCGGACCGACGACGTCAAGGGTTTCAAGGTGCTGCCCCGCCGCTGGGTCGTGGAACGGACGTTCGGCTGGCTGGTCCGCAACCGCCGTCTGGCCCGCGACTACGAACGGCTCACCGCCACCTCGGAGGCGATGATCAAGGTGGCGATGATCCGGCTGATGCTCGTCCGTCTCGCGGGGCAGCCATCACGCTGGAGCCATGACGACAGCCGGAAAACCGTTCGCTCCACGACCGTCGAGGACCTTATCGCAGCGTGATCAACCGGCCACCCGACAGGCTCT
>NZ_JBITER010000165.1:0-1085 GCF_044455345.1 Streptomyces sp. NPDC051286 | reverse complement strand
GCGAATCTGTCCATGTCACCAGCCTCCAACCCACTGACCTGCACCTTCAGCCTGGGACGGACTCCAGAACCCCCGAATTACGCGGAACGCAGGCTCGTGTCCCTGGGCCGTAACGCCGCCTGTCCAGGTGGCGCAACAACCGGGCGGTACGAGAAGTAATACTGCCTTCGCTCACCCGGCTCGGCACCGCAGCAAGGCACGGAACCCGCGTCAGATGCTCGAGGTCGAACGTCGCGGGAATGCTGCCGCACGGACGCTGTGCCGCACATCCCCACCGAGGACTTCCAGAATCGCGGCCACTGGCTCAGCCGGCTCCGACGCCACGTTGGCGGCTGCCTCAGCCAAGGTCCGCCGCACGCGTACGTCGCTGTCCTTGGCCAGTCTCATCGCTAGATCCTGATGGCGTTCCAAATGCTGCATGCACAGAACGGCGCTGGCTTGCCGAACGCCGATGTGCTGGTGCGTCGCGAGAAGGTTGACGTCGATCTCCCCTGTCACATCGCTTCCGATCGCACTGAGCGTGACAGCGGCTGCTTGCACGAGAGATCCGTCATCACTGTGCAGGAGATCCAGCGCTCGGTCACGGACCCACTCCTTCTCCTCGAGGACGGTAGCTGAAGCCGCAGCCAGATACATACCTTGGCCACGCAGGGACGCGGATGCCGAGCCGATCTGGAATGAGCTCAGTGGATGGGGCCTGCCGGTCACCTCGTCGTCGAGGTGACTCCCGTCTCGTTCACCGAGCACAAATGCCTTGCTGAACTGAAGCGTCGAAGTCTTGACGTCTTTCGGCAGCTGGATCACCAGATTCCGGGCCCCCGTGAGCGCATCCTGTCGATTGAAGGCCGCCTCTCGCGGGCTATCCGCGATCTCCAGGAGCTTGGCGAGGCATGTCCGACGGTCTTGTTCGTCGAGGAAGCCAACCAGGAAGGAATCGGGGACCAGGCGGGTGCCGAACGCAACGCGGTGCGGGTCGGGTTCCGGGCGACCCCCTTCCTGACAGCCTCGACTGAGGCACCGGGGTTCTCCGGTTAGCCTGGATGGGCGAGACAGGAGCATCCCCCGGCATGACCAGCACCACCAAT
>NZ_JBITER010000164.1:0-1198 GCF_044455345.1 Streptomyces sp. NPDC051286 | reverse complement strand
CATCGCCCTCGCCATGCTCACCCTCGGCGGACACCGCCCCCACCTACCAAGCCGTCAAACCAGATAACCCCGCCCACGGAAGCGACCGAAGAGCCGGATTTTCCGCTGGGGAGGTGGGTTCACCAGCAGCGCAAAGCGCTGCGGGCCGGGGAGCTGGAGCCACGGCGCAAGACCCTGTTGGACGCGCCGGATGCCGGGATGGTCTGGGAGCCCGGCGAGGAAGCCTGGGAGAACAAACTCGCCGCGCTCCGGTCATACCGGCGGACCACCGGACACCTCGCACCCCGCCAGGACGCGGTATGGGGCGAGAGCGAGGCCGAGGGCCTGGTGCCCATCGGGCAGCACATGGCCAACCTCCGCCGCAAGGACGGCCTCGGGAAAGACCCCGAGCGGGCCGCCGTACGCGCGGCGCAGCTGACGGAGATCGACCCGGACTGGAACCGCCCATGGCCACTGGACTGGCAACGCCACCACCGCGTCCTCGCCGACCTCGCCGCCGACGAACCAGGCGGCCACCTGCCCGACATCGCTCCCGGAGTGCTGATGGACGGCGACGACATCGGACGGTGGCTGAAGCGGCAGACCCAGCAAGGCAACTGGGCACAGCTGTCCACCGAACAGCAGAAGCGGCTGTCCGCACTGGGCATCAAGCCCGCCGAGCGGCCGTCTCCAGCCCCGGCGGCCAAGGGCGCGGCGAAGGGCCCGAGCAAGACGCAATTGGCATTCCAACGGGGCCTGGCAGCCCTCGCGCAGTGGGTAGAACGGGAAGGCGCCCACCGGCCGGTGCCCCGCGGGCACGGTGAGCCGATCGCAGTCGACGGCGAGGCGGAGCCGGTGGTCGTAAAGCTGGGCGTATGGGTCACGAACACCAAGGCGAGGCGCGACAAGCTCACCCAGGAGCAGCTGGACGCGCTCCGGAAGCTGGGCATGCAGTGGGCGTAATGGTGCTGTCCCGTTAGAACAGCTCGCACCAGTACACACAAAGCCCCTGGGACATCATGGTGGGCGAATCCCCCGGGGGTCTTGTGCTGCTGAACGTCAGCGTGACGATCGCACCCACCCATACGATGTTCGCTCCGCTTGACTTTCCTCTGGAGCACCATGCCTGCGTTCCGCGTAATTCGGGGGTTCTGGAGTCCGTCCCAGGCTGAAGGTGCAGGTCAGTGGGTTGGAGGCTGGTGACATGGACAGATTCGCC
>NZ_JBITER010000163.1:0-1221 GCF_044455345.1 Streptomyces sp. NPDC051286 | reverse complement strand
CAACGTGACTGTGAGGATGATCGGGTGCCGCTCCGAGCGGTGGCCTGACCCGCAACGTGACTGGCCGTGTGCCTTGGCGTTGATCTGTCGGCCGCCCGCCCGGAGCGGTAGCTGCTGCCGCCGGGCAGGGGACGTGTCCCGATAGGGGCCTTCGCGACAGGCACCGTCACAGTCTTGACCGCCCCGGCCCGGCGACGGCCACCCGACATCCGAGGCGATCATCAGGAGACAGGCGACCGTGCCCAGCATCACGCAACCCGCTGCCCCGTGTCACATTCCGTCCGAGCCTGCCGAGGAGGTGCTGCTCGGCGTCGACACCCACAAGGACGTGCACGCCGCCGCCGTGATCACCGTGCTCGGTGCTGTCCTGGACGGCCGCAGCTTCCCGGCAACCGCCGAGGGCTACCGCCAACTCCTCTCCTGGACACGGTCGTTCGGCGCACTGCGGCGGGCCGGCGTCGAGTGCACCGGCTCCTATGGTGCAGCCCTGGCCCGTCACCTGCGCGCGGAGGGCATCGAGGTGACCGAGGTCAACCAGCCGGACAAGGCCGCCCGGCGCCGCCACGGCAAGACGGACGCCGTCGATGCCGAGGCAGCCGCCCGCGCGGTGCTGTCGGGCCGGGCCACCGCGACCGCGAAGACGAGCGACGGACCGGTGGAGATGCTGCGGCTGTTCAAGCTGGCCAAAGGGTCCGCGATCAAGTCCCGGACACAGGCCATCAACCAGCTCAAGAGCGTGCTGGTCTCGGCGGACTCCACCCTGCGCGAGTCGCTGGCCGGGCTGAGCAACCCGCCCTATGGTGCAGCCCTGGCCCGTCACCTGCGCGCGGAGGGCATCGAGGTGACCGAGGTCAACCAGCCGGACAAGGCCGCCCGGCGCCGCCACGGCAAGACGGACGCCGTCGATGCCGAGGCAGCCGCCCGCGCGGTGCTGTCGGGCCGGGCCACCGCGACCGCGAAGACGAGCGACGGACCGGTGGAGATGCTGCGGCTGTTCAAGCTGGCCAAAGGGTCCGCGATCAAGTCCCGGACACAGGCCATCAACCAGCTCAAGAGCGTGCTGGTCTCGGCGGACTCCACCCTGCGCGAGTCGCTGGCCGGGCTGAGCAACCCGCGCCTGATCAAGCGGTGCGCCGACCTGGACGACCTGGACGCGACCGGTCCTGCCGCGGCCGCCCGCCACACCCTCAGGCTGCTGGCCCGCCGCATCCGGCACCTGAC
>NZ_JBITER010000162.1:0-1238 GCF_044455345.1 Streptomyces sp. NPDC051286 | reverse complement strand
TGGTCCTAGAGAAACCCCATCATCGCAGGTCACAAGGCACTTCTTCGTTCCGAGAGAAGCCGTCCACAGACATCAAACCGGTGGATCCGGGCTCAAGCTAACACCTCCAACCTTTCACCCAATCAATGCTCTACAGCCAACTACTTCAAGTTTAAGTTGCACTATAACTCGAACTTCAGTGGCGGTTGGATAAAATTCGGCTACTCTGAAGAGAATTTCGCAGCCAACGACGGCTCTGCGGGCAATCTCGTATACCTGTTCTGCAGCAACAGCGGGGCTGGAGCCGGCCAACAGGTCAAGAATAATGCGGCTTCTGCGATCAATGGCGTGACGTATGGGTCGGGATGCACTGCCCGCGTGCACTTCAATAGTTTTTGGAAGGGCGTATACGACGACGTGCCCGACGGTAATGGGCGGAATCTGGTGAATACCTACAACGAGAACGCCTCGTTCAAGTGGGTAGGAAATTGCTGAACATCGACGAGGTGAGGAAGAAGATGAGTGGCAGTCCTCGGCGCACGATGGTTGTGATTGCCGCCGCAGTGGTCACGATTGCAACCGCCGGAACGGCCGCCTTTTTGTCAACGGCTGGGAAGGAGGAGCGGAGCCGCCCTCTGAGCCATTCGGTCACCGCAGCTGCAGGGGCGGTGGCCTGGCAAGTCCCGCAAGTGCGGTCAGTGGCGAACGATCCGTCTACCTGGACTCTTCCGCTGAGCGCCTATCAAGTCGTCGATAACGAGGTTAACGGCGTTCTTTTGCAGGCGGCAGAACAGAAACTGACCGCGCAGTGCATGAAAGATCTGGGTGTGGTTGCACCCTTCACGGTCCCCGAAAATTGGAGCGAGGCGGTTGCCGCCTTCGGCGCCGACGGTCCTCAAAACGCCATGGATGCCCGCTACGGTGATCACGACCTGGCCAAGGTGTCCCAATATGGCTACGGCTGGCCTGATGGTGTCGGCGGTGCGGGGCAGGCGGCCTCGTCGAGCACAAAGGGCGAAGCGATGTCTGACGACGTCAGGCTTGCACTTCAGGGGTGGCAACATCCCGTTACCGGCGAGGTTCGCGCCGGCGTTCCCCGGAAACTCGGTGGCTCGTCTGTCCCACCGCGAGGTTGTGGCGGTCAGGCCCAGACCGAGCTGACTGAGCCCGGATCCACCGGCTTGATTCCGGTGTGATCGTTTCGGGGTTGTGCAGGCCGTGTCGGGGTTGAGCTGCGGATTCGGGCGTGGGGTGGCCGC
>NZ_JBITER010000161.1:0-1293 GCF_044455345.1 Streptomyces sp. NPDC051286 | reverse complement strand
CACCAGCCGTACGGCCAGGAGCGAGTGCCCGCCCAGGGCGAAGAAGTCGTCGTCGACACCGACGGTCTCCAGCCCGAGAACCTGCGCGAACACGGCACAGAGCAGTTCCTCCTGGAGCGTGGCCGGTCCCCGGCCGCCCGTGCCCGCCGTGCCGGCGTAGTCCGGCACCGGCAGGGCCTTGCGGTCCAGCTTGCCGTTCACCGTCAGCGGCAGGACGTCCAGGACAACCACCGCCGACGGCACCATGTAGTCCGGCAGCCGCTCGCCCACGAACGCCACCACTGCTGCGGACAGCCCCTGGGCTCGCGCCACCGCTCCATCGTCGACGGGGACGACGTAGGCGACGAGGCGGACGTCTCCCGCAGTGTCCTCCCGCGCGATCACCGCGGCCTGAGCAACCTCCCGGTGCGACTCCACCACCGCCCGGACCTCACCCGGCTCGATACGGAAACCACGCACCTTCACCTGCTCATCCGCACGACCCGCGAACACCAACTGACCATCCACCGTCCAACGCGCACGGTCACCCGTCCGATACATCCGCTCACCGCACTCACCAAACGGGCTCGCCACGAACCGCTCACCCGTCAGCGACGCACGCCCCGCATACCCCCGCGCCAACTGCGCACCCGCGACATACAACTCACCCGCCACACCCACCGGCACCGGCAACAAACCCTCATCCAGCACATACAACCGCGTATTCGCCACCGGACGACCGAACGGCACCACACCCCCACGACCCACATCCACCCGCTCCGCCGCCACCATCACCGTCGCCTCCGTCGGACCATAGGTATTCACCAGCCGACGACCCTCACCCCACACCCGAGCCGACTCCACACCAATCGGCTCCGCCCCCACCAACAACGTCTCCACACCCGGCAAATCCCCCACCCCCAACACACCCAACAACGACGGCACCACACTCGCCGCCCGCACCCCCCACCCCTCAACCAAACCCCTCAACAACCCAGGCTCCCCACGCTCCTCCACACCCGCCACCACCAACGTCCCACCACACCCCAACGCCACACCCACATCCAAAACAGACGCATCAAAACTGAACGACGCGAACTGCAACACCCCAACCCCCGACCCCACCCCCATCAACGGACCGAACACCGACACCAAATTCACCAACGACCCCTGCGACACCACCACACCCTTCGGCACCCCCGTCGAACCCGACGTATAAATCACATACGCCGCATGCCACGGCAGCAGTGAGCCCAGACGCTCGCCGTCCACGAGAACAACCGCCTCCAACTCCTGCAATGCAGCCTCGATCAC
>NZ_JBITER010000160.1:0-1309 GCF_044455345.1 Streptomyces sp. NPDC051286 | reverse complement strand
TGTCAATCCCCTGGAAACGTAGAGGCCTTCCTTACGCGGCTTGGTCCTTCTGGTGGTGCTCGGCTCGTGCTTCGCTGATGGTGCGTTCGAACTCGATTGGCGGTAGGCCGGCGGCCCCGCTGTGGCGGCGGCGCGGGTTGTAGAAGTCCGTGATCCAGGTGGCGATCTTCAGCCGGGCCTCGGCGCGGGTGGCGAACTGGTTGCGGTGGATGTACTCGACCTTGATCAGCGAGTTGAACGACTCGGCGGCGGCGTTGTCCAGGGCTGATCCCACGCGCCCCATGGACTGCACCACGCCTAGCCTGTCGCACAGGTTGTTGTAGGCCTCGCTGGTGTACTCGCTTCCGCGATCGCTGTGAAAGATCACGCCGTCCACATCACCACCGCGGACAGCGGCCGCCATCTGCAGCGACGCTCCGACCAGCGCGGCGTCGTGGTGCGATCCCATCGCGTAGCCGAGCAGGCGACGTGAGAACAGATCCAGGACCGTGGCGAGGTAGAGCTTGCCCTCACCGGTCTCGATCTCGGTCATGTCGCCGACCCACAGCACGTCGGGTGCGACCGCGTCGAATCGGCGATGCACCAGGTCAGGGGCGGCTCTTCGCTTGCCCTGACGGGTAAGCGAGCGTCGCCTGCGGGGCGGCTTACGGCCCTGCAGTCCCAGGTCGGCCATGATCTCGGCGACCGTGTTCACCGAGACCTGCCAGCCCTCGGCCCACAGGTCCAGGGTGACCCGCGGGGAGCCGTAGGTATCGCCCGACTCGCGGAAGAAATACGTGATCCTCTCCTCCAGCTGCCTCCTCCTGGCCTCGCGCTTCGTGGGCTCGGACGGTCGGCGGCGCCACTTGTAGAACCACGCCTCGGATACCCCGAGAGCGCGGCAGGCGACGGTGTGCGGGATGTCGTACTCGGTCCTCTGGTCGCTGATCACCCCAACGAGCAACGCCGGGTCCCCCTCAGCTACTTCACCCAAAGGACCATGCAGCGTTTGAGGACGTCACGCTCCATCTCG
This sequence comes from Streptomyces sp. NPDC051286, assembly GCF_044455345.1. Classification (NCBI taxonomy): domain Bacteria; kingdom Bacillati; phylum Actinomycetota; class Actinomycetes; order Kitasatosporales; family Streptomycetaceae; genus Streptomyces; species Streptomyces sp. NPDC051286. The sequence goes on along the minus strand of NZ_JBITER010000160.1, from coordinate 297 downwards.
AGCTCCCTGATCCGCTTGTTCTTCTCCGCGTCCTGCCTGCGCAGCCGGGCCAGTTCCTCGCGCTCGGGCACACTCAGCGTCCCGTCCCCGCCGGCCTTCTTAGCCCTCGACACCCAGGTGCTCAGGGTGGTCTCGTTGATCCCCAGGTCCTTCGCGACCTGCGCGATCGGCCGACCGGTCTCGGAGACGATCCGCACAGCCCCCTCACGGAACTCCGCGTCGAACTTTCGTCGCTTCTCTGCCATGACCCCCAACTTCCCCTGCAGTCACGGCCTCTACGCTACGAGGGGATGGTCA
>NZ_JBITER010000159.1:0-1318 GCF_044455345.1 Streptomyces sp. NPDC051286 | reverse complement strand
GGCCTGCAACGAACGTACTTATGGCGCCTTTAGCTGTCATATCGGACGTATCAACAGGGGGCCGACCGGGTGTACGAACGACCCGCACCACACACCGACCGGCACATGACATACCGTCAATACGTATGAAAGTAAGCTTATTTGGTACACGATTAGGCCTTCTGGGCGACTTGATGACGCCCGATCACCCTCTCGGCAGCATGGACACCGGATCCGGCACACCCACACCCCCTCCCCCACCACCCCTGAACAGCTGCCATCACCATCCGCCCACCGCCCCGGCCGCCACAGCGAGGCCGGACCGGCGGACATCCCGTCCGGCCGGGAAAAGCCGCCCGGCGCGAAGCGGGACTGCGCGGACGCGGGCTCGCCGCAGGGCGCGGCCGGCGGTACCGGGGATCCGCCGGGGGTGGCGCGGAATACCGGCAGCGTCACCGACGGTGCCGGTCCCGCACCGGGCCAGGGGCCGCGCGCCGGCAAGGCCGCCACGGAAAAGCCCTGCGGCGCGCCGAGGACGGAGGAATGCCGCGGTCTCTTACGGACTGCGGCCGTCGGCCGCCGCGGTACCGGACGGGACGTATATATGCGCGTACACGCACGCCGGTCCGGGACGTGACGAAGTCCTGCGGCAGCGTCAGGCGCGGCCGCCGGATCCCCCGCCACGCCGTTGAGCTTCGTGACCTGTTCCGGGACAGGGGCCGCCGACATCGCCGGGCTGCTGAAAGGCGTCCGCGCACCGGCCGGAGCCAGGCGGCGGCAGACTCCCGTACGGGCGGTGCCCGCAGGCGCAGCGGCAGGCGCGGCACCCGCCGGGGCCAGTGGCGCACCGGTGCGGCGCCGAAACCGGCCGGGGACAGGACGCCCCCCGTTTGAACACTTGGAGCGCAACGGCCGGCGCGGGCACGGCACCGGCCCGCCGGCACCCCCCGGGCGGGTGCCGGGGCGCCACCTCGGGGCCGTGCGGTCGCGGCGCACCGTGCGGCGAGGCCCTCGAGGCCCCGGACCGTCTTCCCCGCCACCGTGCGGCGCGGCCCCCGGGGTCCCGCGGTTCCGTGGGCGAGGAGGATTCCGTGGCAAAAGACCGCGCGGCGCAGTCGTGGCTGTCCTCGAAGAAGGTGAATGCCGCACGGCGGGGGCACGCGCCGCGTGCCGCTGCCGTCATGTGTGCGGTCGCGTGCCACCACCGGACCGGTCACGCGCCGGCCGCCGGTCAGGATTCCTTGCCGATGCGCGCCAATAATCGCCGCCCCGCCGCCAATACAGCGTGTTCATTCGTCATTACGGTGAGCGAATAGGGCGCCCTTTGTGTGACGCAGAC
>NZ_JBITER010000158.1:0-1348 GCF_044455345.1 Streptomyces sp. NPDC051286 | reverse complement strand
GTAGATGCCCCTATGTTTCGTCAAGTGGCTGAAGGTCTCTGTGCGGCCGTCGGAGGCTGGATGTGCCGGTAGAGCTCGCGGGCCACGTAGCGTTTGAGGCAGCGGATGATCTCGCGCTTGGACATGCCTTCGGCGGTGCGTCGTTGCAGGTATGCCTGGGTGCGTTCGTCCCAGCGTATGCGGGTCATCACGATGCGGTAGAGGGCGGCGTTGGCCTGCCGATTACCGCCGCGATTCAGGCGCCGGCGCTGGGTCTTGCCTGAGGACTGCTCGACCGGGCTGACGCCGCACAGGGCAGCGAAGGATGCCTCGTCCGTGAGACGGTCAGGGTTGTCACCTGCGGCGATGAGCAGGACGGCAGCGCTGTCGGGGCCGACGCCGACCAGGTCCAGCATCTGAGGTCGGCAGGAGCGGACGGCCAGGGTGGTGCGTCGGGTCAGCTCCTTGACCTCCGCGGACAGGTGCTGGATCCGTATGGCGAGCAGGCGCATCGTGAAGACTGCCTCGCCCCGCTCGTCGACGAGTGCCGCGCAGGTGGCGACCAGAGCCGGGTTGGTCAGGCCGGTGAGGAGGTCGCGCAGGTCGGGGTCGATGTCCAGCAGGACGGCCTTGAGCTGGTTCATCGCCTGGGTGCGGGCCTTGATTGCCGATTCCTTGGCCAGTCGCAGGACGCGCATGTCCGCCGCGGGGCCGTCCGCGGTCTTGGGTGTGACCGTGGCGCGTCCCGACAGGACGGCGCGAGCGGCCGCGTCCGCGTCGATGGCATCGGTCTTGCCGCGCTTGCGCCGGGTGGCCCGGTCGGGCTGGTTGACCTCGACGACATCGATGCCTTCTCGGCTCAGAGCCCTGGTCAGTGCGGCTCCGTAGGATCCGGTGCACTCGACACCGGCGCGACGCAGGACACCGAACGACCTTGCCCAGGTGATGAGTTGGCGATATCCGACAGCGGTGGTGGGGAACTCCTGGTGGGCGAGTGAGGCTCCCAGCGTAGTGATCACGGCCGCGACGTGGATGTCCTTGTGGGTATCGACCCCCAAGATCACATCCTCTGCCAGGTCCGGGACATGCTGCGTGGGCAGCGTGGGTTGGGGCATGCTGGTGACGGTCACAAGGCTCCTCGGACTGGGGCTGGTGGCCGACGCCGGTCCAATGGGCGGTCAGAACTGTGACGGTGCTTTGTGCAGCAAAGCCCCTATCGGGACACGTCCACAGGGCCGGCGGCAGCGAACACCGCAGGGGGCCGGAAGCCGACAGATCTACTCCAAGGCACCTGCGGCCAGTTGTCGCACGGGTCAGGCTCGGGCCCCCTGCGGCACACCACGAGTCTCACAGTTGTCGCAGATCAGGT
>NZ_JBITER010000157.1:0-1359 GCF_044455345.1 Streptomyces sp. NPDC051286 | reverse complement strand
GGATGTCGAGGACGTTGCCGTCCTGGTCGACGGCCCGCCACAGGTACTTCAGCTCGCTGTTGATCTTGATGAAGACCTCGTCCAGGTGCCACTTGCCGCCAGGCCGGGGCCGGTGGCGGCGCAGTCCGTTCGCGTAGGCCTGGCCGAACTTGGCGCACCAGCGGCGGATGGTCTCGTAGGAGACGATGACGCCTCGCTGGAACATGAGCTCCTCGACCTCGCGGAAGCTGAGCGGGAAGCGGAAGTACAGCCACACGCAATGGGCAATGACCTCGACCGGGTAACGATGCCCCTTGTACGACGGCGACGCAGCCCCCACGGAAAGCCTCCTCCAACATGATCAACTCCAAGATCATCTCAGGAATCAGCCAATGTGACAGCGCCCTCCGCCGGCATGCCATGCCGACCGGTGCTCACGCCGTGATCGGCGCCACTTCGTGCGACGTCACAGAGCACACCCACACGGCGCCGGCTTCGGTGCGCATCGCATGGGTCCCCACGCGATGCTCGGGGCAGATCGGCCAGATCAGCCGGTCCCGGTCTGCCAGGAGACACTGCAGGCCCTCCGCCGTCTCGACGAGGATGTCGGACGGGTCGATCCCCTGGATGGTTTCGCCGCCCACCGACACATGGCCGGCCAGCTCCAGCGGGGAAGGCGCCTCGGAACCCACACTGACCGCGACCACACGCCCCGTGTCCCGCTGCACGTCCGCCAGCAGGGCCGCGACAGCCCGCTGTGCGAGCGTGCGCCGACGTTCGACTAGGAGCGGGGCGAAGTACGACGCGGGCATCGCGCCGTTGCGGGCGAACACCGTCCACAGAAACTCGCGTACGTCTGCCGAGTACAGCGTCGCTTCCAGCTCCACATCGAGCTCTTCGGCGAGCCCGCGCAGCCAAGCGGTGAACCCTTCGTCGTGTCCTGCTGCTTCCATGTCTTCCCTGTTCTGAGGCTCCGCCAAAAAGGACCCGGAAAACCCTGGGGCCGGCCGGCGAGAGATCGCCGGCCGGCCCCAGGGTCACTCAAGAGTACTGGCCTCCTCCGGAGAAATGGCCGCCGACGGTCCAGCGGTACCCGCGTCCCATGTACCAGGAGGTACCCGATGCGCTGAACGTCACGGAGTCACCTGGGTCGAACCGGCAGCTCCAGACGTAGCACTTGAACCAGCCACGGCCCCTGCTGTTGTTATTCGAGTACCAACCGCCGTGGAAGGGGTAGCCACCGAACTCACCGTGTGTGTAGGTGTCGGACTTCACGTAGGTGCCGCTGAGAGCCTGTCGGGTGGCTGATCGTAAGCGGTGCGTGATTGGTGCCTGTGGGTGCCGGGCATGGCGAAGGCCCCGGAATGATCACGTGGTGTG
>NZ_JBITER010000156.1:0-1361 GCF_044455345.1 Streptomyces sp. NPDC051286 | reverse complement strand
GCCAGCCCACTCTCCCGCACCCGCCCGAGCAGTTCACGGAACGTCGGATCACCCGACAGATCCGTCCGCAGCACCAGCGTGTTCACGAAGAACCCGACCAGGTCGTCCAGCGCCTCATCCGTGCGCCCCGCCACCGCCGAACCGACCGGGATGTCGGTACCCGCGCCGAGCCGCGACAGCAGCACGGCCAGCGCGGCCTGCAACACCATGAACACCGTCACACCCTCGGCCCGCGCAACCTCCACCAGCCGCGCATGAACCTCCGCCGGGATCTCCAGCGAAGCCTCGTGAGCACGATGGCCGGCCACGGCCGGACGGGGATGGTCGAACGGAAGCTCCAGCTCCTCCGGAGCACCGGCCAGCGCCTCACGCCAGTACGCCACCTGCCGGGAGATCACGCTCTCCGGGTCGCTCTCCTCACCCAGGAGGCCACGCTGCCACAGTGCGTAGTCCGCGTACTGCACCGGCAGCGGCTCCCACTCCGGTGCTCGGCCGACGCCACGTGCTGCGTAGGCGACGGAGACGTCCCGGGCGAGCGGGCCGGTGGACCAGCCGTCACCCGCGATGTGGTGCACCACCACGACCAGGACCTGTTCATCCGGGCCGGCCGTGAACAGCCACGCTCGGAACGGCACCTCGGCCGCGAGGTCGAAGGCGTACCGCTGCGCCGCGGCGATCGCACCTGGCAGCTCGCCCGGTGCCACGTCCACCACCTGGAGCTCCCACTCCAGCTCCTCGAGACCGAGGACGCGCTGGTACGGCTCACCGTCCGCGACGGCGAACACCGTACGCAGCACCTCGTGCCGGCCCATGACGTCCCGCAGCGCCGCGCCCAGCGCTGCGCGGTCGACGTTGCCGCTGAGCCGTACCGCGATCGGAATGTTGTAGGTCGCGCTCGGGCCTTCCAGCTGGCCGAGGAACCACAGCCGGCGCTGCGCGAACGACAACGGCACCCGCTCCGGACGCACGGCAGGCTCGAGCGCGGCCCTCGCCCCGTCCGCCTCTGCGAGCCTGGCGGCGAGTCCGGCGACCGTCGGGGCTTCGAACAGGGCCCGGATCTCGACCTCCACGCCGAGCACGGCGCGGATGCGGCTCACCAGCCGCACGGCCAGCAACGACTGTCCGCCGAGTGCGAAGAAGTCGTCGTCGACGCCGACACTGGACAGCCCGAGGACCTGCGCGAAGGCGCCGCACAGCAGCTCTTCCTGCACAGTGACCGGTCCCCGTCCGGCGCTGGTCAACGCCGCGATCTCCGGAACCGGAAGCGCCTTGCGGTCCAGCTTGCCGTTGACGGTCAGCGGCAGCGCGTCGAGGACGACGACGGCCGACGGCACCATGTAGTCCGGCAGGCGCTCGCCCAC
>NZ_JBITER010000155.1:0-1376 GCF_044455345.1 Streptomyces sp. NPDC051286 | reverse complement strand
CTCCGTTGCAGGAGGGTCTGCTCTTCCATCATCTGCTCGCCGACGGCGGCGAGGACGCGTATGTGACACCGACCGCCCTCGAATTCGACACGCGGGGACGGCTGGACTCGTTCCTGGAAGCACTGCAGCAGGTCGTGGACCGGCACGACATCTTCCGCACGGGTGTGGTGTGGGAGGGCCTGCGCGAGCCGGTGCAGGTGGTGTGGCGTCACGCCGCGCTCCCCGTCACGGACGTGGCACTCGATCCACAGCGGACCGATCCCGTGGAGCAACTGCTCGCGGCCGCCGGTTCGTCGATGGACATGAAGCAGGCACCGCTGATCGACGTACACATCGCCGCCGCGGACACGGAAACGGACCGCCGGCTGGCACTGGTGCGCATGCACCACATGGTCCAGGACCACACGGCACTCGAAGTCGTGCTGGACGACGTGCGGGCCTTCGTCGACGGCCGGGGCGGCGAACTGCCCGAGCCGCTTCCGTTCCGTGACTTCGTCGCGCAGACGCGAGGCACGGCCGACCAGGCGCAGTACGAACCGTTCTTCACCGAGCTGCTCAGCGACGTCACCGAGCCCACCACCCCCTACGGACTGGTCGACGCCCGCGGCGACGGCACCCAGATCGTCCGCGCCCGACTGGAGTTCTCACCGGATTCGGCTGTGCGGCTGCGTGAGGTATCGAGGCGCCTCGGCGCCAGCCCTGCCACGGTGGTGCACGTGGCCTGGGCCCGGACGCTGGCGGCGGTCAGCGGCCGTGACGACGTGGTGTTCGGCACGGTGCTGTTCGGCCGGATGAACGCCGGTGCCGGTGCCGACCGGGCCCCGGGCCCGTTCATGAACACCCTGCCCGTACGGTCACGGGTTGACGAGACCGGTGTGCTCACCGCCGTCGCCGACATGCGGTCGCAGCTCGCGGCCCTCATCGAGCACGAACACGCCCCCCTGGCCGTGGCACAGCAGGCCAGTGGCGTGGGCGGCGACGCACCGCTGTTCACCGCGCTGCTCAACTATCGGCACAACGACAGCCGGCCCTCCGGTCCGGACAGGGACGAGGAGAGGGACGGCGGACTCGAGGGAGTCAGGACCCTGTTCGTGCGGGAGCGCACGAACTACCCCCTGACCGTCTCGGTCGACGACAACGGAGAGACTGCCGGCATCGGGCTGTCCGTGGACGCCGTGGCACCGATCGATCCGCAGGAGGTCGGTGCACTGCTGCGCACCACGGTGGACAACCTGGCGGCCGCGCTGGAGGAAGCGCTCGAAGGCGACCGGGAAATGCCGTTGAGCGCGGTGGATGTGCTGGGTGAGGCCGAGCGGTGTCGGGTGTTGGTGGAGTGGAACGACACCGGGGTGGAGCTGGGTGTGTCCACGGTGCCG
>NZ_JBITER010000154.1:0-1381 GCF_044455345.1 Streptomyces sp. NPDC051286 | reverse complement strand
GGTTTGACGGCTTGGTAGGTGGGGGCGGTGTCCGCCGAGGGTGAGCATGGCGAGGGCGATGAGGGCGGTGGCGTCCTTGAAGCCGAAGGCCATACGGGTGATCAGCCGGATCTTGGTGTTCATGCTCTCGACCAGCGCGTTGCTCAGCCCGTGCTCGGCGGCGGCGATGATGGCGTCCCAGTGCCTCACGATGGCGCGTTGCAGCTTCACGAACGGTGCGAGGCGGGACCGGCGGGCCCACAAGACCCAGCCCCACAGGGCCTGCACGGTGTCCTGGCCCTGCTTGAGCGCCATTCGAAGGCCCTCCTTGAGGAGGTAGGCACGGTGCAGAACCGGGTGGGCCTTGGCGATGAACGCGAGCTGGGCCTGCTGTCCGACGGTGAGGTCCTCGGGCCGCTTCCACAGCGCCCAGCGGGCCTTCTTCAGGGACTTCGAGCCCGCCGTGGCGCGGCCCTTGCCGCCGCGCTCGGTGTTCCAGACCTGGCGGCGGACCTCGTCCAGGGCCTCGGTCGCCCACTGCACGACGTGGAACGGGTCCATCACCCGCACCGCCTGCGGGCAGCGCTCGGCGACGACCTTGGAGATCCACTCGGCGGCGTCCGCGCTCACGTGGGTGATCCTCGCCGAGCGTTCGGCGCCGAGCAGGTCGAAGAACTTGCGCACCGTGGCCGCGTCCCGGCCGGCTTCGGCCCAGACCAGCCGGCCCGAGTCGTGATCGACCACGATGGTGAGGTACTTGTGGTGGCGCTTGTAGGAGATCTCGTCGATACCGATCCGGCGCAGACCGGTCAGCAGGTCGACCCGGTTTTCGACATCGGCCCAGACGCGGCTGCAGATCTTGCCGACCGTGCGCCAGCCGATCCGCATCAACTGGGTGACAGTGGTCTTCGAGCAGTGCGTGGCCAGCCAGGCCACCGTGTCGTCGAAGGGCAGTGTGTGTCCGGCGCCGTGCCTCGCCCAGGGCACCGCCGCCACGGTCACCCTGTGCTCGGGGCAGGAGATGCGGGGCGCGTCGGCCTCGACCACCGCCCGGATCGTGCCCAGGTCCAGCGCCCGCCAGCGGCGCCGGCCCTCACCGTTGTCGTACTTGGCGCACCGCCGGTCGCAGATCCCGCACCGCAGCCGTCGGCCCCGCGCAGGCCGGGCATGCACCACGATCAGCACGTCCTGCGGGCCGTCGCCGCTCGGGTCGCCCTCCTCGGCCTCGACCCGCTCGATCACGGTCTTTTCGACACCGAGCAGCCGAGTCCATATCCTTGCAGATTGCACGCCGTATCCAGGTTCTTCCGTTTCGTACCGTCGCAAGTCGAAACGTAGCCGGGGTACGGCGTGTTCTGCATATCAGCCCAGGTCAACGACCCACGGAAGCGACAGGGGAGCC
>NZ_JBITER010000153.1:0-1394 GCF_044455345.1 Streptomyces sp. NPDC051286 | reverse complement strand
TCAGGCGGCTCTACCGTCTTGATCGGGTTGATCGAGCCATTCGTAGGGTTGGGTCGCCCAGGGGTGCTGGGTGTGGCTATCAGGCGGCTGCCGTCTCGTGGCTTGCCTCGCTTCGCCGCCCGGCACCCCACGACGACTCGGCCGCCGATTAGGAAGTGCGAACAAGTCGCTGCGTAGAGCAATGCCGGCGAGGTCGTCCGTGGTACGCACAGAACGAACACAGACGTCAGGAGCACGATGAGCCGGATATGGGCGGGGATCGACAGCGGCAAGGGCCACCATCACGGCCTCGCGGTGGATGCCGACGGCAGGACGCTGCTGTCGCGGCGGGCCGCCAACGACGAACCCGAGCTGCTGAAACTGATCGGTGACGTCCTTGACCTGGCCGCCGGCCGCCCGGTCACCTGGGCCATCGACATGACCGGTGGGGAACCCGCGCTGCTGCTGGCCCTGCTGATCAACCACGGCCAGGAAGTCCTCTATATGCCCGGTCGGCTGGTGAACAGGGCCTCCGACGGCTACCGAGGCGAGGGCAAGACCGATGCCCGCGACGCCTACGTCATCGCCGACCAGGCCAGGATGCGCCGCGACCTGCGGCCCATCCGCCCCGGCGACGAAGCCGCCATCGAGTTGAAGCTGCTGACCGGCCGCCGGGCCGACCTGGTCGAGGACCGCACCCGCTCGGTGAACCGCCTGCGCGGCACCCTGCTGAGCATGTTCCCTGCCCTGGAACGGGCCCTGGAGGTCACCAACGCCGGGCCTCTCAGGCTGCTGACGGGCTATCAGACGCCGGCCGCGATCCGCCGTGCCGGGATCTCGCGGCTGACCACCTGGCTGGCCAACCGCAAGGTCCGCAACGCGAGATCCCTGGCCGAGGCCGCGGTCGAGGCCGCCGAGCGCCAGCACACCGCCGTCCCCGGGGAGAAGACCATCGCGAAGCTGGTCCACACACTGGCCGAGGAGGTGATGGCCCTCAACCAGCAGGTTTCCGAGATGGACAAGCTCATCGAGGGCCGGTTTCGCGAGCACGAACTCGCCGACATCCTCCTGAGCGTCCCCGGCATCGGCTCCGTGCTCGGCGCGGAGTTCCTCGCCGCTGTCGGCGGCGGCCTGGAGGAATTCGACTCGCCAGATGCTTTGGCGGCCTTCGCCGGAGTCGCCCCGGCACCTCGCGATTCGGGCAAGGTCAGCGGCAACCTCCACCGGCCAGTCACCTACCACCGCAGGCTCCAGCGGGTGTTCTACACCTCCGCGCTGGTCAGCGTCCGCTACGACCCGAACTCGCGGAAGTTCTACGACCGCAAACGTGCGGAGGGGAAGAAGCACGTCCAGGCCGTACTCGCCCTCGCCCGCCGACGCGTCAACGTTCTGTGGGCCCTGATCCGTGACCGGCG
>NZ_JBITER010000152.1:0-1403 GCF_044455345.1 Streptomyces sp. NPDC051286 | reverse complement strand
GGGCTCTCCTGCCGTATGTGTGGGTGCCCTGACCTGCCCTGATACGGGAAACACGCCGCCTCCTGTGATCCTTGAGGTGTCTAGGCCCAAGTTGGATCAAGCAGGAAAACGGCGTGTCCCTCTTCAGGATATGGAAGCGGACGCTGACGGCCGAACACACGGTGGTCGAGGGTGTCCGGATCGATGAAAACGAACAGTGCGTGATCGTGTCGGTACGACCCGATGCGCGCCGTCGGCAGCGGTGCGGGATCTGCCGGCGCCCGGCGCCCTGGTACGACATGGGGCGGGGGCGCCGCCGGTGGCGGGACCTCGACCACGGCGTGATGCGTGTGTTCCTGGAGGCGGCCGCGCCGCGGGTGGCCTGCCGCGAGCACGGGACGACCGTCGCTGCGGTGCCCTGGGCCCGTCACGGCGCCGGGCATACCCATGCCTTCGACGCCCAGGCGGCATGGATGGCCGCCGAGTGCTCCAAGAGCGCGGCTGCGCAGCTGATGCGCACCTCCTGGCGGACCATCAGCGCGATCGTCGAGCGGTATGTCGCCGACCGCGATCGGTTGGTCGACCGCTTGTCGGAGCTGCGACGGATCGGCATCGACGAGATCAGCCACCGCAAGGGGCAGAAGTACATGACGGTCGTCGTGGACCACGACACCGCGAGGGTGGTGTGGATGGCCGACGGGCACGGGAAGGACGTCCTGCACCGCTTCTTCAACGCCCTCGGGGAGCGGCGCACCGTCCGGCTCACTCACATCAGCGCCGACGGCGCCGCCTGGATCGCTGAGGTCCTGGCCGACCGGGCCGCGTCGGCGGTGCGCGTGATGGACCCGTTCCACGTGGTTGCCTGGGCCACCGACGCCCTGGATGTCGAACGCCGTGCCTCGTGGAACCGCGCCCGCCGCCAGGCCGCCGATCCTGACACCGCCCGGGCGCTGAAAGACTCCCGCTTCGCGCTGTGGAAGAACGAGGCAGACCTCACCGATCGGCAGGCCGCGAAACTCACCTGGATCGCCGCCACCGATCCCCGCCTGCACCGCGCTTGGCGCCTGAAAGAAGCCCTCCGGGCGGTATTCACCCTGGCCAAGACCCGGCCTACCGCCGCCCTGTCCGCTCTGGACCGCTGGATCGGCTGGGCCCGCCGCTGCCGCATCGACAGCTTCGTCGACCTCCAGCGCCGCATCCGCCGCCACCATCAGGCGATCCGCGCCGCCTTGACCACCGGCATGAGCAACGGACTGATCGAGAGCACGAACACCAAGACCCGCCTGATCATCCGACGCGGCTTCGGCTTCCACACCGCCGACGCCATCATCGCCCTCGTCATGCTCACCCTCGCCGGCCACCGCCCCACCCTCCCCGGCCGCCAACCCGCCACAGAATGACCCACACATACGGCAGGAGAGCCC
>NZ_JBITER010000151.1:0-1406 GCF_044455345.1 Streptomyces sp. NPDC051286 | reverse complement strand
GAGCCTCCAGGCATTTCAGGCCATGCACGCTAGCGGCGAATGCGACAAAACACTCTGAAACAGCCAGCGTGAATCAACATCAAACGCCCACTGAGTCTGCGGCGTTGGGTCTTGCCGGAGGACGCTTCGACCGGGCTGGTGCCGCACAAGGCAGCGAACGAGGCCTCGCTGGTGAGGCGTTCAGGGTTGTCCCCGGCCGCGATGAGCAGGGCTGCGGCGCTGTCCGGGCCGACGCCGCGCACGTCGAGCAGGCCGGGGAGGCTGGCTGCGACGGCCGCGGCTATCCGCTTGTTGAGGTCGTCGATCTCTTCGGTCAGGTGCCGGATGCGGCGGGCCAGCAGCCTGAGGGTGTGGCGGGCGGCCGCGGCAGGACCGGTTGCGTCCAGGTCGTCCAGGTCGGCGCACCGCTTGATCAGGCGCGGGTTGCTCAGCCCGGCCAGCGACTCGCGCAGGGTGGAGTCCGCCGAGACACTGTCACGTTGACTGACGGGGTGGGATGATCTTCGGGTTGATCATGGTGGAGGGGGATCGTCCGTGGGGAGTACGTCGCCGTCGTACAAGGGGCACCGGTACCCGGCCGAGGTGATCTCCCACTGCGTGTGGCTGTACTTCCGCTTCCCGCTCAGCTTCCGCGAGGTCGAGGAGCTGATGTTTCAGCGCGGCGTGATCGTCTCCTACGAGACCGTCCGCCGCTGGTGCGCCAAGTTCGGACAGGCCTACGCCAACGGACTGCGTCGCCGCCGACCTCGGCCCGGGGATAAATGGCACTTGGACGAGGTCTTCATCAAGGTCAGTGGAGAATTGAAGTACCTGTGGCGGGCCGTCGACCAGGACGGGAACGTGCTCGACATCCTCGTGCAGAGCCGACGGGACAAGGCCGCGGCCAGAAGTTTCCTGCGCAGGCTGATGAAGAAGACCCAGGCGGTGCCCAGGGTGATCGTCACGGACAAGCTCCGCTCCTACGGCGCCGCCCACCGGGAGCTGATGCCCTCGGTGGAGCACCGCTCCCACAAGGGCCTGAACAACCGGGCGGAGAACAGCCACCAGCCCACCCGCCAGCGCGAGCGTGCCATGAAGGGCTTCCGCAGCGTCGGCGCGGCCCAGCAATTCCTGTCCGCATTCAGCGGCATCTCACCCCACTTCCGACCTCACCGCCACCTGCTCACCGCCCCCGACCACCGAGCCGAAATGACCGTCCGCTTCGCCATCTGGGACCACGTCACCGGAGTCGTCGGCGCGGCCGCAACGGCCTGAACACGGACCAGAACCGCAAGCCCCCACGCCCCGACACACCGTCAGACGCCCACAAATCCAACAACGTGACTGTGAGGATGATCGGGTGCCGCTCCGAGCGGTGGCCTGACCCGCAACGTGACTGGCCGTGTGCCTTGGCGTTGATCTGTCGG
>NZ_JBITER010000150.1:0-1418 GCF_044455345.1 Streptomyces sp. NPDC051286 | reverse complement strand
CGTCCGCACCACCTGCGCCTCGAACAACCCCGGCAGCGTCACCCCCTCAACCACCGCACCCGTGTCATTCCACTCCACCAACAACCGACGACGCTGCGCGTCGTCCAGCGCATCGATCGCGTTCAGCGGCAGGCCGGGGTCGTCGTTCTCCAGTGCGGTCTCCAGCGCGGAGACGAGATGTTCGACCGTGGTACGCAGGAGAGCGCACACCGTCTGCGGATCGATCGGCGCCACGACGTCCACGGACAGCGCGATCCCGGCTCCGGCTCCGGCCCCGTCGTCGTCGACGGAGACGGTCACGGGGTAGTTCGTGCGCTCTCGTACCGCCAGCGCCCTGACCCCTTCGAGGACTTCGGCACGGCTTTCGCCCTCGCCGCCGTCATGGTCGTCGTTCCCGGTGTTGTGCCGGTAGTTGAACAGCGACGTGAACAGCGGAGCATCCGCCGGCACACCGCTGGCCTGCTGTGCCACCGCCAGGGGGGCGTGTTCGTGCTCGAGGAGGGCCGCGAGCTGCGACCGCATGCCGGCGACGGCAGTGAGCACACCGGTCCCGTCGACGTGTGTCCGTACCGGCAGCGTGTTCATCAGCGGTCCGGGGACGCGGTCGGCGCCCGTACCGGCGTTCATCCGGCCGAACAGCACCGTGCCGAACACCACGTCGTCACGGCCGCTGACCACCGCCAGAGTCCGGGCCCACGCCACGTGCAGCACCGTCGCGGGACTGGTCGCGAGCCGCCGCGACACCTCACGTATGCGTGCGACGAGTTCCGGTGCAAAGGCGGCTTCGGCCCGGACGACCCCGGCGCCGTCGCCGCGCGCGTCCAGGACGCCGAACGGCGCGGTCGGCTCGTCCACGTCGCCGAGCAGCTCGGTGAAGAACCGCTCGTAGGCCGACCGCTCCACGCCACCGCGGGCCTGCGCGACGAAGTTCCGGAACGGCAGCGGCTCGGGCAGCTCGCCGCCCCGGCCCTCGGCGAACGCCCGGACTTCCTCCAGGAGCACGGCCAGCGCCGTGTGATCGCGCACCAGGTGGTGCATGCGCACCATCGCCAGGCAGCGGTCCGTTTCCGTGTCCGCGGCGGCGATGTGTACGTCGATCAGCGGTGCCCGGCCCACGTCCATCGACAGGCCGACGGCCGTGAGCAGCTGGTCCACCGGATCGTCGCCCCGCGGATCGAGCGCCACGTCCGTGACGGGGAGCGCGGCGTGACGCCACACCACCTGCACCGGCTCGCGCAGGCCCTCCCACACCACACCCGTGCGATAGATGTCATGCCGGTCGATCACCTGACGCAAGGCGTCCAGGAACACGTCCAGCCGCTGCCGCGTGTCGAATTCGAGGGCGGTCGGTGTCACATACGCGTCCTCGCCGCCGTCGGCGAGCAGATGATGGAAGAGCAGACCCTCCTGCAACGGAG
>NZ_JBITER010000149.1:0-1422 GCF_044455345.1 Streptomyces sp. NPDC051286 | reverse complement strand
ATGGAAGCGTAGAGAACTCCCATCATCCCAGGTCAGCAGGCGCCTCTTCTCATTCCACCGTCCACAGCCCGCCCGCCACACGGTGGATCGAGGCTGATCTACCGGTGGCGCACCAAGGCCAAGCAAAAGGCCAGGAAAGAGGGCGAGCAGCGTGGATGAGAGTTTCGATGAACTGCTGGAGCAGAGCTCCCTCGGCGCGGCCGGCGCCCGACGCATCCGCGAGCGCACCTCACCTGAGGCGGGCCGGATCGTACTGCGCCTTGCCGAGCTGCATGAGGCTCTCGACGCCGCATCCGACGACCTGGCTATGGCGCACATCCTTGATCAGCTCGAAGCGGTGGACGAGCAACTAGAGAGCGCACGGTCGGGACAGGGACCGATCCTGTTCCGGCTTGCCATCAACTGTGCTCGCAACGGCTGGTTCCAGAAAGCTCGCCAATACCTGGAGAGGTCCAAGAACCACTACGAGAGAGACGGAGATCAGCAAGGCGCGGCGCGAGCCATGACTGCCCTAAGCATTCTGCTGCTCCAGGGAGGCAAAGTCCTCGACGCGGGCGTAGTCCTGCAAGAGATGGCCAAGATGCTTGAGTCCGCCAACGGGGCAGGCACCCAGCTGAAAGCCCTGTCACGGGCCCTACAAGAAGGCGAACGCCGCCGACCGAACCACCCAAGGAACAGCAGCCAGCCGGACAGCCAAGGCGGAGGCCTGGGGGCCAACAAAGGCCCCTCGTAGCCACAGGCCGGGACCAGGCCGCCACAATCGCGTTCATGCCTGACTGGATGCCCTCATGGGGCACAACCGCGCTGATCTCGATCGTCACGTCTCTGCTCACCCTGATAGTCAGCGGGCGGTACATCTTGCCCCTGCTGGAAGTCCGCAACCGGCGCTTCCAGACGAAGATGCAGGCCCGTGAGAAGTTCCAGGCCAACATGCTCACCGTCCTGTCCGCGGCTACCCGACTGCTCGCCACATCCATCCCGGCCGAGGCGACCGACACGGTCCGCACCGCGCTACGGGAGGAGCGCGCCCGCTGGCGTGCCCAGATCGACGAGGCGACCCGGTACCTCACCGACCACTTCGAGCAGATCGCCTTTGCCTACGCTGGATCGCGGATCCCTGAACTGGCCGTGCGGTACTCGGGCAACGCTCGCATGGTCTGGATCTCGGACCGGAGCGAGGCCCGCAAGCTAAACGCCCTTCGGGACATCACCCAGCACTGCCACGCGCTGTTCTTCGACAGCCCCCTGTACGCCCCGCAACGGGCTCGCTCCTGGCAGGAGCTGGAACGGCTACTGGACGAGCTGGAGACCCCGGAGGCCCCAAATGGGGCTCTCCTGCCGTATGTGTGGGTGCCCTGACCTGCCCTGATACGGGAAACACGCCGCCTCCTGTGATCCTTGAGGTGTCTAGGCCCAAGTTGG
>NZ_JBITER010000148.1:0-1544 GCF_044455345.1 Streptomyces sp. NPDC051286 | reverse complement strand
CGCATCACCCCCACGGCCGCACGACGGGACAACGGCCGCACGGACGATCATCCCGCGCCCACCGTCACGCCGCACGGAATTGAGCAGCAGAGTCCACGGCTGCCTCAAAACCCGCACCCTCTACGACGAAGCGACCGCCTGGTCACACCACGCCCACACCTCCGCCGCTTGACCTCAAACGACATGGGGTGTCTGACACCCCCTGCCCCACTCTCCCGGGGGGGCGGCCGTGGGCAGGGGCCTCTCTTCCGCCCGCACTCCGCACTCCGGTTGCTCAGGCCCCCGCTCCGCGACCTCGTCCCATCCCGCACGCAGAGCAGCTCACTGCTCGTCCTACCGACCGCACTCTCGGCCGCCCGTCATCCCTGGGCCGATGTTTCGAGCTGAACCGTGTGCCGACCGAAGAAATCGAAAGCGTCCAATGGCAAACGCACTTCCCCGCACCGCCACCTGCGCCCTCACCATCGGCCTCGCGCTGTCCCTCGCCGCGTGCGGTGGGGGCCGCGACTACGCAGTTCCGAAGGAGGCGTGCGGGGTCGCGATCAGCGAAAAGGCACTCGACCCGTTCCTGGTGGACGGGAAGAAGTTCCAGGTCCTGGGCAAGCCCCTGGCAACGGGCGTGGGCAACTGCGCCATCTGGGTCGACGAATGGCTCGTGGTCAACCTCCGGCTCGAAAAGGTCGACAAGCTCTACGACCCGATGGACGAGTCGGAGGAGTTTCGCTTCAAGAACCGGGCGAAGACGGCGGAGCTGCCGTTCGACGGACTGGGCGCGGTGGGCGACTTCAACGCCATGGTCAGCGCGAAGTGCGCTGCGCCCGACGCCAAGTACGTCATCGTGTACGTCGAGGTCAGTCTCAAGTCCACCGGCGAGGTCACCCAGCGGCGCGAGAACATCGAGTCCTTCGCCCTAGACGTCGTCCCGAAGGTGAAGAAAGCGCTCAGCTGCACGGCCTGACACCCACACCCGTAGCCGTCTCCCGGGAAACGGCTGCAGGCGTGCGTCATCGTGGGAAGCCCTCCAGCCGACGGGCGGATGGGTCAACTGCCCGACGCCGGGCTCAGGATGGGGGCCGCCCAGAAGGGTCGCTACGGCAACACCCGAACCGATGGCCCCGACGAGGTCGCCCTGAAGAAGAGCACCGAAGTACCGACCGAGGAGAGAAGAGAGGCTGGGTGTGGTGGGCGACTACAACGCCATGGTCAGTACAGGCTGCGCGGCCGCGACCGCGAACCACCTCGTCGTACAGATCACCATCAGCCGTCAGTCGGGCGGCGACGTCGCCGAACGCCGTAAGAACATCCAGGCCTTCACCGTGGACTTCGTGCCGAAGGTGAAGAAGGCTCTCGGCTGCATGGCCTGACACCCCTGCCCACGGCCCGCTCTCCCGGGAGACGGCCGTGGGCAGGGGCCATCATGGGGAAGCCCTCCAGCCGACAGGCAAATATGGGCTCTCCTGCCGTATGTGTGGGTGCCCTGACCTGCCCTGATACGGGAAACACGCCGCCTCCTGTGATCCTTGAGGTGTCTAGGCCCAAGTTGG
>NZ_JBITER010000147.1:0-1742 GCF_044455345.1 Streptomyces sp. NPDC051286 | reverse complement strand
ACCTGCGCCTCAAACAACCCCGGCAGCGTCGACCCCCCGAACACCACACCCGTGTCGTTCCACTCCACCAACACCCGACGCCGCTCCTCAGCACCCACCACCCGAACCGTGCTCAGCGGGACGTCCGTCCCGGAGTCCAGCGCCTCCTCCAGTGCGGCGACGAGGCCCTTCACCGTCGTGTGCAGCAGTTCGCACACCGCGGCCGGGTCCACCGACGGTGCCGTGTCCACTGCCAGCCCGATGTTGTCGCCGTCGTCGTCGACCGCGGCCCACACGGGGAAGTTCGTGCGCTCCCTGCTGAACACGATCTCGACGTCGTCCAAGGCGGTACCGGGCTCCGGGTCCCCACCGGCGCTGTGTCGGTAGTTGAAGAGCGACGTGAACAGGGGAAGGTCCGCCGGCACGCCGCTGGCCTGCTGCGCCACCACCAACGGCGCATGCTCATGCTCAAGCAGCCCCGCCAACTGCGCCCGCATGGCGGCGACCGCGGCCAGGGCGCCCAGTTCGTCGACCCGTACGCGAACGGGCAACGTGTTCATGAAAGGTCCAGGCGTCCGGTCCGCGCCCGCACCGGCGTTCATCCGCCCGAACAACACCGTGCCGAACACGACGTCGTCCCGGCCGCTGACCGCCGCCAGCGTACGGGCCCAGGCCACATGCAGCAGCGTCGCGGGACTGGCACCCAGCCGCCGAGAAACCTCTCGCACCTGCTGAGCCAGCGAAGCTTCCAGCTCCACCCGCGCGTGGACCGCGTCGCCGCCGTCCCCACGTGTGTCCGTCAGCCCGAAGGGCGCCGTCGGCTCGTCGACGTCGCCGAGAAGGTCTGCGAAGAACCGCTCGTGCTCGGAGCGGTCCACCTGGCCGCGGGCCCGCGCCGCGAAGTCCCGGAAGGGCAGTGGTTCGGGAAGCCGGTCGCCCCGCCCGCCGAGGAACGCCTCGATCTCCTCCAGCACCACGTCCAGCGTCGTCTGGTCCCGGACGATGTGGTGCATGCGCAGCGACGCCAGCCATCGGGTCGTACCCGGCTCGGCAGCCACATGTACGTCGACGAGGGGTGCCCGTCGCAGGTCCATCGACCGGCCGCCGATGGCCACGAGCTCGGCTGCCGGGTCCACGGTTCGCGGGTCCAGTTCCACTTCGAGGACCGGAAGGACCGCTGTGCGCCACACCACCTGCACGGGCTCCCGCAGTCCCGCCCACACCATGCCCGTCCGGAAGACGTCATGCCGGTCGATCACCCGCTGCAACGCGTCCACGAACGCGTCCAGGAGCTCCCGCGACCGGAACGTCAGCACGGTCGGAGTCACGTAGGCGTCGTCCTTGCCCTCGCCTCCGAGGAGGTGGTGGAAGAGCAGTCCCTCCTGCAGGGGAACGAGGGGATAGATGTCCGCGACATTGGCGGCGCCTCCCTCCACATGGGCGACGACCTGCTCAATCTCGGCGGCGGACAGCTCGACGAGAGTCAGCATCTCCGGAGTGATCTCCACCGCGCCCGCGGGAATCGCGTTCGTCGGCACAGTCATCTGCTCCGCACCGGCCACGGCCGCGAGACCGGCGGGCGTCGGTGCCTGAAAGAACGCCCGCACGGCGAGCGGCACGCCTTGCTGTCGCAGGTTTTCGACCATCGACACAGCAAGGAGCGAATTGCCGCCGAGCCGGAAGAAGTCGTCGTCCACGCCCACGCTCTCCAGGCCGAGGATTTGGGCGAAAGCAGCGCACAGGATTTCCTCGCGGGCGTTGGC
>NZ_JBITER010000146.1:0-1780 GCF_044455345.1 Streptomyces sp. NPDC051286 | reverse complement strand
AGCCAGACATCCGATGCGGTTGATCTGTCAAGCTGCTGCGGGGCGTTGCTGCTGGGCGAGGTCGGGAAAGGCGACGTTTTCGTCGTAGAGCACGTGCTGGGTGAGGCAGTGGTGGAGGCAGCCGATCATGCGGTTGAAGAGGTTGCGCAGGGCGGCGGTGTGCCGGTCTGCGTCGTCGCGGCGCCGGTCGTAGTGGCCGCGTGCTCCGGGTGACGCGGTCAGGGCGGCGAAGGCCCACACGTAGCCGACGGCGGCCAGACGCTGGTTCTTGACCCGGCGGGCCAGGACAGCCACGCTCTTGCCGGACGCCCGGGTGACCGGTGCGGCCCCGGCGTAAGCCTTCAAGGACTTGGCGTCGGCGAAGCGGGATCGGTCGTCGCCGATCTCGGCGAGCACCCGGGCGCCGGTGAGCGAGCCGAGCCCTGGGAAGCTGGTGATGATCTCGGCGTCCGGGTGCTTCTCAAAAGACTCCACCGAGGCCGCTGCCAGGTCGTCCGCGGAGGTGCAGGCCGCCTCCAACTGCCGTAGCAGGGCCTGGGTCTGGTGGCCCATGGCCTGCTCGACCAGTGCGAGTTGCCGCATCTGCGGGGCCCGCAGGACCGCCCGGAGCCGGTCGGCCTCGGCCTCAATGCCGCGCTTGCGCCCAGCCTTCTTGATCAGGGCCCGTAGCTGGGTGAGGGTGAGATTGGAGGCCTGCTCGGGGGTGGGGGCCGCGGCCAGCAGGGTGCGGGCGATTGGGGAGCACAGCCCATCGCGGGTGTCCTTGATCGCAGCGAGGAAGCCGGGAAAGTAGCCGCGCAGGTGGGAGCGCAGTTTATTGCCGGCCTGGGTGCGGTCCCAGACCGCGTCCTGCTGGGCCCGGGCAAGTACAGCGATCGCCTGGACCAGTTCGGAGTCTGCGGGCAGTGGGCGGTGGGCGGCGGCGTCCGTGCGCAGGATGTTCGCCAGAATCATGGCGTCGAGGTGGTCGGACTTCTTGCGGGCGACAGCGTGCCGGTCGCGGTAACGGGCGGCGGCCATGGGGTTGATCGCGTAGACCGGACGCTGGGTGGCGCGCAGGCAGGCGACCAGCAGGCCGCGGGAGGTCTCGATAGCTACCGGGATCGGGGTTTCGGGGGTGTCGCCGTGGGTGGCGAGCAGGTCGAAGAGTTGTTGCAGGCCTGCGGCATCGTCGCCGATCCGGGCCCGGGCTAACAGGGCTCCCTCGCTGTCGACTACGGCGATGTCGTGGTGGTCGCTGGCCCAGTCGATCCCGCAGAACGCTCTTGCGGTCATCCGTGCACGTCCTCTCGGTCATTTCACGCTGCGGCTGGTCACAGCCGTGCGGGGGCACGCGTCTCCCTAATGGAAGGGCTCTGATGGCCCGTCATCCGATTAGCCGTTCGTGACCCCAGCTGCCCGCGGGGCCCTCGGTCTTTCCTGGAGTTTGAAGGCTCCCGGTTCGTTGAGAGGTGACCCCCGCGAGGGGCTCGGACCACGAATTTCAACGATCTGATCATCCGATCGTCACGTCGCGGGTGGTGGGCGCGCAGGTGTCCACAGTGGACGGTGCCGGGGGCGGCTCTGTCTCCGGAGTTCCAGGCCCCCGGGAGCGTCATGCCGCTTTCCAGCACCGACCACTGCCGTCACATCGGACCCGCTCGTCTGGCTTCAGGCATCTCGTGCCGGGCAGCGTTCAAGCGTGGATCCGGAAGAGTGGCACACCCCACGCACGAGGGATTCCAAGTCCCCCAGTAGCGGTGGGGCAGTGCCTCGCTTCACTGCCCATTAGGCGGCGTTC
>NZ_JBITER010000145.1:0-1780 GCF_044455345.1 Streptomyces sp. NPDC051286 | reverse complement strand
GCTAGCCCCATCCTCCGCACATGACCGGTTCGGATGAACTGACGATGCGACCGGTACCTCTGTGGGGTGCCGGTCGTTGAGTGGGACATGCCGATATCTCGTTCGCGTCGCTCACGGGTCCACCGTCCTCGGATGACGGTGGAGTTCGCTCCCGTGGTGGAGAGGCGTCTGGGCGCTCTGCCCGCCTCTGCCGAGTTTCTGCGCCGGCTGGACGTGGCCGGGATCATCGACGCACTGTGCCCGGTCCGCCAGGTCGCGCACCTGACCCACGGGCAAGTGATCGAAGTCCTGATCGCCAACCGGCTGTCCTCGCCGACGGCCATGGTCCGGGTGGAGGACTGGGCGCGGAAGTGGGCGGTGGAGGAGGTCTTCGGCATCGATCCCGAGCTGCTGAACGACGACCGGCTCGCCCGCGCCCTGGACGCGATCGCCCCGCACCTGGACGAGATCACCGGCTCAGTCGGTGCCCAGGCCATCGCGGAGTTCGGCATCGACGTCAGCCAGATCCACTGGGACATGACCTCGATGTCGCTCTTCGGCGCGTTCGAGGACCAGGAGGACGGGTTCCCGCAGGTCAAGTACGGTCACCCCAAGGACCGGCGGGTGGATCTGAAGCAGGTCCAGGCCGGGCTCGCCGTCACCCGCGACGGCGGAGTCCCGGTCTTCCACCGCGTCTACGACGGCGGCGCCGGGGAGGTCGCCCAGGTCGTCGGCGCGATGAAGGCCCTGCGGAAGATCGCCGACCGCAAGGACTTCCTGCTCGTCGCGGACTCCAAGCTGGTGTCCTACCCGAACATCACCGCGCTGCTGGACGCGGAAGTCGACTTCATCGCCCCGCTCCCGGCCGCCCAGGTCGCCCACGAGGTCTACGCCGCCCTGGACGTGGAATCCGCCCGGCCGGTCGACTACGTCAACGACCGCGACCGCGAGCGGAACACCCCCGCCGACCAGCGCGACTCCTACCGCGTCCTGGAAGACGTCCACGTCATGGCCGGGCCCCACAAACACGACCCGGTGCACCGGCTGCGCCGGATCCTGGTCCACTCCACCGGCAACGCCCGCGGCCAGCAGGCCGCCCGCGCCAAACGCCTGACCCGGGCCGCGGAAGACCTCGACAAGCTCCAACGCCTGGCCGGCGGCCGCTACTACAACACCACGGAGAAGATCCAGGCCAGGATCGGCGTGATCGCCAAGACCCGCCGGGTCTCCGACTGCCTGCGCACCACCGTAACCACCGGCCCCGACCAACGCCCACGCCTGGAATGGCACTTCGACCAGGCCCTCCTGGACGCCCAGTCCGCCGCCGACGGCTGGTACGCCCTGGTCACCCGGCTCACCCCCCAGCAGGCCGACGCCGCCGAGGTCTTCAAGCGCTACAAAGGCCAAGGTGTGGTCGAGCGGCGCTACCACGACTTCAAGGGCCCCCTGGCCGTCGCGCCCGTCTTCCTGGAACACAACCGGCGCATCGCCGCCCTGATCACCGTGATCTGCCTGGCCCTGCTCGTGTTCTGCCTGATCGAGCGCCAGGTCCGCCAGGCCCTGGGCCCCGAGCAGACCATGAGCGGCCTCTACCCCGACAACCGCAAGGTCCGCCCCACCGGCCGTATGATCTTCTACCAGCTCGACAGCCTCATGCTCCGGCCCGCCACCGCCACCAGCCCGCCCACCATCCTCATCAGCCGAGGAGTCGAAGCACACCTGCTCGAACTCCTCGGCATCGATGAAACCCGACCCCGCTGGCTACAGACCTAAACCCCCATGTGCGAAGTCTCCGGCTAGC
>NZ_JBITER010000144.1:0-1801 GCF_044455345.1 Streptomyces sp. NPDC051286 | reverse complement strand
ACCACCCGCACCGCCGCCCGCATCCAGGCCGAACGCGCAATCAAAATCACCGCTGCACTCAAGGCCGCCGCCTGATCAGCCCGCTGAACGCAAGCGTCTCTGACGGGCCCAGTGAACCTGAGCGTTGCTCAGAGGTGCAGGCAAATCGCCTTCGTGCCCTGGTGCTGAACAGCCGGAGCCGCCGGTCCGTGTGGCCATCGGAAGAAATGCAGGCTGTCCGGCGCCGTAAGTTGCACGATGCCCCTCGCAGACGGTTCCGACCGCCCGGACGCCCCCTACAGAACCGAGAGAGGAAAGGATCATGAAGGAGTTCCTGGTCGAGCTCACCACGACCGTGCCCGAGGGCACCGACCCCGCCGAGGTCAACCGGCGCCGCGCCGACGAGGCTGTCCGGGCGAAAAAGCTCGCCTCCGCGGGCCACTTGGTCCGGCTGTGGCGCCCGGTGGGCGAGCTCCGCAGCATCGGTGTGTGGCGCGCCGACGACGAGGCAGATCTGCGCGACAAGGTCCTTGGAACCCTGCCCCTGTGGCCCTGGATGACCGCGGTGGTCACCGCCGTACAGCCGCACCCCAACGACCCGGGCCCGACCGGCTACACCGCCTGATCCAGCCCCCGCGTGCCCGTGCTTCCTGCGGCGGCCACGGCCGCCGCAGGAAGCAATGTCCGCTCCGCCGCCCGTGCGATGCCGCGGTCCAGGCAGCAGACATGTTCCACCAGCAAGGCAACGCTCACCAGCGGGTGCCGCCCGTGCGGCCCCTTCATGAGAGGAGAACCCTGATGAACAGCACAGCAGCGCAGGAAGCGATCCTGCGTGGCGTCATGGACCGATGGAAGTCCGCGGTCGACGCACACGAACCGCAGCAGGTCGCCTCATATTTCACCGAGGACGCCATCTTCCAGGGGCTTCGTCCCTACACCGTCGGCCGTCAGGGAGTCGCCGAGTACTACGATTCCCAGCCTCTCGGGTTGACGGCGGACTACCAGGTACTGGAAACACGGCAGTTGGCCGAGGGCATCCTGCTCGGCTACCTGGGTGTCGACTTCTCCTTCACCGACCGGCCAACCATCCGGGTCACTCTCAGCGTGGTCCTCAGGCGTTTCGCTGACCAGTGGCACATCGCCCATTATCACGTGTCGAAGCTGGACTGATGAGCCCTTCGCGGCGCGGCAGTCAGGCCCTCCTCGTTCCTCACGGCGGTGGCGCGGGTGTCGCGCCGCACAGCTTGAGCCGACCGGTCGCGGTGCGCAGGCCGCCGGTGCACGGTGCGCGCGCGAGATCACCAGCTAATGCCTTCACATGGCGCTGTCACGTTGTTGAGGGTGTGAATGCCTGACGGTGTGTCGGGTGTGGTGGGGCCGGGTTCCGGCTCGGTGCTCAGGCCGCGGCAGGCAGGCCGGCGACGCCGGTGCCCTGGTCCCGGATGGCCATTTGTCCCCGTGCCGGGGCCGCTTCCGGCGCAGGCCGTTGGCGTAGGCCTGCCCGAACTTCGCGCACCAACGCCGGACGGTCTCGTGGGAGACGATCACGCCGCGCTCGAGCATCAGCTCCTCGACCTCGCGGAAGCTGAGCGGGAAGCGGAAGTACAGCCACACGCAGTGGGAGATGACCCCCACCGGGTACCGGTGCCCCTTGTACGACGGCGGCGCGGACGACACGAGCGGACTCCTCCCCGGCACGATCAACTCCAAGATCATCCCAGACCGGTCAGCCAACGTGACTGTGAGGATGATCGGGTGCCGCTCCGAGCGGTGGCCTGACCCGCAACGTGACTGGCCGTGTGCCTTGGCGTTGATCTGTCGG
>NZ_JBITER010000143.1:0-1977 GCF_044455345.1 Streptomyces sp. NPDC051286 | reverse complement strand
GTTGGGGGCAACCCCTCACGAGTTCGAATCTCGTATCCTCCGCCATTGCTCTCACCGGGCAATACGTCGAAGGGCCCCACCGCTTGCGGTGGGGCCCTTCGACGTTGTCCGTCCCAGTCTGCCTGCGGTGGATCCCCAAGCGCATCGCCGGTCTGATCCGCAACCTTCCGCAGCACCGGCCCGGTGAGGTGCATGGACCTGGGCTGCTCCCCAAATGCGTACCGGACACTGGGCGACCCAGATCACCTACTACCCCGCCAACGGCTCACCAGCCCGCCGCGTCAGCGGCGAATGGGAGTTCGGCTACGCCTTGGAGGGCAGAGCGGTCCTGGATGTCTGACAATGGCCCGGGCGCGAGGAACTCCCCGCCGCAGGTCGCGCTCCGGACCAGGAGTGCGGGCTGTGCGTGCGAATCTGGGATCCACGCCTGCAACTGTGGCGGTTCACCTTCCACGGCACCGCCCACGGCGACCTGGTGCACATGTACGCCCGCCAGATCGACGACGAGATCGTCATGGAGCGCGCCGCCTGCAGCGACCTCATCCGCTGGACCTTCACCGACATCACCGCCGACACCTTCCACTGGCGCAACGAACGATCGACCAGCGGCGGACGCACCTGGCGGCTCGACCAAGAGGTCAGCGCCCGCCGCCTGCGGTGAGATGCCTCGATGCAACGGTCGGGCCCTCCACCGGCAAGGGCACCACGCACGAAGAACACAGGTAGCTCTGGCTGCAGTTTTGGTTGCATTCACCCCCGTCCGGCGACGTTCGGCGCCGGAGAAGCGGGACGGCACACCTCACTCGAAACGTGCCATCGCCGGCAACGGCACAGTTGCGCGAGGATGCCAGGAAAGGGTGGATCCCGAACCCCATCACCTTGACTTCGGAACGTATTCCGAAGTACCTTCATGCCATGTCCACTCTCACCGTGTCGTTCTCTGACTTGTCGAAGAACTCCAAACGGGTCGCTGACACCGTGGAGCAGGCCCAGCGCGTCCACGTCACGCGCCGTGACGGCGAGGACCTCTATCTCACGACCGAGCGTCATGACCGGCAGCGCGAGGAGACCGCAGATGTCACTGCGCGCTTGTTCGCCGCTCTGATCAGCAGCGACGAGGGTGCGCGGGCGGTGCTTCTCGCCCTGCCCACGGTCTTTCCGTGGACCCGGCACCTGTCGGCCGCGGAGGTGCGGGAGTTCGTCGTCGACCTCGTGGACGCCACTCGTGACGCC
Source organism: Streptomyces sp. NPDC051286 (assembly GCF_044455345.1). Taxonomy (NCBI): domain Bacteria; kingdom Bacillati; phylum Actinomycetota; class Actinomycetes; order Kitasatosporales; family Streptomycetaceae; genus Streptomyces; species Streptomyces sp. NPDC051286. Next base: position 744 of record NZ_JBITER010000143.1, on the reverse strand, counting down.
GTGGAGCTGGACGTCCATGCCACCCTGCACCGGGTCATCGTCGAGTGGCGCGCAACCGCCAGAATCCTGGCGGATCCCGAGCTGACCGCACAGCTCACCAAACCGCTGCAGGGCGAGGACCATGGCGAGGTACTCGCGCCATGAGCCCCAAGCGCGGTGACGAAGTCCCACCGCCACTGATCGGCGATGAGTGGCGGATGCGGTTTGCCACGAACGAAGCAGCCAAGGGATGGGGCGACCTCTGCGCGGAGGCCCCGGGAAACACCCGACGCTGCTTCGAGGCCCTCCGCACCAACCCACTATCCATGAGCGACCCGGATCGGCAGCATCGCCTGCGAGGGCGCCTCGCCACACGAGCGCTGGGCGGCGCCGAGCTGCCGCAGTGGGAGTACGAGGTGACCGCCGGCGGCCGGGTGCGCTACCTCGTGGACGAGCCCGAGCGAACGGTCCTCCTCGTGTACGCCTCCACTCGGCACCCGAAGGACACCGACAGCTAGACCTCACGGACCCGAGACCGCGTCGCGAGACCTCATCACGGTCTCAGTTCTGGTCTCATTCACCGGGGTTCAGCCAGGCTCAAAGGTTCTCCTAGCGGCAACTCCGCCGCAGGCCAGAACACACGCGGACCCGCCTGAATAGCGCCGCGCAGGTTGGGGGCAACCCCTCACGAGTTCGAATCTCGTATCCTCCGCCATTGCTCTCACCGGGCAATACGTCGAAGGGCCCCACCGCTTGCGGTGGGGC
>NZ_JBITER010000142.1:0-1997 GCF_044455345.1 Streptomyces sp. NPDC051286 | reverse complement strand
CGTCCGCACCACCTGCGCCTCGAACAACCCCGGCAGCGTCACCCCCTCAACCACCGCACCCGTGTCATTCCACTCCACCAACAACCGACGACGCTCGTCCGCCTCGAGGACGTCCACCGCGGCCAGCCTGGTTTCCGGCTCGGCGCCCAGCAGTTCCAGCACTCGGCTCCAGCGCCGGGCCAGCCGCTGCGCACTGTCGGCGTCGAACAGGTCGGCCGACAGGATCAGTACACCGCGCAGGCCGGCCGGTGCGCCTGTGGAGTCGTACGACTCCCCCATGTTCACTTCGACGTCGAACTTCGCCGCGGAGGTGCCCGTCGGCAGTTGCGCCGGTGTCCCGGGCATCCCACCAGCTCGTACACCCGGCAGGTCGACCTCGGCCTGCGCGTTGTTCTCCACGGACAGCATGACCTGGAACAGCGGGTGACGGGCCAGCGAGCGGGTGGGGCTGAGTTCCTCCACCAGCCGCTCGAAGGGCACGTCCTGGTGGGCGAAGGCCTCCCATCCGACGTCCCGCACCCGCGCCAGGAGCTCGTTGAACGTCGGGTCACCGGAGAGGTCCGTGCGCAGGACGAGTGTGTTGACGAAGAATCCGACGAGGTCGTCCAGCGCCACATCGGTCCGTCCGGCCACGGCGACACCGATCGAAATGTCGGTGCCCGCGCCGAGCCGGGACAGCAGCACGGCGAGCGCGGCCTGGAGCACCATGAACACGGTGACGTCCTCGGCCCGGGCCAGCTCGACCAGCCTCGCGTGCACGTCCGCCGGAATGTCCAGCGGCACGGTGTGGCCGTCGTAACCGGCCACCACGGGACGCGGACGATCGTGCGGCAGCGCCAGCTCCTCGGGAGCCCCCGCCAGGGCTTTGCGCCAGTAGGCAATCTGACGGGACAGCAGGCTCTCCGGGTCCTGGTCGTCGCCCAGTACCTCGCGCTGCCAGAGCGCATAGTCGGCGTACTGGACAGGGAGCGGCTCCCAGTCGGGCGCCCGGTCCGCGCGCCGCGCCTCGTACGCCGCCGACAGGTCCCGGGCCAGCGGTCCACGCGACCAGCCGTCGCCCGCGATGTGGTGCAGGAGCACCAGCAGGACGTGCTGGTCCGGTGTCGTCGTGAACAGCCAGGCCCGGAAGGGCACTTCCTCTGCGAGGTCGAAGGCGTACCGGGAGGCTGAGGCGGTCGCCTCGGCCAGCTCCTCCGTTTCCAGCTCCACCGTCTGGAGCTCCCACTCCAGGTCCTCGAGGCGGAGGATGCGCTGGTACGGCTCGCCGTCCGCGACGGGGAACGTGGTGCGCAGCACCTCGTGCCGGCCCATGACGTCCCGCAGGGCCGCACCGAGCGCATCCCGGTCCACCGTGCCGGTCAGGGGCAGCGCCATCGGAATGTTGTACGTGGCGCTCGGCCCCTCCAGCTGACCGAGGAACCACAGCCGCCGCTGTGCGAACGACAACGGAATCATCAGAACTCCTCCTGCTTGCGCATCGGCCGCAGCGCCGGCCTGGCTGACTTTTGTTTTCCGATCTGCTGTGCGAGCTCGGCCACGGTCGGCGCATCAAGCAGCACCCGCAGCGGCAGCTCCACACCCAACTTCGCGCGGACCAGGCTGACCACTCGCACGGCCAGCAGTGAGTGGCCGCCGAGCTCGAAGAAGTCGTCGTCGACTCCGACCTTCTCCAGCCCGAGTACCTGCGCGAAGACTCCGCAGAGGAGTTCCTCCTGCGGAGTGGCCGGTTCCCGGCCGGTCCCGCCCACACCCGCGTGTTCGGGAGCCGGCAGTGCCTTGCGGTCCACCTTTCCGTTCACGGTCAGCGGCAAGACGTCCAGGACGACGACCGCGGACGGCACCATGTAGTCCGGCAGACGTTCCGCGACGAAGCCCCGCACCACCTCGGGCAGTGCCTCGATATCCGTGTCCGTGTCGGCGGGGACGACATACGCGACCAGCCGCCGGTCTCCCGGCACGTCCTCCCGCGCGATCACCGCCGCCTGCCCCACCAGCGG
>NZ_JBITER010000141.1:0-1998 GCF_044455345.1 Streptomyces sp. NPDC051286 | reverse complement strand
CCTGCGTTCCGCGTAATTCGGGGGTTCTGGAGTCCGTCCCAGGCTGAAGGTGCAGGTCAGTGGGTTGGAGGCTGGTGACATGGACAGATTCGCCTAGAGACGCGATTCTGCGGATTCGCCTGCGCTGACCTGGAGTTGCTCCGTAGAGTCTGGAGTCGTGTATGTGAAGACGACGAAGCGGGAGAACAAGTCCGGCACGGTCCGGTACCTGCACCTGGCCCACAACGAGTGGGATCCGGTCAAGGGCCGGGCTGTCCCGAAGGTCCTGTTCACGTTCGGCCGTGAGGACGACCTCGACCGGGACGCGGTGAAACGCCTGGTCGCGTCTCTATCGAGGCTGCTGGAGCCGGGTGAGGCACTGGCGTCGACGGCGGCGGGTGACCTGGAGTTCGTCTCGTCGGTCCCGTTCGGCGGCACCTACGTCCTCGATCATCTCTGGCGGCGGCTGAGGATCGACAAGATCGTCGGGCAGGTCGGGCAGCCCAAACGGGGCCGGCGCCGGGACATGTCGGTGACCGAGCGGGTGCTGTTCTCCCTGGTTGCGAACCGGGCCCTGGCTCCGTCGTCGAAGCTGGCCGCCGCGGACTGGATCACGCACGACGTGCATGTCGAGGGCCTGCCGGCCACCGACGACGACGCCTGCTACCGGGCGATGGACTGGCTCCACGAGGTGACCGACGACCTGGAGAAGCGGGTGTTCGACGAGGTCGCGAACCTCCTCAATCTCGAGGTCGACTTGCTGTTCTTCGACACCACCAGCACCTACTTCGAGCTGGAGGAGGCCGACGAACCCGTCGCCCGCGACGACAAGGGCCGCCTCCTGACGGACGACCACCCACCCGCTGAAGAGGACGGCGAGCCCGCGGATCAGGCCGGGTTCCGCACCTTCGGCAAGTCCAAGGACTCCCGCGGTGACCTGCCGCAGATCGTGATCGGGATGGCTGTCACCCGGGACGGGATCCCGGTCCGCGTCTGGTCCTGGCCCGGCAACACCGGTGACCAGAAGCTGATCCGGCAGGTCAAGGACGACATGCGGGACTGGACCCTCAGCAAGATCGTGTGGGTCACCGACCGGGGATTCTCCAGCGAACGCAACCGCCGCTACCTCCGCCAGGGCGACCATGCCTACATCGTCGGCGAGAAACTCCGCTCAGGGAGCCCGGAGGTGAAGGCCGCCCTGTCCCGCCAGGGCCGCTACGGCGAGATCGCCGGGAACATGCGGGTCAAGGAGGTGCGGATCTCGGAGACCGAACGGTTCGTGATCTGCCACAACCCCGAAGCCGCCACCCGTGACCAGCACATACGCGAACAACTCGTCTCCCAGCTCACGACCCTGATCGAAGACACCGACCAGCTCAGCGACTTCAAGCGTGGCGAGCTCCGCGGCAAGATCGCCGACAAGCCCGGCCTCAACCGCTACCTCCGCACCACCCCGGCCGGCAAGCTCCGCATCGACACCGCGAAGATCAAGACCGAGGAGAACCTCGACGGCAAGTACCTGCTGCGATGCTCCGACCCGGACCTGTCCGCGGAGGACATCGCGCTCGGCTACAAGCAACTCCTCGAAGTCGAGCGGGGCTGGCGGGACATGAAGCAGATCATCGACCTGCGGCCCGTCTATCACCGGCTCGAGGAACGCATACGCGCACACGTCGTCCTCTGCTGGCTCGCCCTGCTGCTGATCCGCATCATCGAGACCACCGCCGACGCGACCTGGCCGACCGTCCGCCGCGAGCTCGATCGACTCCACCTCGGCACCTTCACCGGTCCTACCGGCCTGTTCCGGCAAGTCACCGCCCTCACCAAGCCCCAGACCGACCTCCTGGCCAAGCTCGCCACCCCCGCACCGAAGCAGATCATCGCCCTCGAACCCGCACCCCACTGACCAGCACGAACACCAGCGCCTAGAGAAACGTCTCTCAGGCGCCCTCACCCATGTCCGCGCAGGTCAGACCCCAGATTCGTGACTCTAGGACGCTGAATTACGCGGAACGCAGG
>NZ_JBITER010000140.1:0-2005 GCF_044455345.1 Streptomyces sp. NPDC051286 | reverse complement strand
ACCACCAACGACTCCGGCGACCGCCCCAGCCAGCCACGCACCGCAGCACCCGTCAACGCCTCACCACCCACCACCACACAACCAGCAGCCCCAGCAATCTGCCCATCCGTCAACACCTCCCCGAGCAGCGGCAAATGCGCCGGCACCACCTTCAGCAGATCCACCCCACCACCGCGCACCACAGCGGCCAGCCCCTCGGCACCGCCCCCACCACTGACCACCACACGCGAACCGGACACCAGCGGCAGCAGCACACTCGTCACCGTCAGGTCGAAGGCCAGCGACGAATGCAGCACCGCGCCGCCCGGACCCATCCGATACGCCCGAGCCGCCCACACCACATAGTTCGCCAGCCCCACATGCGACACGGCCACACCCTTAGGACGCCCCGTCGACCCCGACGTATAAATCACATACGCCAACCCCGATGCAGACAGCACCGCTCCAGGGGCCGATGAATCCAGCCCCGCCAATTCCCCGACAGTTTCGGGGGAATCCAGCAGCACGGACGGAACATCCTTCGGGACAAGTTCCTCGAATGAACTCACTGTCAGGGTCACCACCGCCCCGGAATCGCCGAGCATGAAGGCGATCCGCTCGGCCGGATACTCCGGATCCACCGGCAGATATCCCGCCCCGGCCTTCCACGCCGCCAGAATCGCCGCCACCATGTCGACACCACGCGGCAGGCACAGACCCACCACCGACTCCGGCCCCACACCACGGCCCGTCAGCAGCCGCGCCAGCCGGTTCGCCCGCGCATCCAGCTCCGCGTACGACACCTCGGCGCCCTCGAACGTCACCGCCACCGCATCCGGCGTCCGCTGCACCCACCCCTCGAACAACTCCACCACCGACACACCCGGCATCTCCACCGCCGTGTCGTTCCACTCCTCCAACACCCGACGCCGCTCCTCGACGCCCAGGACATCCAGCGCCGAAACCCTCATCGACGGATCGGCAACAAGCGCCTCCAGCACCCGCACCCACCGCGACGCCAAGTCCTCAGCCGTACCGGCATCGAACAGATCCGACGACGCGATCACCAGACCCCGAAGCCCTGCCGGCGCACCCTCGTCGTCGAAGACCTCCCCCAGCACCACGTCCAGGTCGAACTTCGCCGCCGCCGGACCTGCCGGAATCCCCTCGGACGTAAGGTCGGCCAGGTCGAGTACGGCCTGGTCCGTGTTCTGAAGGGTGAGCATGACCTGGAACAGCGGGTGCCGGGCCAGCGAGCGGGTGGGGCTGAGTTCCTCCACCAGCCGCTCGAACGGCACGTCCTGATGCGCGAACGCCGACAGCCCGCTCTCCCGCACCCGCCCGAGCAGTTCACGGAAGGCCGGGTTTCCGGATACGTCGGTCCGCAGCACCAGCGTGTTGACGAAGAACCCCACCAGGTCGTCCAGCGCCTCATCCGTGCGCCCCGCCACCGCCGAACCGACCGGAATATCGGTGCCCGCACCCAGCCTCGACAGCAACACCGCCAGCGCGGCCTGCAACACCATGAACACCGTCACACCCTCGGCCCGCGCAACCTCCACCAGCCGCGCATGAACCTCCGCCGGAACCCGTACCGGCACACTGTGCCCACGATGACTGGCCACCGCCGGACGCGGACGGTCGAACGGCAGCTCCAACTCCTCCGGAGCGCCCCGCAACACCTCACGCCAGTAAGCAACCTGACGCGAAATCAGACTCTCCGAGTCCTGATCGTCACCGAGCAGCTCCCGCTGCCACAGCGCATAGTCCGCGTACTGCACCGGCAGCGGCTCCCACTGCGGCGCCCGCCCCGCACACCGCGCCTCATACGCCACCGACACATCCCGCGCCAACGGCCCCATCGACCAGCCGTCGCCCGCGATGTGGTGCGTCACCACGACGAGGACCCGCTCGTCCTCCCCGGCCTCGAACAGCCACGCCCGGAACGGCACCTCGGCCGCAAGGTCGAAGGCGTACCGCTGCGCCGCAGCGACCGCACCGGCCAGCTCCTCCGGCGCCACATCCA
>NZ_JBITER010000139.1:0-2050 GCF_044455345.1 Streptomyces sp. NPDC051286 | reverse complement strand
GCGCGCAGGTAGTACTGGTCGACGTGCACGAGCCGGGCCCGGGTCAGCGCCTCGTAGCCGGGGTTCACCACCGGGGCCAGGCCGATGTTGCACGCCTCCGACACCAGCAGCGCGACCACCGAGGTGGACAGGTCCTTCATCCGGGTCGTGCCGTCCCCGAGATGCACGAACGCGTCGAGGAACCCGGTCCAGGCGTTCACCTCGAACAGCAGGTCCGGCAGGTCGATCTTCGGGAGCATCCTCTCGACCCGCTTGCGCAGCCAGGTCAGGGACTTCGGCTCGCCGAGCGCGCCGAGCTTGTCGACGTTCAGCTTCACCCGCCCGTCGTCCTGCACCTCGATGGAGACCTTCGCCGCCGGCCCCGCCTCCTCCAGGCGTTCGGCGAGCTGCTTCCATCCGGCGTCCAGGCCCCGCACCAGCTCTGCCAGGTGCTCGGTGACGGGCATGTCCAGGCTCAGCCAGGCCAGCACGTCCTCCTCGACCGCGTCCCAGTCGGGCCCGTCCAGCAGGCGGCGCGCGGGTTGGACCAGCGGTGCGACGGGGCGGCGAACACATCGCGGTTGTTCAGGGCCCGGTGCAGCTGCTCCAGCACGCATACCACGTACGCGTCCCGGTCCACCGCGCACTGCGGCAGATCCGGGTTGGCGTACACCGCCTTACGCCACGCAGGCGGCACGAGCTTGTCGTCCACCTCGCGCGGCAGCAGCGGCTTGACGCCCACCTTCCGCCGGGCCAGCGCCGGAAGACCCCGGACCCCGGCCAGGACCCGCTTGCCGGCGCTCGCCGCGTCCAGTGCCTTCGGGAGCCTGGAGCGCGCGGAGGAGCCCAAGCGCACCGCGATGCTCACCGCGGTGATGCGCCACCTTGAGGCGAAGGCCATCGACGAGGCCCTGGACCTGTTCCATGTCCTGATGACGACCCGGCTGATCAGCACGGCGAAGCGGGCGACGGAGAAGGAGCGCCTGTCGACGCTGCCGCAGCTGGAGAAGGCGTCCCGGACGCTCGAGCGGGCGGCGAAGGTGCTGTTCGATGAGCTGGATCTGGTGGAGACGCACGGCGCTGACGTGGACGCGGCGGCGCTGTGGGCGGCGGTCGAGGAGATCGCGCCCCGGGAGATTGTGATGACCGCGGCCGCGCTCGTGGTCTCGCTGGTGCCCGAGGGCGAGGATTCGGCCGAAGTGACGATGCGGGCGGCGCTGACCACCCGCTACAACACGGTGCGCCCGTTCCTCGCGCTGCTGGGCGAGTCGAAGGCGCTAACGGCGTCGACCGGCGGCTCGCGCGTGCTGGCCGGGGTGAAGCGGCTGCCCGCGCTGGCGCGGCGGCGGGTGAAGGACAAGCCGCTGCTGCCACGCGAGGTCGATGACAAGCTGGTGCCGGCCGCCTGGCGCAAGGCGGTGTACGCGAACGCCGATCTGCCGCAGGGGTCGGTGGACCGGGACGCGTACGTGGTGTGCGTGCTGGAGCAGCTGCACCGGGCCCTGAACAACCGCAACGTGTTCGCCTCCCCCTCGCACCGCTGGTCCGACCCGCGCGCCCGGCTCCTGGACGGGCCGGCGTGGGAGGCGGTGCGCGAGGACGTGCTGGCCGGGCTGAGCCTGGACATGCCCATCACCGAGCATCTGGCGGAGCTGGTGCGGGCCCTGGACGCGGGCTGGAAGCAGATGGCCGAACGCCTGGAGTCGGCGGGTAAGGACGCGAAGGTGTCGCTCGACGTCCTCCCGAACGGCCGGGCGAAGCTGAACGTGGAGAAGCTCGGCGCGCTCGGAGAGCCGAAGTCGCTGGCCTGGCTGCGCAAGCGGGTCGAGAAGATGCTCCCGAAGATCGACCTGCCGGACCTTTTGTTCGAGGTCCACTCCTGGACCGGGTTCCTCGACACCTTCGTTCACCTGGGGGACGGCACCACCCGGATGAAGGACCTCACCACCTCGGTCGTCGCGCTCCTGGTGAGCGAGGCGTGGAACATCGGCATGACCCCGGTCACCAACCCCGGCCACGAGGCCCTCACCCGCTCCCGCCTGGTCCACGTCGACCAGTTCTACCTCCGGGG
>NZ_JBITER010000138.1:0-2372 GCF_044455345.1 Streptomyces sp. NPDC051286 | reverse complement strand
GCAGGCTGAAGCCCGCCTCCTTCAACAATGCGGCGATCACGTCCCGACCCACCGCGCGGCCCTGGGCGGCGAGCTCGGTGGCCAGATGCCGCAGCAACTTCGTCGTCCACGTCAACGGCCCTATCGGGTCGCCCTGCGTGGTGTCTTCGACCAGCGCCAGCAGGGCCGGAACCAGGCCCGGGTCCTTCTCCGACAGTGCCGGGCGGCCGGCCCCCGGCCGCCGCCCCCGCCCGTCCGGCGCCCGGCCCGCATCGAGTTCGGCCAGGCCGCGGCTGACGCAGCCCTTCGAGACGCCCGCGGCCCGCGCCACCGCAACGATCCCACCGTGCCCGAGCTGCCGAGCCTCCGCCGCGTACAGCATCCGGCGCTGCCGCTCGTCCAGGTACGACGTCACCGCCCCGAACTTCTCCTCCAACGAACCGATCAACTCATCGAAGCGACCCATACCGCATCAACGATCCCAACTACCGCAAGAAACCCACTAATTCATCGACAGGCCCGCGTTCTCGAAGGCGATCGGTGATCGTTGTCCGAGGCGGGAGTGTCGGCGGCGGGTGTTGTAGCGGTGGAGCCATCGGAAGGCGTCGAGTCGGGCCTCGCGCTTGCCGCGGTAGCCGTCGGCTGCCCGGTTCACCAGTCGGCCGGGATGTAGAGGGCCTCCTGGCCGTGGTTGACCAGCAGCGCCAGCAGGAGCGCGGGCTCCCCGCCGGTCATGTCGATGGCCCAGGTGGCCTCGCGGCCATCGGCCAGGTCCAAGACGTCACCGATCAGTTTCAGCAGTTCGAGCTCGTCGTTGGCGACCCGCCGCGACAGCAGCGTCTTGCCGTCTATGTCCAGGGCGAGGCCGTGGTGGTGGCCCTTGCCGCTGTCTATCCCCGCCCATATCCGGCTCATCGTGCTCCTGACGTGTGTGTTCGTGCTGTTCGTGCCACGGACGACCTCGCCGGCATTGCTCTACGCAGCGACTTGTTCGCACTTCCTAATCGGCGGCCGAGTCGTCGTGGGGCGCCGGGCGGCGAAGCAAGGGAAGCCACGAGACGGCAGCCGCCTGATAGCCACACCCAGCACCCCTGGGCGACCCAACCCTACGAATGGCTCGATCAACCCGATCAAGACACAAGCGCTGCGTGTACAGAATGGCGATCTTTCCCCTATCCCACGGGAGTTGCACGTGATGGGCTTGCGTCGAACATCTGTACCCTTCAAGGAGGATCGTTGCGACGCACACGCATAACGATGGCGCTGCGCTGCATGGCAGTCGGCGCCGTCCTTACCGTTCTGGCCGGGGCGGGACCCGCTTCCGCTGCCGGCTTACCGAAGGAACCTGATCCGCTGGCAGCGCCGCCGAAGGTCCACGGACCTGAGACGACCAGTCTCGCGCTGGCCGGAGGGCGGCCCGTGTCGGGGAAGAATCTGGTGGCCGGGCCGCCGTCCACGCAGTCGGGCGGGGTGTGGCAGGTCAATCGGACCATGCCCACCTTGAGCAATACTGTGACAGACCCGGACGATGACAAGGCCAACCTGACCTTCGCCGTCTACACGACGGACGCTTTCGGCAACCCCGACAAACAGATCATGATCAAGGATGAACCGTACGGCGTCCTCGTCTCGGGCTACGTCAACTCCGGTGGCACAGCGAAGGTCACCGTCCCGGATGGGAACCTGAAGCCGGGCACCACCTACGCGTTCCGTACATCCGCCTACGACGGAAGCCTGTACGAAACGGAGTGGTCCGGGTGGGGCAAGTTCAAGACCCGTGGCCGCGCGGTCGACATCAAGCTCCCCGAGCCTGACATGAACGCCCCAGTGCTGAACGAGGACGACTTCCAGGAACCGCAGCCCATCGGCAAGCCCAACATGTACCCGGTCCCACCGGAGGTGCCGCCCACCGGGTACAGCGCACCCGAGAATGTCACCAGGCCGCAGGGCTACAGCGAGAAGGACGGCTGGAGCTGCGGCGAGGTGAACAAGGAGACGAACATCCAGCCGTGTTCGCGTCTGGTCCCGGACAACAGCAAGAAGACTCGCGACGCCCTCGCAAAGGAAGGGTTCGGGGCCACGGCAGGGCTTCCGCACCTGGTCGACTGGTGCGACACACGCAACCTGGACATCAAGCGCTACGAGGCGTGCATTAGCGGATTCACCTACGAGTACGAGGGAATCGTCGTCAAGGACGGCATGCCCACCGGTGAGATCCTGAACGCATCCTGGGCCGTCGGCCAGGAAGTGAAGTTGTCGGGAACCTCGGCGACGTTCACTCAGCAACTCGTCCTCGTCCCGGAAGTTGTCAAGTCAAATGAGACGGTTTGACGCTATGCGGACTGTTGTAGAGGTTTTGTTTCCGGTGTCGGTTCGTTGATCCAGACCTGCTC
>NZ_JBITER010000137.1:0-2421 GCF_044455345.1 Streptomyces sp. NPDC051286 | reverse complement strand
CTTCTTCCTGTCTCAGAGACGCCGGCTGGGCAGCCGACCTGAAACGAACGTACTTACAACACCATTACCTGTCATATCGGACAGGTCCCCGGCGTCGCATCACAGGGCCGACCGGGTGTAAACACCCCACCCCCCGCACCCCGGAACACAATCTGACTATCCGTCAAATAACAACAACATAAGCCCTGCTGGCACACGATTAGCCCACCCGAGCGACAAACCCCCACCCCCTCACCCACCCGGCAGCACACCCACCACCCACACACCACGCCCCCCACTACCCCGACACCCTGAACAACCATCACCCACCCCAGCCAACGCACCCTCACCACCCCAACCCAACCCCGCCACCCCCTCACCCCCACCAACCGACGCAACGGCGGCGCAGGCCCCCGCGACGACCCCCTCGATGTCCAGCCACGCGGCCCTATCCGCCATAGCGAAGTCCGCCAACAGCTCCCGAAGAAGTGGCCAAGGTTCCCGGGTAAGCCGTCGCCACCTGCCCATTCCCGCCCGCACCACTTGGGCCGTCCTCTCCTACACAGCGGTCAGCACTGTTCAGGACCTCTGGCCACCAATGCATGAGCAGCACTCACGTAATGAAGCGGCTACGGCCTTGCCGACTACCGCTGGGAAACAAGTTGTCCGTTGATTGGCCGTCGGCACGTCGCCGGGAATCGTGACAGACGAACCGCGGGAACAGATCGAGCCGCTGCCCCCGAAGCGGGAGCACAGGTTTGGCCACCCGGACCGGCCTGGGACATCGGACCGCCGAGGCCGCACCACCACGGACGCCCGTGAGAAGGTGCCTTCACGGTGTGCGCTGACGCCGACCGTGAATGGTGACGGTGTACGCGACACCCCTGGGCAATGACGGTGCCGAGATGCGCCCGCTCGAGCCCTGGCGGGCTGAGGAGTTCCTGGCCCACATCGACCGAGGACCGGAGTTCATCGGGCAGCACAACGTGCTCCCCGACGTCGTCACTGACCTGCAGTCGAGCCGGGCGTTCCTCCAGGCGTACGCAGATAAAACCGCGGCCGATACCGGCGGCGCCGTCTCCGCCATGACCAGCACCTTCGCGCCAGCCCGACGGCCGACGACGGATCACCGCCGGTCCAGCCGTTCCGGACACCGCACGGCCCCCCGACTCAACTCCGGGCACGGAGTGAGCTCGGATGGCTACTCCTCGCGTTCGTATTCGGCCTGTGCCCGCTCCTTGTCGAGTTCGTCCTGGGCGGCGCGGTAAATGTCGCTGACGACCTTGCGGACAGCCTGCGCATCGGACCCGGACGAGGCGTCCCGGATGCGGTCGGCCCATTCATCCACGTCATGCAGATTTTCTGATTTCTCACTCATATAACATTTGTACTCTTTTGAGGCTTCGCTTGCCTCCCCTATCGGTAGGTGAAGCGGCAGCGGTGACCACCATCGACAGACCACGGCGGCATGGACGGTGCCGCGGTTCGGGAAGTCGCGCGGGAGGCATTTCCAGGGAATTCCGATGCGGTTGACGTGCAGGATCGCGTTGAACATTCGACCGAGCTGGCTGTCTGCGGTCGAGTCGGGCTTTCCTCCAGGCCGTCAATGTCGCTTTGTCCAAGGCCCATCGGACTTTGGACAGGTCGCTTGGGGACGGCTTCCGCTGGCTCACGACACAGCGTTCGCACGGACGGACCTGTTCACCGCCGACAAGCGCGGGAAGATCAGCGTCAAGGGCGGCGCAGCCGAGTGGATCCACTGGCAGTCCGGCGCCGCCCGGTTGCTGCCCGTCTTCGGTCACACCCCACAGCTCAGAGGCGACGAGCACGGCCGGATGATCGCCGGCTCCCGCAGGCCGAGCCGGATACGTGGTCATCAGCCCGGAGCGGTCGACCTCCACCGCAACGTCGTGGGCGACAATCTCGTGAGCTGGGGCCATCCCCTCGTTCAGCGCGCGAGCATGCCAACTCCATCGCTACGGGATATTATTGACGGTCCGTTGAATACGGGCGTGCGCTCTGTCCAGCTTTCGGTCTGCGGCGACCGCCCCCGCGTCGCCGGTCGAGGTGTCCGTGGCAGGAGTACGTCCGGCAGGGCTCTGCAAGGACGCTGCCGGGACAAATGGGTCCACGACGCCCCGGATATCGAACCTCCTCAGCTTTGGCGCGAGCCAGAAATCCCATCAGTTCGTACGGCGGCGGCATCCAGGCATGCCGATCCGACATGGACCCGTCGGAACCGTCACTGTCCAGCACCTGGTGTCCGACGCCGCGCCCGACGACTTCGACGCGCTACTGTCGGGCGGCACCCTGGGTGTGGTGTGCGTGGGTGCGGCCGTGCGGTTCCGGGTGTCTGGCGGGGACTGTCCCCTCATGCCGGAAACCCCGGCCCGATTCCGACGGGCCGGGGTTTCCTTGTGACGCAAGCGGCTCTGTCAGTAC
>NZ_JBITER010000136.1:0-2434 GCF_044455345.1 Streptomyces sp. NPDC051286 | reverse complement strand
TCACGGAACTCCGCGTCGAACTTTCGTCGCTTCTCTGCCATGACCCCCAACTTCCCCTGCAGTCACGGCCTCTACGCTACGAGGGGATGGTCAGGGTGACGGACTCGCTCGTGGCACGGATCAACTACTCCACCGGCAACCTGATGCTCGCGGGCACAGACCTGCAGATCGCCGGCGTTGGCAAGTCCCTGCAGCTGACCCGTACCTACAACTCCCTGGACGCACCGTGGGGGAAGGTGTCACAGCGCTGGTGGAGCAACTACGAGCGCTACCTGCAGATCGAGGACACGCGAGTGGTGCTCTATGACGCCACCGGCGGCTCCGTCGTCTTCACGAAGAAGACCGACGGCACGTACGCGACCCCCAAGGGCTACCGACTGGACCTGGAGAAGTCGGGGTCCGAGTACGTCGTGACCGAGCGCGGTTCAGGCTCGAAGGACACCTACAGCGAGTACGGCACCTTCCTGAAGGTCTCCGACCGCAACGGCGGCCACGTCTTGGTCGACCAGCACGACGAGGGCACTGAGCACAAGGGCTTCAAGCTCACCGACTCCCGCTCGGGCCGTTTCATCGACCTGGTCAAGACCGACGCCTCGCAGTGGCAGGCGAAGGACAACACCGGCCGCACCGTCGTCTACGACCTCAACCCCGCAGGCGATCTCGCCAAGTTCACGGACAGCGAGGGCAAGGCCACAGAGTTCGGGTACGACGCGGACCGCCGCCTCACGAAGATCACCACGCCCGAAGGGCGGGTCACGGTCTTCACCTACGACGCCGACAACCGCGTCACCTCGATGAAGCGGGCCACGGCCTTCGATGGCTCCGGTGAGACAGGACCGACCTACACCTACACGTACACCAGCGGTGAGGGCTCCGCCGGTACGACAACGGTCACCGACCCAGCCGGCAGCATCACGAAGTACGAGCACGCGGCAGACGGCGAGATCACGAAGGTCACCGACGCGCTCGGCAAGACCCGCGAGCGGACCTACGACGCCAATCTGAACCTCGAAACGGCCGTGGACGCGATGGGTGTGGGTGGGACCCCGGGCAACGTCACCGCTTACGGCTGGGACCCCCGCTCCAACCCGACCTCCGCGAAGCTGCCCACCGGGGCGACCTCGTCGGTGAGCGGCTATCAGACAATCGCTGGGGCCGACGTCCCCGGCAAGGTCACCTCCGCGGATGGAGTGGAGGTGAGCTACAAGTACGACTCCGCGGGCAACACCACCGAGGAGACAGTGGCCGGAGCGGACGGCGGGACCCGCACCTTCGCCTACAACCCGGCCGATCCCACCTGCGGCGGCTTCAAGGGCCAGCGCTGCGAGATCAAGGACGCCAACGGCAAGGTCACCAAGTTCGTCTATGACGCCAAGGGCAACCTGATCAAGGTCACCCCGCCGTCGCCGCTCGGCGCCACGACGTACACCTACGACGGCGCCGACCGCCCAGAGACCATGACCGACGGCAGGGGTATCAAGACGGTCTACGTGTACGACAACCGTGACCGGATCATCAAGGTCTCCAGCACGAACTCGACCGTCACCTACGCCTGGGACGGGGACGGCAACCTCAAGCAGCGCTCGGATTCCACCGGCGTCACCAAGTACGATTTCGACCCTCTGTCCAGGGAGACGGTCCGCACGCTGCAGGACGGCTCGCAGACCGTTCTCGTCTACACGGCCGAGGGCAACGTCGAGTCCTACACCGACCCGTCCGGCACGGTGAAGTACAGCTACGACAAGGTCAACCGGCTGATCTCGCTGACGGATCCGCAGGATAAGAAGGCCACGTACGAGTACAACGCGAACGACGCCAGGACCAAGACCACACTGCCCAGCGGCATCGTGGAAACCATCACTCGGGACAAGTCCAACCGCGCCGAGCGGATCACGGCGACCTCCGACACGGAGGGCACCATGATCGACATCGCCTACAACTACTCGTACAGCAGTGGCGGCATCACCAAGGACGGCACGCAGATCCGCACCCGCACCGACGCGGTCGACGGTCTCAAGCGGACCTTCGAGTACGACTCCGCCGGGCGCCTGCGATACGCTAAGGAGATGGCGGGCGGCACCCTCAATAACAGCTGGCTGTACTGCTACGACAAGGCCGGCAACCTCACCTCGCAGAACGGCAACCTCCCCGGCTTGCGCGCGGCCTCTGCCGGTAACACCTGCCCCGGAGGTACCACCTACACGTACGATGACGCGTCACAGCTGACCGCAGTCAACGGCAGCAGTGACGGCTGGTCCTACGACAAGGCAGGAAACGAGACCGCCGCCCGCCCCACTGCGGAAACGGCTCGCAGTGGCGGACAGTGGAGCGACTACTCCCAGCTCACCTCGCTGACCCAGGGAGGCAAGGACTACCGGGGCCGTTACGCCTCCACCGACCAGTCAGAGCGCACCCAGTTCGGCGACACCGTCTA
>NZ_JBITER010000135.1:0-2714 GCF_044455345.1 Streptomyces sp. NPDC051286 | reverse complement strand
CCCGTTACCTCGGCGCCCAGTTCGACACGTACCCCGTACTCCGCGAGCCGGGCCCGCAGGATCTCCTCCAGCCGCCACTGGGCGATGAGCCACGACCGGTCGTACGGGGCGTCCGGCGTCGGCCTCGACTCCTCGAAGGGGTCGGCGTCGGCGATCGGCAGTCCGCCCCGGTACTTGCGCATCGGCAGCGGCGCCGAGCCCGCTGCCAGGACCTCCTCGACCACGCCAAGATCCTCAAGTACCTCGAGGGAGCGGGGATTGGGGCCCTTCGCCCGTGAACTGCGCGGGAAATCACGGGACTTGTCGACAATCCGTACCGCAATGTCACGCCGGGCGAGATCGCAAGCCAGGGTCAGTCCGGTCGGTCCGGCTCCCACGATCAGTACGTCGGTCATGCCTGCTCCTCGGGTACGGTTCCACCGCCCCCAGGTAAACATAACCAAGTTAAAAAAGCAACTAGGTAAAGATTAATACGTATCGGCGGCCTCGCGGGCGTCGTAGTCGGCGCGCGCGGCCGCGATCTCACCCTGGTGCTTCTCGGTCCAGGTGACGAGTGCCCGGATCGTGGTGTGCAGCGTGCCACCGAGCGGCGTCAGCTCGTACTCCACGCGGGGCGGCACCACGGCATGGACCGTCCGCTCGACCAGGCCGTCGCGTTCCAGCTGGCGCAGCGTGACGGTCAGCATCCGCTGGCTGATGCCGTCGATCTCGCGGCGCAACTGGGTGAAGCGGAGCTTGCGGCGGTCGAGCAGGGCGATGACGAGCAGTGACCACTTGTCGGCGACCCGGTCCAGGATCTGCCGTACCTCGCAGCCCTCGCGGGTGTCCCACTGGAACGGGTCGGGGTCGCCGACGAGGGCCGCGTCGTCAACGGTGCCTTTGAGGTGACTCGGTGACTTCGAAGTGCCTTCTTCCATGGCCGTTGATGCTGGCGCACGATGCCAGTGGTTACAAGAGGGAACCGACCCGCTTCCGAGTAACTCCCCATGTTCGCCCCATCAAGGAGACACCTGTGTCCACCATGCCCGCACGCGCCCGGGCCCTGCTCCTCGTCCTCTGCGGCACGATCTTCCTGGAGGGCATCGACGTCGCCATGCTCGCCGTCGCGGTCCCCTCGATCAGATCCGATCTCTCCCTGTCGACCAGCACCGCCGCCTGGGTGATGAGTGCCTACGTCCTCGGCTACGCCGGGTTCACCCTGCTCGGCGGACGCGCCGCCGACCTGTTCGGCAGACGCCGGATGTTCCTCGTCTGGCTCTCCGTCTTCCTGGTCTTCTCCGGACTCGGAGGCTTCGCCGACCGGGGCTGGATGCTGATCGTCGCCCGCTTCGTCACCGGGGTGGCCGCCGCGTTCATGACGCCCGCCGCCATGGCGCTCATCACCACCTCGTACGAGGAGGGGCCGCAGCGCAACAAGGCGCTGCTGGTCTTCGCGGGTACCGCGGCGGGCGGCTTCTCGCTCGGTCTCGTCATCGGCGGGCTGCTCACCCAGTTCGGCTGGCGGTGGGTGTTCTTCGCGCCCGTTCTGCTGGCCGGCGGCATCCTGATCGCCGCGTTCCGCACCGTCCCCGCCGAGGCGCGCCCGGTCCGCGCCGGCGGCTTCGACCTGCCGGGTGCCGCCGTGGCCGCCGGAGCAATGCTGCTGCTCGCCTACGGGATCGTGCGCCTGGAACACGGGACGACGGACTGGGCGTGGACCGCCGGGGTCTTCGCCGCGGGACTTCTCCTGATCGCGGTCTTCGTCCTGATCGAACGCAGCTCGCCCGCCCCGCTGGTCCGGCTCTCCCTGCTGCGCAGAGCCTCGACGGTTCGGGCCGATCTCGGCGCCCTGCTCTTCGTGGGGTCCTTCTTCGGGTTCCAGTTCGTGGTGACGCTGTACCTCCAGGAGCTGCGCGGCTGGTCCTCCCTGCAGACCGCCCTCGCCCTGGTGGTGATGGGCGCCGACGCGGTCATCGCGCCGACGCTCACCCCGCGGCTGGTGAACCGTTACGGCAACGCGCGCGTCATCCTCGGCGGATTCGTTGTCGCCATCGTCTCGTACGGACTCTTCCTGCGGGTCGGGCCGGACTGGTCGTACGCGGCGATGTTCCCGACGCTGCTCCTCACCGGCACCGCCTTCGCCCTGGCCTACGGTCCGCTGACGATCGCGGCGACCGACGGCGTACCGGACAGTGAGCAGGGGCTGGCCGGCGGCCTGCTCCACACCTCGACCCAGTTCGGCTCGGCGGTCGGCATCTCCGCGGTGACGGCCGTGTACGGGCTCGCGTCGGCAGGCGCGGACGGCACGCCCGGAGCCACCCTGGAGGCCTTCCGCGCGGCTCTCGTCGTGCCGGTGGCGATGGTGACGCTGGGCGCGCTGGTCACTGCTCTCGGGCTGCGTACGAGGAGGAGTCCGTGCCGTCCGCGGGAGGCGTCCGCTCCGGTGCCGTCGGATTCGGCGCCGTTCCCGCAGCCGTCGCCGCAAGCCGCGCCGCCTGCGCCCTCGTCCGCCGCGCCGTCCGGAACGCGTCCCACGTCAGCAGCGTGAGCGCCAGCCACACCAGCGTGAACCCGGCCCACCGCTCAAGGGGCATCGCCTCGTGGAAGTAGAGGATGCCGAGGATGAACTGGAAGACCGGTGCCAGGTACTGGAGCAGGCCCAGCGTCGAGAGGGGGACGCGGATCGCCGCCGCACCGAAGAGGACCAGCGGCGTGGCCGTCACGACACCCGTCGC
>NZ_JBITER010000134.1:0-3133 GCF_044455345.1 Streptomyces sp. NPDC051286 | reverse complement strand
ACCGTGAACGGCAAGCTGGACCGCAAGGCCCTGCCCGCCCCTGAATACACCGCTACCAGCAGCCGAGGGCCGGCCAACGCCCGCGAGGAAATCCTGTGCGCTGCTTTCGCCCAAATCCTCGGCCTGGAGAGCGTGGGCGTGGACGACGACTTCTTCCGGCTCGGCGGGCATTCCCTGTTGGCCATGGAGCTCGTCAGCTCGATCCGAGAGGCCCTCGGGATCGACGTACGTATCGCAGACATATTCGAGGCACCGACGGCGGCCGGGCTCGCGCGTCTGGTCGGAGACCAAAAATCAGCTAGGCCGGCATTGCGGCCGATGCGTCGCCAGGAGGAGTCCTGATGATCCCGTTGTCGTTCGCGCAGCGCCGGTTGTGGTTCATCCAGCAGCTGGAGGGACCGAGCGCCACGTACAACATCCCGGTCGCACTGAGGCTGTCGGGCGCAGTGGACCGGCAGGCGCTGGCCGCCGCGTTACGCGATGTGCTCGGCCGGCACGAGGTGCTGCGCACGGCCTTCCCCGTCGAAGGCGGAGAGCCCTACCAGCGCGTCCTCGGTCTGCAGGACCTGGATTGGGAGCTCCAGGTGGTGGAGGTGGCACCGGAGGAGCTGGACGGCGCCGTCGCCGCCGCGGCGGGGCATGCCTTCGACCTGTCCGTGGACGTGCCCGTCCGGGCGTGGCTGTTCGCGGCCGGGCCGGACGAGCATGTGCTGACGCTGGTCGTGCACCACATCGCGGGGGACGGCTGGTCGATGCGACCGCTGGCCCAGGACGTCTCCGTGGCGTACGCAGCGCGGTGTGCGGGCCGGGCACCGGAGTGGGAGCCGCTGCCCGTCCAGTACGCGGACTACACCCTGTGGCAGCAGGAACTCCTTGGCGCGGAGGACGACCCGCAGAGCTTGTTGAACCGTCAGATCGGCTACTGGCGTGAGGCGTTGGACGGAGCTCCCCAGGAGCTGGCGCTTCCGTTCGATCGGCCGCGCCCTGTGGCCGCCAGCCATCAGGGGCACAGCGTTCCGCTCGACATCCCGGCCGATGTCCACGCGCAGCTCGCGAAGCTGGCCCGTGACGAGCGCGTGACGGTGTTCATGGTGCTGCAGGCGGCCCTCTCGGTGCTGCTCTCCCGGCTGGGCGCGGGCAGGGACATCCCCATCGGGTCCGCGATCGCCGGGCGTACCGATGCGGCTTTGCGCGACCTCGTCGGTTTCTTCGTCAACACACTGGTGCTGCGAACGGACCTGTCGGGCGACCCGACGTTCCGTGAGGTGCTGGCGCGGGTGCGTGCGGCGAGCCTCGGGGCGTACGCGCATCAGGACGTGCCGTTCGAGCGGCTCGTCGAGGAGCTGGCACCGGCCCGCTCCCTCTCCCGTCACCCCCTTTTCCAGGTGATGCTCACGCTCCAGAACACCGCCGAAGCGGTGGTGGATCTTCCCGGTCTCAGGACCGAGGAGATGACGGCGGAGCTGTCGGCGGTGAAGTTCGACGTCTCCGTGAGCCTGGGTGAGGTCTTCGACGACGAGGGCGAGCCGGTGGGAATCCGTGGATCCCTGACCGTGGCGGCGGACCTGTTCGACATGGAGAGCGCCGAGCGGCTGGCGCAGCGCTGGGCACAGGTGCTGGAGCTGCTGTCCGCCCGTCCGCAGACCCGGCTCCGCGAGGTCGACGTGCTGAGCGCGGACGAGCGGCGGCAGGTGCTCGCCGAATGGAACGACACCGCGGCCGGCGCGCCCGAGCTGTCGGTGCCGGAACTCTTCGAGGCGCACGCCGTGCGGACACCGGATGCGCTGGCCCTCGTGGCGGACGGCCTGGAGGTGAGCTACGCCGAGCTGGACGAGCGCACGAACCGGCTGGCCCGGTACCTGGTGGGCCGTGGTGTGGTTCCGGAGTCGGTGGTGGCGCTGTGCCTGCCGCGCGGCATCGAGATGATCTACGCGATCCTGGCGGTCTGGAAGGCCGGGGGCGCGTACCTCCCCGTCGACGTGGAGCTGCCGGCGGAGCGGATCGTGTTCATGCTGGCCGACAGCGGCGCCCAGATGCTGCTGGGCACGCGGGATGTGCTCGACGTCCTGCCCGCCGACGAGGTGCCCGCCGTGGTGGCTCTGGACGACCCGGCCGTCATGGCCGAGGTCGCGCAGTCCCCGGCCACCGCTCCGGGAACACCCACGTCCTCCGCGCGGCTGGCGTACGTGATCTACACGTCCGGCTCGACGGGACGTCCTAAGGGCGTCGCGGTCACGCACGACTCCTTGGCCAACTACGTGTCCTCGGTGCCGGCCCGGGTCGGCTTCGGGGAGCCCGGCGGCCGTTACGCGCTCCTCCAGGCCCAGGTGACCGACCTCGGCAACACCGTGGTGTTCGCCAGCCTCGCCACGGGCGGCCGGCTGCACGTCCTGGACGAGCGGGCCGTGACCGATCCGGCGGCGGTGGCGGAATATCTGGCGGCCAACGCCATCGACTACGTGAAGGCGGTCCCCTCGCATCTGGCGGCGCTGACCGCGGCCGGCGGTGCGGCGGGCCTGCTGCCGGCCCGCTCATTGGTGCTGGGCGGAGAGGCCGCGTCGCTCCCGTGGGTGCGGGAACTGCTCTCGGCGGCCGGAGACCGAGGGGTCTTCAACCACTACGGCCCCACCGAGACCACCATCGGTGTGGCCACCGGACGCTTCTCCGACATGCTGCCTGCCGACGGCACCACGCCCGACCGCATGCCGCTGGGCACCCCCCTCGGGACACCTATCGCCAACACGCGGCTGTACGTCCTGGACGAGTCACTCGCTCCCGTGGCGCCCAAAGTCGTCGGGGAGCTGTACGTCGCCGGTGCCGCACTCGCCCGGGGGTATGTGCGCCGTGCCGGGCTGACCGCCGAGCGGTTCGTGGCGTGCCCGTTCGGTGGCGTGGGCGAGCGGATGTACCGGACCGGCGACCGAGCCCGCTGGACGGCGGAGGGGAATCTGGAGTACGTCGGCCGGGTCGATGAGCAGGTGAAGGTCCGTGGTTTCCGTATCGAGCCCGGTGAGATCGAGGCGGTGCTGGCCGCTGACGAGCGGGTGGCGCAGGTCGTTGTGGTGGTACGGGAGGACACGTCCGGCGACAAGCGTCTGGTCGCCTATGTCGTCCCGGTGGGTGGGGGTGACGC
>NZ_JBITER010000133.1:0-3190 GCF_044455345.1 Streptomyces sp. NPDC051286 | reverse complement strand
CTCACGGAACTCCGCGTCGAACTTTCGTCGCTTCTCTGCCATGACCCCCAACTTCCCCTGCAGTCACGGCCTCTACGCTACGAGGGGATGGTCAGACGGGATGGGAGCTGGGGTGAGTGGTGGGTTGAGATAGGCGTCATTGGAAGGCGCGAGTATCCAACCTGTCCTGTCTCTGCGATGTGCAGGCAGTCCCGCTCTTCTGTAGGCAGGTACGGCTAAGTCCCGGTCAGCCTCTGACGATGCAGAAGGGATGGCCGGCCGGATCGGTGAGAACCCGCGCCCTACCAGCCTCATGAGGCTGGTGATCCGGCTTGCCCGCGCCCAGCTCTAGCAACCGGGCCTCGGCCTCAGCCAAGTCCTCCTCGACCTTGAAGCAGATGTGAAGCTGCTGGGGAACGGTTTGGTCAGGCCAGCTCGGAGCCCGGTAGCCGTCGACCCGTTGAAAACCGATGAAGAGTCCGTCCTCACGGTTGAGACTGGCGAAGTCGGCGTCCGACTTCGGGTGGGGTTCGAGGCCGGTGGCCTGCTGATAGAACGCCGCCAGAGCCAACGGATCAGGGCAGTCGAGTGTTATCGCGCTCAACTTCATCTGCAGGGGCATGACACCTCCGGGACGATCAGTGGACTTCCTTGATGCACTCTAGAGGCGGCTGCCTACGGTTGCGCGGGACACCGATCACTCACCCTGTCCCCCTCGACCGTAGGCACCGCAGGTCAGAAGCTCGCCGCCACACGCGTGCCACTACGTCCCGGCGTCTCCCTGCTGCTTGTGGATCACCGCCCCCAGCCGGTCAGCGATGGCGCGGTCCCGGTCGGCGGTCATGTGCTGATAGATCAGCGCGGCACGGGCGGTGCTGTGCCCCATGCGCGTCATCAGCACCCCCGCCGCCCGCGCGCCACCTGTCTTGCTGATAGCCCGAGCCGCGGGAAGCTTAAGGGCCCCGATCTCTCGCCCCATGACAGCTCCCGCCCTAAGCCGCTACGCCGACCCCGGCCTCCTAGTGACCGTCGTGGGGCACGAGCCCCTCGCCAGGCGACCGCCCATGGATTATGTTGAACACGTTCAAATTCTGCGGAACGCGAGTTGCCGTGAAGAGGTGGTGACGGCCATGACCCACGCGACGGCCGGCCCTGGCATGCGCCGAGTGCTGGCACGGATGGGGCGGTGTGCTCTGTCGTACGTCCTGCTGCACTTGGCCGTGTGGACCGTCATCGCGCTGGTGGTCCCGGATTCATCCTTCCTCGGTGGCATGCAGGTCGGCCTGCTGATGCTGGCCTTCACCGGCATTCCCACGGTGCTCCTGGCGATCGTGGCCGGACTGGCCCACCAGCATATGGAGGTCGCTCTGTTCCGGGCCTTGCTTGCTTTCCCTATGGTGCTCTTTGCGTTTCCGCTCATCGGGGTGGGCACGGCCGAGCCGCTGGTGCTCCAGGTTATGGCTCAGGTGGCCTTCACGGTGTGGCTGATGCCTGCGCCGCTCGTCCCGGAGAACTGGGTGGGCCTGCCCGAGTAACGGGGCGCGCAACCGATGAGACATCTTCAGAAGCATTGAGTCGTCGTGCACCATGCGTGCCCGATCAAGCAGTGTCTGGCGGGGGGCAACGTGGTTGATCAGAACTGGGACGATGACACCGAGTATCACCGGGCCGTGGGGCGAGCGTGGGTCATGATGGGGGTCGCCACGTGTTGCTCGTTGGTGGTTGTTGGGTTCGTTGTCCTCGCCGTCTTCGGCGTGGGCGTCTTCGTGGCTCTCGTGAACGCTCTCAGCGGATAGCCCGCTGCGGTACAGCAGCGAAGTACAGCAACCACAGCAACCGCCCCCGGTCGGCGGCATGCCTCTAGGACCTCAGCGCAACCGGTACGACCGTCAGCGACCGATCCACATAGAGCTACGGATCAGAAGCCCGTGCCCCTGTCGTGCCCGCTTGGACGGGAACTGACGGGGAGCCACGGTGATTGACGGACAGCACGCATGAGAACGGCCCCCGACCGATTCACCTGGTCGGGGGCCGTTCAACTGCGGTGGGTGTGGGATTTGAACCCACGGTGACATCGCTGCCACGACGGTTTTCGAGATCGTACGCCGTAGTCCGAGGCGAGTGGGGCGCTCAGTCACCAGTGAAGACGGGGACGATCACTGCTGCGATCGCAGAGAGCAGGCCCGCTACGGCCAAGAAGGCGTTGAACTTCTCTTTCGCGGTCGGGAAGACGGCGCGACTCACGTCCCCGACCTTGCTCCGCAGCACGATCATCTTGAGCTTCTGCCAACGATGTTGGCGGTTTCGGCACCCCATCAGTACGCCGTAGGCATTGTTCCGGCAGTACGTCCTGCCGTCGCGGTTGACCGCTCCACACCAGACCGGCACCTGGAAGGAGGCGTAAGCGAAGACCGCGATGGACAAGACGGCGACGGTCGAAAGGGCCCATTGCTGGGTCCAGGCGACTATGAGTGCTGCAACCGCGATGTATCCCCAGTACAGGCGCATGGCTTTCCCCATGAGAGCGCAGCGTAATGGCATATGCGCAGGTCAAGCAGCGGCTAGAACCAGACAGAGTTCCCACCATGGCGCGTACGTCCCTCTTGACCGCCGGTGTCTCTGGCACCACAGCCTGGGCCGTCTCTGGGCCGTCCGAAGCCGCTCAACACCGGCCGACAACGACCAATGACGACCGGTCAGGCAGCCGCGACCAGGCCCCGGAGCTGCAAAAACGCAGGTCGCCAAGATCCCCGGCAAGACCCAGGGCAAGAAGAAGTGGCGCTCTGAACCGCCCCGATTCGAATGGAGACTCGATTTCATGAAAGGATCGAGTCATGGCACGACCTTCCCGATACCCGCTTGAGCTCCGCCGTCGTGCGGTGCGCATGGTCGCCGAGGTGCGCGACGACCATCCGAACGAGACGGCCGCTTTGCAGGCGGTGACCGAGAAGCTCGGCATCGGCTCCCGTGAGACGCTGCGGAACTGGGTGAAGCAGCACGAGATCGACGCGGGGACACGAGCGGGGACGACAACGGAGGAGTCCGCCCAGCTCAAAGCGTTGAAGAAGGAGAACGCCGAACTCAAGCGGGCCAACGAGATCCTGAAGGCCGCGGCAAGTTTCTTCGCGGCCGAGCTCGACCGGCCACACACACGCTCGTAGCCTTCATCGACGAGCACCGGGACCGCTTCGGCGGCGTCGAGCCGATCTGC
>NZ_JBITER010000132.1:0-3313 GCF_044455345.1 Streptomyces sp. NPDC051286 | reverse complement strand
AGATCTACCGGCTCATCGTCCCCACGAGCACCCCAGCCAACCACCCAAGCCCCGCGGGAGTCGTTGCTTGACATCCATAGGGGCATCAACGCCCTGTTAACGGATCACCGAGTGGCCGTCGGTTACACCACGCCACCGGACGTGACCCGAATAATTTCAGATAGGCGCTCACGGCCTGGCCTGCACAGACCACACCAGCTGCTTCAGCGCCATCCGGGCAGCCGGGGCCCGCCCGGGAATCGTCGCCCAGTACGGGTGCGTACTGATCCGCACGGACAGCCGCTGCAGCGAGCGCCGCAGGACCGTGCTCTGAGAGGGATTCTGCTCCTCGGCCAACTGCTGGTACGTGGCGTACCAGGCACGCTGGGCCTTCAGTAGGTCGTCGGGGAAAGCGTAGGAAGACATCACCTCAGAATTGCATCACATGTTCGAATTGCGGTGCATCGCACATACGAGTGAACTCGGCTGCCCTGTGCCATCGAACCTGGTGGACGCTGGGCAGTGGCAGCCGGGAGATCCCGAGGTCCTGGTGGCGCTGAATACCGACTATGACGCACCCCGCACCGCCGGCCAGCTCGGCGACCTGGCGGTGCAGATCCTCGGCCGCCTCCGCTCCGATCGCGTGATGCGCCGACTGACGCCGCGTCGCGGGGGACCGGACGGGTTCCGCGTGTTGGACTTCGCACCAGGTCTCGCCCGGGCTTTGAGGAAGCGCACCGCGCGGCCGCCTCATCCCGAGGAGGACCACCGCCGCGCTCGGCGCACGGACCGCCCCACGCACGTCCACGGCCCGCGAGACACCCGAACCGGCACCGGTGCACGTGCCCGATCCCGAAGCCCCTGATACGAGCAGCGGCCGCCCGAAGAGCAGCAGTGGCTGCTGAAGGTGATGACGGGACCAGTAAGACCGCGGTCACACGCAGGACGGAGACTGTGCCGTTGCTTGGCGAGCGCCTTTCCTGCAGTCCAGATCGAAGGTGCTGGAGGGCCCGGCCTCTTCGAACCGAGGGCGTACGTGTCCTCCCGCCATGAACCTCAGGTAGAGGTTCAGATTGACCCGGATTGCAGTGCCGGCTCGTAGCGTCGACGAGAAGGGGTTCGGAGCGGCCGGGCCCACGCGGGCAGGGAGCGGGCATGGGACACATCAGCATCGACGGCGACGGTCTGGGACGGCTCCCTGCCAGGCGGAGCCAGCGGCTGCGGCCCCTCGTACGAGCAGGCGTACAACGAGCTCGCAGCCGCCCTGCCGCGAGCATCTCCTCCCCGAGCTGTGCCGGGCCGCTGACCGCGCTCTGTTTGAGTTCACCAACGTCGATCTGCTGGAACGGGCGTGCGCGATCGGCGCAGGGGAGCCGTACGAACAGCGGTGACCGTCGCCTGAGAACTCTCCCGTGCGGCCGAAGAACGGCCCGCACACAGCCCCGTGGCCAGCACCCACCACGAGCCGCTTCACGCCGGACTCTGCCCTGCCACGACACGGACACGGCACACCCCTGGCCCTTCAGGTACCTACTAGGTACCATCAGGGTATGCCGTCCTTGAACATCACTTTCACCGACGACGAACTCGAAGCGGTCCGCGCAGCCGCGACCGCCGAGGGCAAGTCCCTCAAGCAGTTCGTCCACGACCTCCCGCTGCGCGAACAGCAGCGCCTCCAGTTCGTCCGCTACGCCATCTCCTGGGGCGAGCAGCACCGCGACGAGTTCGACGACGCCTTCCCCGACGAGATGCCGCCGGCCGACCGCCAGCAGGGAGCCGAAGCCGCCTGATGGTCCTCTACATCGACGTCCCCTGGCTCCTGGACGTCCAGGAGCAGGCCGTCCCCGAAGACGTCACTGTCGCCGACTACTCCGCACTCGTCGCGGCCGTCGCCCGCCACAAGACCCGCATCCCGCGCCCCACCACCGCCGAACCCGACGCAGCCTGGCGCGCCGCCGCTCTCCTGCACGCCCTGGTCCGGCTCCAGCCACTGCCGTACCGCAACTCCCTCTACGCCTGCCAGGTCGCTGCGGCCTACATGCACGCCTCGGGCGAGGGCATCGACCCCCCATACGGCGCGCTGGTGGAACTGGTCCGCGACATCCAGTCCGGCAAGGCAAACGTCTACCAGGCAGGCGACCACATCCGCTCCTGGCGCATCTGACGGCGTGGCGGGGCTCTTCGCGCTGCCCGCCGGGAGTCGTACAGCTCGTGGGCAGTGGCCAGCCGGGCGTTCATCGGCCCGCTGCCGGTCGGTGCGGCGTTTCGGCCAGAGACTGAGCCACCCCTGAGCAGGGCGCTGTCACGTTGTTGAGTGAGTACGTGTCTGCCTGTGTGTCGGGGCGTGGCGGGGGCCGGGTTCCGGGCCGGTGTTCAGACCGGGGTGGGCAGGCCGGTGGCGCCGGTGATGTGGTCCCAGATGGCGAAGCGGATGGTCATCTTGGCCCGGTGGTCGTATGTGGTGCGGGCCGGCGCCCAGCGGGCGGCGCCTGACCATCCGCTCAGTCGCCATAGCCCCCTCCCGACCCAGCGGCCAGGCCGAGGTGCGTACGGAACAGCTGCCGTTCAAGAAGCCGCCGTACGGCCCACTGGGCACCTCCGAGCGCGAAACGCCCTCCCCGTCGGAGCGGTGCCTGAGGGGCACTCAGAGGACCGCCTGCGGCCTCGTGTTGTGGGTGCTGGCAGAACGGGGCCGGGGGTGCGAAGCGGGGTTGGCGGCCGGAAGAGCGAGGTGGTCGGTCGGGTCCGCCGTCGTGCCGAGACAGCGGTGGCCGGGCATGCGGGTTGTGGAGCTGAGGCGTACCCCCATCCCAAACAGTAGTTATCTCAGTTGACCTTTCACCCGGGTCTCTCACCTGGATCTGTCACATGGCCCTTTCAGCGGCCATTTCATACACCCGCTGGGCCATCCATGATCAACCGCTGGTGCATCAGCTCTCGGGAGGCTGGATCGTTTGGGATTGGAGGGCTCAGCTGGCTACCTTCTGGTGCATGAAGACGACGACGCCCGCCAAGCGGGACATGCAGGAGATGACCGCGACTGGGCGGGACACGCGTACGGCGGTCCTCACCCGTTCGATCCGGGCCAACGTGCCGCTGCGCAAGACCTTCGTTCAGGCGAACAAGGGGGCCGCCAGCCGCCATGGGCCTCTGAAGGATTTCGTGACCGGGAGGGACCTGCGGGGCCTCAAGGCCTACCTGATTATCGTGGCCGCCTGCAGCAACGGGGACAACGGCAACCCATCGGGGTTACCACGTTCCACGCGAGCGAGATACGACCGGGGTGGGTGCCCCCTTTACTCCGGGACGGCGATGCTCTCCCGGCTGACAAAGA
>NZ_JBITER010000131.1:0-3319 GCF_044455345.1 Streptomyces sp. NPDC051286 | reverse complement strand
CCCGACGCCGTCAACTCCGCGATCTGCTGCAACGTCGCACCGACGTCCGACGTACGCGTCGTGGTCATCGACTGCACCGACACCGGCGCATCCCCGCCGACCGCCACCGACCCGACCTGGATCTTGCGGCTGACCCTCCGGTCGGCGAGCTTGGTCGGAACGGACGGCATTCCGAGAGAAATCGCAGTCATGCGCTGAGCATCCCCAAGGTGTGGATCAAGGTCCCGAGATCGGCGGGCTCCGACCTCCGAGGTTACGGCACCGGGGGGAACCCGGAGCACACCGCATCCCGAAGTCCGTACAAACTGAGGCGCCCGGACATCAGATCAGATGTATGCCCGGTCACCGCCTGTGGTGCGCCCGGCTCGATCTGTCCGATCCGAGGTCGCCCGACAGGCTCTGAGGGCGGTCAGGAGATCTTGACCGGATTGACGATGTCGGCCACCAGGACGAGCAGTGTGAAGCAGATGAAGACGCCGGCGACGACATAGGCGACCGGCATCAGCTTGGCCACGTCGAAGGGTCCGGGGTCGGGGCGCTTGAAGACCCGCGCCACATTGCGGCGCAGGGACTCCCAGAGCGCTCCCGCGATGTGCCCGCCGTCGAGCGGCAGCAGGGGCAGCATGTTGAAGAGGAACAGCGAGAGGTTGAAGCCGGCCAGCAGGAACAGCATCATCGCGATCTGGTTCGTCGCCGGGACGTCCAGCGTCATCACCTCGCCGCCGATCCTGGCCGCGCCCAAGACGCCGACCGGGGAGTCGGCCGCTCGCTCGCCGTCGCCGAAGGCCGCGCTCCACAGGCCCGGGATCTTGGACGGGAGGGCGATGATCGAGTCGACGCCGTTCTGGATCATGTCGCCCATGCGGACGACCGAGTCGTTGAAGGAGAGCGGAACGATCTCGGTCTGGGCCGCGAAGCCCAGATACCCGGCCGGGACGTACTTGCCGGGGATCACCTCACCCTTGGAGTCCTTCTTGGCCACCATGTTCTCCTGCAGCACGGCGTGGAGTGTCGTCTCCTGGCCGCCGCGCTCGACGGTGATGGTGGCGGGGCCGATGGTGTCGCGGATCCGGTCGGAGAGGGCGGCCCAGTCGTCCACCTTCTGACCGTTGAAGGCGACGATCTTGTCGCCCTTCTTCAGTCCGGCGGCCTGCGCGGGCGAGACCGGGTCGCTCTTCTTGCAGGTGTCCCGCTTCTCGCTCTGCGCGATCACGCATTTCTGGACGCCCGCGACCTCGGTGGTCTGCGTCTGGAAGCCGAAGGTCATCGACACGCCGAGGAAGATCGCGACGGCCAGAACCAGGTTCATGAACGGTCCGGCGAACATGACGATCACGCGCTTCCATGGCTTGCGCGTGTAGAAGAGGCGGTTCTCGTCACCCGGTTCGATTTCCTCGAAAGCGGCTTCCCGGGCGTCCTCGATCATTCCCCGCCACGGCGAGGTGGAGCGCGCCTCGAGCCGTCCGTCCGGACCGGGCGGGAACATGCCGATCATGCGGATGTAGCCACCGGCCGGGATCGCCTTGATCCCGTACTCGGTGTCGCCCTTCTTCCGCGACCAGATGGTCGGGCCGAAGCCGACCATGTACTGCGGGACGCGGATCCCGAAGAGCTTCGCGGTCGACAGGTGTCCCAGTTCGTGCCAGGCGATCGAGAACAGCAGGCCGAAGGCGAACACGACGATACCCAGAATCGTCAACAGGACCGTCGTCATACTCATGCGCGCGCCTCCGCTGTCGCTTTCGCCGAAAGTTCCCGAGCCCGGGCCCGTGCCCAGGTCTCCGCTTCCAGGACGTCTGCGACCGTGAGCGAAGTTCCCGTGGCAGGGTTGTCGTGTTCGGCCACCACAGCCGTGACCGTATCCATGATTCCGTTGAACGGCAGCTGTCCTGACAGGAAAGCGTCCACACACTCCTCGTTCGCGGCGTTGAACACCGCCGGGGCGGTGCCGCCGAGCGCTCCGACGTGCCGGGCCAGGCCAACGGACGGGAAGGCGTCGTTGTCGAGCGGGAAGAACTCCCAGCTGGACGCCTTCGACCAGTCGAAAGCGGGTGCCGCGTCCGGGACTCGTTCCGGCCATCCCAGGCCGATGGCGATCGGTCCGCGCATGTCCGGCGGGGTGGCCTGGGCGAGGGTGGAGCCGTCGGTGAACTCCACCATGGAGTGAACGTACGACTGGGGGTGGACGACGACTTCGATCCGCTCGAACGGGATGTCGTAGAGGAGATGCGCCTCGATGACCTCCAGTCCCTTGTTGACCAGGGTGGCGGAGTTGATCGTGATCACCGGGCCCATGGCCCAGGTGGGGTGCGCGAGCGCCTGCTCACGCGTGACGCTCGCCAGCTCGCTCTTCGTCCGCCCCCGGAACGGGCCGCCGGATGCGGTGACGACAAGCTTCCGGACATCGGCCCGGGTGCCGGCGGCGAGCGCCTGGAAAAGCGCGGCGTGCTCGGAGTCGACCGGGATGATCTGGCCCGGCTTGGCCAGGGCCTTCACCAGCGGTCCGCCCACGATCAGCGATTCCTTGTTGGCGAGGGCGAGCGTACGGCCGGCCTCCAGTGCGGCGAGCGTGGGGGCCAGACCGATCGAGCCGGTGATTCCGTTGAGCACGGTGTGGCAGGCGCTCCCGGCGAGCCGGGTGGCGGCGTCCGGCCCCGCCAAAATCTCAGGAAGCGGTTCCCCGGCACCGTACTGCTCGCGCAGCGCTTCGCGGAGGGCCGACACCGCGTCCGGTACGGCGACGGCGACCGTGCGCACTCTCAGTCGCCGCGCCTGCTCGGCGAGGAGGGCAACCCGGCCTCCCGCGGCGGAGAGCGCAGTGACGCGGAAGCGGTCGGGGTGACGCAACACCAGGTCAATGGCCTGGGTGCCGATGGACCCGGTGGAGCCGAGGATGACGAGATCCCGGCGTCCCTCCACTGCGTCGAAGATGAGGTGCGGGTCGGCGAGGGGTGCAGGGCTGTCGCTCATGCCCCCCATTCTTGCCGCATAGACCCGGCAGGCGGACAGCGCGTCCCCGGAGACCTCCGGGAGGAGCAGCTCAGGAAGTGTTCCTGTGAATTCCGGCAGCCTCTGGGCGTCGGCGTCCCCGCCCGGGGACGGCGCGGGTGAGCGCCGTGGCGGGAGCATGGGCGGTTGCGACGTCCCTGAGCCGGTGGACTCGACCTCCCCTGGGTGCCAGGTCGCGACGCCCGTCCTGCCGTGCTGCACAGGGCCGGGGGGGGGGGGGGGGGGCGCGGGGGGGGGCCCCCCCCCCCCCCGCCCCCCTGAAGCGCCCCCCGCGCGATAGGGTGGGGGGTGGTGTTGTGTGGGGGGGGGC
>NZ_JBITER010000130.1:0-3341 GCF_044455345.1 Streptomyces sp. NPDC051286 | reverse complement strand
GTGATCTTCACGGACGAGCTGGGCACGCTGTTCGACGACGGCGCCCCACGTACCTCGGGACGGGTCCGTAGATCCGTCCCGTAGGCGACAACTGCCTTGTCTGCGCATGTGTTTCATGTTCATTGACCATCACGGTGGCCATTTCGACGAAGGAGTGGGCTCCCGGCGCCCTGCGACTGCTCCCCAAGCTCTCGGCTTCGCTCGAGCAGGGAGGGGCCCCCTTCGGCGTTGTCGTCGGTCACCGACTCCCCCACAGCCTTAAGGGCGTGGGAGGTGCCCCCTCCGCGTCGACTCCGTCCTCCGCCTTGCCATCGAAGCCGCACGACGCCGCTCGCCGATCCACTCCCCATCGCAGGGGAGGCCGTAAGCGTGCCGAGCGGACACCGCCGTGAACCGCGGTTTATCGCGTGGGTCAGGCATCCGGCAGGTGGATGCAGTCAATGGAGGTTCTCCGAGCATCCCCGATGCCGGCTGCCCTCCGGGCGGAGTCCCGACCGGGACGGGGCGGAGTCCCGACCGGGACGGGGCGGAGTCAGTCGGCCGCATTCGGGAGCGGTCGAACAGGACTCCGAACGAGAACAGTTGGGCGGGTGAGCACTACGCCGAGCAGGGACGACTCGGGGACGTAGCCGAAGTGGCGGGAATCCTGTGTGCGGGCGGCGTCGCCCCGGACGATCAGTGAACCTGACGGCACCAGTCCGCCGTCCGGGGCCCCGACGATGTCGCGCACGTCGGGTGGCACGGGATCGCCGGGCAGGGCGGAGACCCGCTTGACCAGCCAGGCCAGCGGTTCGTCGCCGTTGGCGAAGGGGAGGGGGTTGCGGAAGACCACCGCGTCGCCGCGCCGCACGCGCGCGGTGCGGCGGACCAGCAGCCGGTCGCCGTCCGCGAAGGTCGGGGCCATGCTCGACCCGGTGACCCTGATGAGCGCGATGCGTGAACGCAGTACGCGTACGGAAAGGAGCAGCATGCCAGCGCCCGCTGCCATCGCCACCGTTGTCCGCCCGATACCCGTCATGTGACCGCCTTCCGTTTTAGACGGCTCATGTGGCCGCCTCCGTGGTCCTGGTCCGGTTGCCCCTCTCGGTATAACCCGCGGCCTGCAGGCCGAACAGCCGGGCGTAGTGTCCATCGCCCAGGGCCATCAGCTCGTCGTGGGAGCCGAGTTCGGCGATCCTGCCGTCCACCAGCACGGCGATGGTGTCCGCCTCGCGTAGGGCTCCGAGCCGGTGCGAGACCAGCAGCGCGGTCCGTTCCCGGCGGTGGTCGCTGAGTGTGCGGTGCACTTCGTGTTCGGCCTCCGGGTCCAGGCCGGAGCTGGGCTCATCCAGGATCAGCAGATCGGCGTTGCCGCGCATGAGCGAGCGGGCCAGCGCGACCCGTTGCCACTGGCCGCCGGAGAGGGTGATCCCGGGGGTGCCGTCCTCCTCGTCGAGGTGGACCCGGCTGAGCTGGGTCTCGTATCCGGCGGGGAGGTTCCGCAGGGTCGTGTCGATGCCGGCGAGCGCCGCGCTGTCGCGGATCCGCTCCAGGTCTTCGCGGTGCGGCAGATCACCGATGCCGATGTTCTCGGCCGCCGTGAGGTCGTATGTCATGTAGTCCTGGAATGTGACGCCGATCCGGTGGCGCAGCTCGGCCACGTCCATGGTCCGGATGTCGGTGCCGTCCCAGAGGATCGCGCCGCGTTCGGGGTCGTAGAAGCGGCAGAGCAGTTTGATGAGGGTGCTCTTGCCGGCGCCGTTGCGGCCCACCAGGCCCATCGCGGTGCCTGCGGGGACGGTCAGGTTCACCCCGCGCAGTACCCAGGGGCCGGAGGTGTCGTAGCGGAACCAGACATCCCGCAGTTCGATTCGTCCGGTGAGTGCCGGCGCGGGAGCCTCGCCCCGGGACAGGTCGTCGGGGGTGTCAAGCAGATCGAGATAGTTGCCGAAGAGCCGGACGCCTTCCGCGGCCGATCCGGCCTGCAGCACGATCCCGGTGAACGCCCCCTGCACTCCCGCGGCGGCGGCGATGAACAGAGTCACGTCCCCCACTGTGAATCTGCCGTGGGCCGCGCCCGCGACCACGACGACTGTACCGATCCCGGCGACCAGGGCGTTGAGCGCGGCGAAGCCCGACTGCACCAGGGCTCCACGCCGCGCCACCGCGAGCTCGGCCTCGGTGGCGTCGCTCAGCGCGCGGACCAGCCGGCCGTGCAGGAAGCCGCCGAGGCCGAACAGCCGGATCTCCTTGGCGGCGCGGGGGTCGGTCAGCAGCGAGCGGTAGAAGAGGTGCCGGCGCAGCCGGGCCGAGGTCAGCTCCCAGACCACCACCTGGCGGCGGGCCAGTGAGAGCCGGGCCAGCAGTGCGGCGGCGCCGACCAGGAACAGCAGGCCCACCATCGGAGGCCAGACGGCGAGCAGGGCGCCGGTGAAGCCGCTGACCGCGGCCACCGAACGTACGGCCTCCTGTGTGAACATGGTGATGTTGTGCGGCGCGTCCTCCGAGGCCTGCTGGGCGAGCCGCAGCCGGTCGTGGAACGCGGGATCCTCGAACCGCTTCAGTCCGTGGAACTCGTCGACCTTGGCGAACAGGGTCCGTTCGACTTCGACGACGAGCCGTCTGCGCACCAACTCATCGAGATACCCGGCTAGTTGCAGAAGAACGGCGGAGAGCGCACCCAGCGCGGCCATGGCGATGCCGAGGCTGACGGCGTGCCGCGCGTCGGCCTGCGAACCGCGGCCGAGTTCGTCGAAGAGCAGCTTGGCGACCCAGGCGGCCGCGGCCGGTGTCACCCCGACTACCACGGTCACACCGAACAGCAGGGAGGCGCCGGCGGGCGTGGCGCGGAATTGGAGGGCGACCGCCGCCCACGCGGCGCGGGCTCGCAGCCGGTTCCCCGGAGGCGAGGCCGCCTCCGGGGAACCGGCGGGTGGGTCGGAGTGCGTCATCAGCACGTGTTGGTGCGCTTGGTGCACACGCCGTTACAGGCGAATCGGTACTGGTATCCACCCTTGCAATAGCAGAGCTGTCCCACCTCGGGGACGCAGGCCCCCGCGCGCTGCTCGTTGAGTACGAGCCGCAGCAGCCGGTCGCCCATCGTGCCGATCATTCGCCTCATGCCTACCTCCTGGTTACGCAATGGGATGGGGCGTGGGTCAGCAGCTGCCGCTCTTCACGCAGGGGCCGTTGCAGCTGTAGATGTACCGGACGTGGTTCACGCACTTGCAGAAGCTGCCGTGCTCCGGGACACAGGCGCCGGCCCGGTCCTCCTTCAGCAGCTTGCTCAGCAGCTTGTCGCCCATCGTGCCGATCACACGGGTCATCGTGGACCTCCGTCGTAGGGGTGAAGACCGGACCAT
>NZ_JBITER010000129.1:0-3622 GCF_044455345.1 Streptomyces sp. NPDC051286 | reverse complement strand
CCCGCGGAGCGGGTACCACAGCGCTGCGCGCTGTGCAAGCGAAACGCCGTGCTTCGCACGGCGTGACGAATTGCTTCGCAATTCGTTGACGGCGTTTCACGCCTTAATTCCCGTGCTTCGCACGGGAATTGGGATTACGCTTCGCTTAAATCCCGAAAGGCGGGTGTGTCCGCTTCGCTTCCCCACCCTGGTTCCGGCTTAGCCGGAACGGCTGGCTACCGGGTGGGGGTGCATCAGTGCAGGCCTGTGTAGCATCCCGAAGAACACGGCACCCCAGAGCCCGGTGACGTGACGTCACTCTCGAAGGGAGGCCGGCCCCGTCGGATGGGGCGCACCGGACTCCGCTTCGCTCCATCCGGTGTGTGATGACCTTTCACTTCCTGAAGAACACTCAGTGTATGCGTGAGCCTACCCGAAAGCCCCTGCCTCCGGACCCTGTTGCGCTAGAGTGATGCCCGCACATCATCACGATGATGCATCTCGGGATGCAGTGTGTAGCATCCCGAGGGAACCACTACCCCCTCCGTCAGAACTTGCCACCCCTCTCGTGAATTCTGGAGTACAGATATGACGAGTACAGAAAAAATTGCGCTTCGGCCTCATCAGGTTGAAGCCGTTGACGCTGTGGTGCGCGGTCTTGATATTCCTCCGGGGAAGCGGATTCCACGTAATGGTCTGCGGGCCACGGTGGTGGCGGCGTGCGGTACGGGAAAGACCTTCATTGCCGCGCATTCCGCGTTGAGGCTCGCGCGTAATGGGCGGGTTCTCGTGCTGCTGCCGACCCTGGATCTACTGACCCAGACGGTGCGGGAATGGCGGTCTGCCGGGCACACGGGCCCGGCCGTGGCGGTGTGTTCTCTGGATGATGACCCGCACTTGTGGGACCTCGATGTGCGTTCCACGACCAGTCCGCCGCGGCTGGCTCTGTGGCACGGCCGCGGTCCCGTGACGGTCTATGCCACCTACGCTTCGCTGCCGGTGCTGGCCGAGGCGCACGAGGGTGCGTACGGGCTTCCCATGGACGTTTTCGACCTGGTGGTCGTGGACGAGGCGCACCGTACAAGTGGATCGGCAGGGAAGGCGTGGGCCGCGATCCACGACCAGGACGTCATCCCCGCCATGCGCCGGCTCTACATGACCGCCACGCCCCGGATCTGGAAGGAGCGTCCGCCCCGGGCGCGGTGGGCGGAGCGCCAGGAGGGCTTCGAGAACGCGCGGGATCCCCTGCCGCGGGAGCTGGCCTGCTCCATGGACGACCCCAAAATCTACGGACCCGTCGTGTACGAACTCTCGCTGGCATCCGCGGTGTCGCGCGGGCTTCTGGCCAGGTATCAGATCGTGGTGGTCGAGCTCACCGACCCCGTCGTCACCCCCGCCCGCCTCGCCGGCGACGAAAACCGCGAGGAACGGCTGCGCGGTGAGCGCATGGGAGCGTTGCAGGCCGCGCTGCTCGAGACGATGACGGTGCACCAGCTGCAGACCACCATCACCTTCCACCACCGGACCATAGAGGCCTCCGCGTTCGCGAAGGGACTGCCCAGGGTCGCGGCCCGGCTGCACGCGTCGGATCCCGAGCGGTACCCGGAGCATGTGTGGGCCGACTGGCTGTGCGGGGAACACGAGACAGACCACCGGCGGGGAGTGCTCTCCGACTTCGGGCGCCGGGCGGGGCGGGCCGTGCTCTCGAACTGCCGTGTGTTGGGTGAGGGCGTTGATATCCGGGCGGTGGATTCAGTGGCGCTGCTGGACCCGAAGGGGTCGGCAGTGGATATCGTGCAGGCTATCGGCCGGGCGCTGCGTCAGAAACCCGGGCAGGGCAAGATTGCGACACTGATCGTGCCCGTGTTCCTGGCGCGGGGCGAGCAGCCGGAAGACATGTTCACCTCCTCCTCGTATAGGCCCTTGGTGAAAGTCCTTGAAGGGCTTCGGGCGCACGATGAGCGTGCCGTTGAAATGCTCGCTATTCCGCAGAAGAACCAGAAGCAGGTCGTTGATCCGTCGCAAAACATCGGACCGGAGCCGGAGAACGGTGAGGACGAGTCACGGCTGCTGCTCCGCTTCGCCGCCCCCCGCGACCCCGTCATGATCGCGAAATGGGTCAAGTTCCAGATCCTCGACACCGAACGCCAGGACTGGACCCGCGGCTACGACACCGCACGCCGCTACTTCGACCGCGAGGGCTCCCTGGACGTGCCCTACGAACACCAGGAAGGCACCTACCCATTGGGCAGATGGCTGTCCGACCAGAGGCGGTCCTACCGGGCCGGGACCATGTCCAGCACCCGAGCGGACGAACTGGAAGAGCTCGGCATGGTGTGGGACACCGCCGATACGGCGTTCGCCGAGAACCTCGCCGCCGCCCGCGCCTACTACGCACAGGCCGGCACCCTCGCCGCACCCCGCCACGCCACCGCCCTCGACAAACCCGTCGGACAATGGCTCACCAACCTCCGCCGCCCCGGCGGACTGGGCAAGGATCCCGAACGCGCGGCGCGGCGGGCCGAACAGCTCGCCGCGATCGACCCGGACTGGAACCCGGGACAGTTGGGGTGGACCGTCGACTGGCAACGCCACCACACCGGACTCACCGCCCTCCTCGCGGGCGGGGCCGGCCTCGAGGAGATCGTGCCCGGGGTGACGCATCGCGGCGACGACATCGGACGCTGGCTCGCACGGCAGCGACGGGACTGGGCCCAACTCAACCCGGAACAGCAACACCGCCTGGACAAGGCGGGCGTGAAACCGGCTGCACGGCCCCAGAAAACCGCAACGCGAACCAGTACGAAGACAGGGACAGACAAGGGCTCCGACGCCTTCACACGGGGCGTGGCGGCCCTGACGCAGTACATCCAACGCGAGGGGAAAACCGTAGTCGGAAGGCAGCACGTCGAAGAACTCCCCGACGGCACCACCGTGCGCCTGGGCGTATGGCTATCGAACAAGAAATTGAGGCAGGACAAGCTCACGCCTCCACAGCGAGCCGCGCTGGCCGATCTCGGGGTGGGGTGGGCGTAGCAGCCGCAACAGGGCAGTGAAACCGGACACGTCATACCGACCGGCAACCAACCGACCTGCATCATCGCCAAAAGCGTCAGCCCCAGAACGGCATTCGTGTCACCACTCGAATCACCAGCCGCGACAAGCTGAACAGAAGAAACCCCACACCTGACGCACTGACATCACAATGCCGAACCACCACCGACAAAACCCCGCAGAACACCACCAGCGGACAGCGCAAGGTGCACGTCCGACGCGACGAGAACGGGCGGATCGTCGGGGCGAGCGGCGAGGACCAGGAACTAGACGACACCCACGCCGCTGCCGAGGCGGCGCTGCTGCACTTCTCCTCGCCGAGAAACGCGGCGACCATCGCCGCATTCCTGCGCACACGGGTCTACCGCCCGGAGTCACTGGTGTGGCTGGACGGCTACCAAGCCCTGCGACGGTGGCGCGAAGAGAACGACATCACCGGCCTGTACGCCGTCCCCTACGACGTTGAAGTGGCGGTGGGCGTGACAAAGGATTTTCGGCTCCCCTGTCGCTTCCGTGGGTCGTTGACCTGGGCTGATATGCAGAACACGCCGTACCCCGGCTACGTTTCGACTTGCGACGGTACGAAACG
>NZ_JBITER010000128.1:0-3696 GCF_044455345.1 Streptomyces sp. NPDC051286 | reverse complement strand
AGCCGCTCCACCAGCGACACCACGAGCAGCGAATGACCACCCAGCTCGAAGAAGTTGTCGTCCACGCCCACGGACTCCAGGCCGAGGACCTCCGCGAAGGCCGCGCACAGAATCTCCTCGCGAGCGTCGGCCGGGCCACGACCGCCACCGGCGACAAATGCCGGGGTGGGCAACGCCTTGCGATCCAGCTTCCCGTTCGACGACAGCGGCAAGGCATCGAGGACGACGACCGCGGACGGCACCATGTGCCCGGGCAGACGTCCTGACGCATCGGCAATCAGGGCTGCCGGCAGAGCCGCGTCACCCCCACCCACCGGGACGACATAGGCGACCAGACGCTTGTCGCCGGACGTGTCCTCCCGTACCACCACAACGACCTGCGCCACCCGCTCATCAGCGGCCAGCACCGCCTCGATCTCACCGGGCTCGATACGGAAACCACGGACCTTCACCTGCTCATCGACCCGGCCGTGGAACTCCAGATCCCCCTCCGCCGACCACCGCACCAGATCCCCGGTCCGGTACAACCGCGAGCCCGCCGACCCGAACGGGTCGGCCACGAAACGCTCAGCCGTCAGACCCGCACGATTCAGATAACCCCGCGCCAGACCCGCACCCGCCACATACAACTCACCCACCACACCGACCGGCACCGGAGACATCCTGCCGTCCAGGACATACGTCCGCGCATTCGCAATCGGCCGGCCGATCGGCGGAACACCCTCCACATCACCCTCGGCGAACCACGCCGCCGAATACACCGTCGCCTCGGTCGGACCATAAATATTCGCCACCCGCACCCCGGGCAACGCCTCCCGAATCCTCCGCACCGCACCCGCCGTCAACGCCTCGCCCGCCAACACCACCGTCCTGGCCCCGGCATCGATTGCACCCGCAGCCAGAACCTGCGAGAGCGCCGAAGGCACGGCGCTGATCAGACTCACCGGCCAGTGGCCACGACTCCGGTCCGCCAACGCCAGTACGTCACGGACCACTTCGATGCTGCCGCCGGTCACCAGCGGTCCGAACATCTCGAACACCGACACATCGAAACTCAGCGACGTCGACGCCAACACCCGCGAGAAATCCTCACCCGCGAACACACCCGACGCCCACGACAACAGACTCACCACCGATCGGTGCTCCACCACCACACCCTTCGGCACACCCGTCGAACCCGACGTATAGATCACATACGCCGGATGCGACAGCGACAACGGCGCCACACGCTCAGCGTCACCCACAGCGCCCGGCTCCAGAGTGGCCAGTTCACCGACCGTCTTGGGCGCGTCCACGCTCACCACCGCACCGGCGGACTCCGGAACCACTCCGGCCGTGTTCTCCTGCACGAGCACAAGCACCGGCGCCGCGTCGGCAATGAGGAACCCGATCCGGTCGGCCGGATAGCCCGGGTCGATGGGCAGGTAGGCACCGCCTGCCTTCCACACCGCCAGCATCACGGCCACCGCTTCCACCCCGCGCCCCAGGCAGAGGCCCACCACGGAATCCGGCCCGACGCCGCGGCTGATCAGCAGACGGGCCAAGCGGTTTGCCCGGGCGTCCAGCTCCGCGTACGACACCTCGGTGCCATCGGCGACGACCGCCACCGCATTCGGCGTCCGCACCACCTGCGCCTCAAAAAGCTCCACCGTCGAGACCGCCGGAACGTGGGCCGCAGTGTCGTTCCACTCTGCCAGCACCCGACGCCGCTCGGCCTCGCCCAGCACGTCCACCGCGGCCGACCGGGTCTCCGGCTCCGCCCCCAACAGCTCCAAGACCCGGGCCCACCGACGAGCCAACTGCTTCGCGCTCTCCGCGTCGAAGAGATCCGCCGCCACGGTGACCGAGCCGCTCAGGCCCGCCGGCGCGCCCTCGCCGTCGAACATCTCTCCGACGATCACGTCGAGGTCGAACTTCGCCGTGGTGGCCTCCGTGAACACGCCTTCCGTGTCCAGGCCCGCCAGGTCGACAACCGCTTCGGCGGTGTTCTGTAGCGTGAGCATCACCTGGAACAGCGGGTGCCGCGACAGCGAACGGACCGGGGCCAGCTCCTCCACCAGCCGCTCGAACGGCACGTCCTGATGCGCGTACGCCGACAGCCCTGTCTCCCGCACACGCCCCAGAAGCTCACGAAACGTCGGATCACCCGACAGATCGGTGCGGATCACCAGCGTGTTCACGAAGAACCCGACGAGATCATCCATCGCCTCGTCAGTACGGCCCGCGATTGCCGAACCGACCGGGATGTCGGTACCCGCGCCCAGTCGCGACAGCAGTACCGCCAGCGCGGCCTGCAACACCATGAACACCGTCACACCCTCAGCACGCGCCAGCTTCGCGAGCTGCGCATGAACCTCCGCCGGAACCTCCAGCGGCACACTGTGCCCACGATGACTGGCCACCGCCGGACGCGGACGGTCGAACGGCAGCTCCAACTCCTCCGGAGCACCCCGCAACACCTCACGCCAATAAGCAACCTGACGCGAAATCAGACTCTCCGAGTCCTGATCGTCACCGAGCAGCTCCCGCTGCCACAGCGCATAGTCCGCATACTGCACCGGCAGCGGCTCCCACTGCGGCACCTGCCCCGCACACCGCGCCTCATACGCCACCGACACATCCCGCGCCAACGGCCCCATCGACCAGCCGTCGCCCGCGATGTGGTGCGTCACC
This sequence comes from Streptomyces sp. NPDC051286, assembly GCF_044455345.1. Lineage (NCBI taxonomy): Bacteria > Bacillati > Actinomycetota > Actinomycetes > Kitasatosporales > Streptomycetaceae > Streptomyces > Streptomyces sp. NPDC051286. The sequence continues at coordinate 1,023 of NZ_JBITER010000128.1, read as the reverse complement.
ACGACCAGGACCCGCTCGTCCTCCCCGGCCTCGATCAGCCACGCCCGGAACGGCACCTCGGCCGCAAGGTCGAAGGCGTACCGCTGCGCCGCAGCGACCGCACCGGCCAGCTCCTCCGGCGCCACATCCACCACCTGGAGCTCCCACCCCAGATCCTCAAGACCGAGCACACGCTGGTACGGCTCACCGTCCGCCACCGCGAACACCGTGCGCAGCACCTCGTGCCGCCCCATCACGTCCCGCAGCGCCGCACCCAGCGCATCCCGGTCCACGTCACCGGTCAATCGCACGGCTACAGGAATGTTGTACGTCGCGCTCGGGCCCTCCAACTGCCCCAGGAACCACAGCCGACGCTGCGCGAACGACAACGGCACCCGCTCCGGACGTACCCCGGCCGTCAACGCCACCCGGGCGGTTCCCGCGTCCGCCAGCCGGGAGGCCAGGCCCGCCACGGTGGGGGCCTCGAACAGCGTGCGCAGGGACAACTCGACGCCCAGCACCGAGCGGATCCGGCTCACCAACCGCACGGCGAGCAGCGAATGGCCGCCCAGCTCGAAGAAGTTGTCGTCCACGCCCACGGTCTCCAGGCCGAGGACCTCCGCGAAGGCCGCGCACAGGATCTCCTCGCGGGCATCGGCCGGGCCACGGCCGCCACCGGAGCTGTAGGCGGGTGCGGGCAGCGCCCTGCGGTCCAACTTTCCGCTCACCGAGAGCGGCAGCGCATCCAGTACGACCACGGTGGACGGGACCATGTGCCCGGGGAGCAGCGCGGCCGCGTGTCCGGTCAGGACCGCCGGCAGTGCGCCGTATTCCGTGCCGACTCTTTCTGCCGGGACGACGTAGGCGACGAGGCGTTTGTCGCCGGGAATGTCCTCACGCACGATCACAGCCGTCTGGGCAACCGCGTCATGGGCGGTCAGTACGGCCCCGATCTCACCGAGCTCGATCCGGAAACCACGGACCTTCACCTGCTCATCGACCCGGCCGACGTACTCCAGGTCACCCCCCGCCGACCAGCGCACC
>NZ_JBITER010000127.1:0-3983 GCF_044455345.1 Streptomyces sp. NPDC051286 | reverse complement strand
CGAGTTCGAACGCACCATCAGCGAAGCACGAGCCGAGCACCACCAGAAGGACCAAGCCGCGTAAGGAAGGCCTCTACGTTTCCAGGGGATTGACAGGACTGTCCGCGGCAAGTGGGGATCGAAGACATCTGAAGGGTATCGAGGCAGTTGGTGATGTCTGGGACGCCCTGACTCGGTCATTCCAGGTCGTCCCACGCCCACGATGGGGCTGCGCTCCCGTTGGGCTCACGCCCGAACCGGTACCGAGCACGGTTGCCACCGATCGCGATGAACAGATCGAAGGCCCCTGCAGCAGGAAGCTGCGTGGCCAGGGTGGTGACCTGCTCCTGTGCCCCAGCCTTCCGCAGGCTGTTCAGCAGCCAGGCCGCGGCGCCCAGGGTGTCGAACGGCGCCTGGGCGCCGAAGACCGCGGCTCAGTACCAGAAGGCCTTGACGACGGCGTGCCCCGTGGGAACGGTCCGGTTGTAAAAGGCCTGCAGGTCGGTGTGGTGGGTGAGGAACCAGCCCTTGACCTCAGCCTCGTCGAAGGCGGAGAAGGGAGGCAACACCTTCGGCCGGGCCGCCTCCCAAAGATCGTCGAAGGAGACCGCCGCCAGGAAGGCCGCCACCTCGCGCACCTGAACGGGGCGGAGTATCAGAAACGGCGGCTGGTTGTGAGTGGCGTGGTACACCGGGCTGCCCGCGAAGACCGGGAGCTCCCAGTCATGAGAGCCCTGCAGGGTGTATGCCGCCCTGTAGACCTCGTGGAGGGCGTGGAAGTGGTACTCCACGACTTCGGCGATTCCGGCCCGGCGTTCGGCCTGGAAGCGATCGAAGTCCCCGGCGTCCCCCATGAACTCCTCCAGCCAGGCCCAGTCCTCTCGGATCTCGGACTCCGGCATGGCGCGCAGCTGCATCTCGATGCTCATGCCGCGCATTCTGGCTCAGGCAACCGACAACGCCCTGCCCACCATGTCTCCACGAACCCTGATCCGTCCCCGGGTACTCCTGGCTGGGCCGTCTCTGGGCCGTCCGATGCAAACCGACGTTGACAACTGATCCTGACATCCACGCAGGTCACAGGGCCAGCCAACAGTTGGCCGCCGCACGTCAGGGACTTGGACCATCACTTCCAGAAGAACTAGTGTCTTGTGATTCCGTCAGCGTTACTTGATCTTGTGTGGCAGGGTCTCTTGGTATGGAGCTGTCCGTGGAACAGGCCGCCGAGTTGCGGGAGTTGGTGAACAGCAGGGACGTGCCTGCGGATATAGCCACGCGGGGCCGGATCGTGCTGTGGTCGGGCGAGGGGGCACCTCTTCCCCGACGGCGCCTCAGGGACCTACGTCGCCGAGATTCACGCCGCCACGGGCATCGAGCCCGGCACCATCTACGCCCAACTCCGGCGGCTGAAGGATGCCGGCTGGCTAGAAAGCCAGCCTGAGCTCCCGAGCAACCGCGCGCGCCGCCCCGGGAACAGCCGGGTCTACTACTCGCTGACACCCGCCGCACGGCTGGTTCCCATTCAGGAATTCCTGGACGCCGAGCAATGAGCCTTTTCCAACCTCACGCTGACGCGTGATGAAGGACGAGGACGGCCTGGACGATCGGTACACCCGTCGGCGCAGCAGCAGTTCCGCCTCTGCCCTGCCGGTGGCCCCGAACAGGCCGTTCAGCAGGGTGTCGTACCGGGTCAGCGCGTGCCGTAGACGGTTGACCTGCCAGCGTGCCGGCGCGGCCGGACCGACGTCCTCTGTGGTGGCCGGGTCGGGGATGCGGTCCGCGCGGTCATGGGTGCGCTCCTCGTCCAGCGCGTTGCGGTGCCGCACCGCCTGCTCGGCGAGCTCCCGCGCCTCCAGCGGTGGCACATGGACCGGCTCCGCCCGCACCGTGGCGAGCACGGCCTGCCGTCTGCGCTCCGCCGCGGCCCGTGCGGCCGCGGCGCGTCGTGCGGCCGTCCCGCCGGCCGCCGCGAACTCTTCGCCGGGCTCGGCCCTCTCCACCCGTACGAGCGTGTACAGCCGCATCGGCGGCCCGGAGCGGTGGTGCGGTCCGCTCCGCCGCAGATCCGGTGCCCCGAGCAGGTTCCGTACCAGGGCGTCGGTCCAGCCGCGCCGCCGGAGCCCCGTCAGCGACACATGCACCAGCTTTCGCGGTCGGGACGCAGACGTACGTTCCGTCATCATTCCCCCCGATGTCAGTGACGGACTGTGCCGGAACTCAGTGAAGCACCCTCCACTGACAACGCCCCGGCGCTCCCGCCCTCCCGTCCGCCGCCTCCCTGTCCGTCGTCATCGCACCCGCTGCACGAACGCTCCACCCGATGAACGGACTTGGCTGAATCCGAACTCGGTGAATGTGACATGGGCACGTAATGTCCGCCCCGGGGCGACCCCGCCCCTTCCACCCGCACACAGGTAGGAGTCCCACATGCGTCGCCTGGCTACCCCCGGGAGATCCCGCACGTCCCACCTCCGCCTTCTCGCAGCCGCAGCCACGGGTGCGCTGGCCCTCCTCGGCCTCCCGCAGGCGGCCGGGGCCGCCGCACCCGATACCACAGTGGTACCGGTCACCTCCGTCGCGCCCGACACCGGCACACACCCCATCGACGGCGCGTACATCGTGCGACTCAAGCCCGGCGCAGACGCGCGGGGGCTCGCCCACGCCCTGTCCGTGAGCGCGCGCTACTATTACGACACCGCCGTGAACGGCTTCGCCGCCGACCTCACCGCCGGCCAGTTGCGCGCACTGCAGCGCCAGGGCGCCGTCGTCGCCATCGAACAGGACTCCTGGGTCGACCAGGCCGCCGACACCACCCAGACGAACCCCCCGTCCTGGGGCATCGACCGCGTCGACCAGCACAACCTGCCGCTGTCCGCGTCGTACAGCAGCACCGCCGACGGCTCCGGCGTCCACGCGTACGTCATCGACAGCGGCATCAACGTCACGCACCCCGACTTCGGCGGACGCGCGCAGTTCGACCTGAACGTCATCGACAACACGAACACCGACTGCGACGGCCACGGCACGCACGTCGCCGGCACCATCGGGTCGAAGACCTACGGCATCGCCAAGGGCGTCCGGCTGCACGCTGTGAAGATCTTCGACTGCCAGGGCGCGGGCCGTACGTCCGCGACCATCAAGGCCGTCGACTGGGTCACCGCCAACGCCCAGAAGCCGGCCGTCGCCAACACCTCCTGGAACTTCACCTGGAACGACACCCTCGCCGCGTCCCTCACCTCGATGATGAACTCCGGTGTCTTCCTCGCCACCTCCGGCGGCAACACCGGTGCCGACTCGTGCGACCGCCTGCCCCGCGGCCTGACCCAGACCACCGCGGTCGGCGCCACCGACAGAAACGACGCCCGCGCCTCCTACTCCTCCACCGGCGCCTGCGTCGACCTCTACGCGCCCGGTTCGTCGATCCTCTCCACCCAGCCGAACAACACCACCGCCGTATACAGCGGTACGTCGATGGCGACCCCGCACGTCACCGGCATCGCCGCCCTGTACAAGAGTGCCAAGGGTGACACCACGCAGGCGGCGCTCGGCAGTTGGCTGACGGCGAACGCCACCCCGGGCGTCGTCCAGGGCAACCTGGCCGGCACGCCGAACCTGCTCGCGTACACCGGCGGCCTGTGACGAACGGGCCGGCTTCGGCCGATACGGTCATGCCATGACCACATCGGCCGAAGCCGGCCCTCTCCGCTCTCCCGTGACCGCGGACGACCTCGACCGCGCCGTCCGGCTCGCCGTGGGCACCCTCCGCCAGGCATCACCGGAGGCATGGAACGGCATGGCCGGCTCACTGGAGTGGCACTGAGCCTTTTCCAACCTGCTGGTGCCGGCCGCGTGTTGGACAGATCTGCGGAACGACGAAGCTCCTGGTAGCCGGGTTCTCGAACGCAGCGCGCCGCCTTCGCGCGAACCCGCGCCCGCGTCGAACGCGAGGCCGGCGACCTGCTCTCCGCCCGCACGGTCAAGTTCTTCAGCGACGGCGTGATCGA
>NZ_JBITER010000126.1:0-4022 GCF_044455345.1 Streptomyces sp. NPDC051286 | reverse complement strand
CCGCGTCGTGATGACGAGCGTGGTGGGCGTCCCGGTGGCTTCGAGCGCCGTGAGGACCGGCCGCGTGGGCCCCGTCGCGACGACGACAGCCGTGGCGGCGGCTTCCGCCGTGACGACAGCCGCGGCGGTGGCTCCGGTGGTGGGTTCCGTCGTGATGACAGTCGGCCCACGAGCGGCGGCGACCGGGGCGGCTTCCGTCGCGACGACCGTGCCGGCGGCCCGCGTCGGGACAACGACCGGGGCGGGTTCCGTCGTGATGACAGCCGTGGTGGTGGGTCCGGCGGTGGCTTCCGCCGTGACGACAGCCGTGGTGGCGGTTCCGGTGGTGGGTTCCGTCGTGATGACAGTCGGCCCACGAGCGGTGGTGACCGGGGCGGCTTCCGTCGCGACGACCGTGCCGGTGGCTTCCGCCGTGACGACAGCCGTGGCGGCGCCGGCAGGTTCCCCCGCGACGATCGTGCGCCGCGTCGTGATGACGAGCGTGGTGGGCGTCCCGGTGGCTTCGAGCGCCGTGAGGACCGGCCGCGTGGGCCCCGTCGCGACGACGACAGCCGTGGCGGCGGCTTCCGCCGTGACGACAGCCGCGGTGGCGGTGGATACCGCGGGCAGCGGGACGACCGCGAGCGTGGTGGCTACCGGGGGCGCGACGACCGTGGTGGCTACGACCGCCGGGACGACCGGGATCGTGAGCCGGTCAAGCGGCTTCCCATTCCTGACGACGTCACCGGTGACGAGATCGACAAGGATGTGCGGCAGGAGCTGATGAGCCTGCCGAAGACCCTGGCCGAGGATGTTGCCCGCAACCTCGTCATGGTTGCCCGGCTCATCGACGAGGACCCCGAGCAGGCTTACGCGTACTCGCGTATCGCGCTGCGGCTGGCCTCGCGGGTGGCTGCTGTGCGGGAGGCGGCCGGCTTCGCCGCGTACGCGACGCAGAAGTACTCGGAGGCGCTGGCCGAGTTCCGGGCGGCGAAGCGGATGACCGGTTCCGTGGAGCTGTGGCCCGTTATGGCCGATTGCGAGCGTGGACTCGGGCGGCCCGAGCGAGCGATGGCCATGGCCGGCGAGCCCGAGGTGCAGAAGCTGGACAAGGCTGGGCAGGTCGAGATGCGCCTGGTGGCCGCCGGGGCGCGCAGGGACATGGGGCAGATCGACGCCGCCATTGTTACCCTGCAGAGCTCCGAGCTCGCCTCGAGCGCCGTGCACCCGTGGACGCCGCGACTGCGCTATGCGTACGCCGATGCGCTGCTTGCCGCGGGGCGCGAGGACGAGGCGCGTGAATGGTTCGCGAAGGCCCTGGAGGCCGACAAGGACGGTGCCACCGACGCGTCGGACCGGCTCGCCGAGCTGGATGGTGTCGAGTTCGTCGACGCTCTCGGTGAGAGTGACGACGACGAGACGGTCGAGGCCGACGCCGGCCCCGACGCTGATGTCGACGGCGATGTCGACGATGCGGATGAGGACGGGTCGACGAAGGCGTAAGACATGAGAGAGGGCGGCATCCCGGAAGGGATGCCGCCCTCTTTTCTGTGTCCGGCGTTCGTGCTCGCGGTCAGCCGAGGGCGAGGCTGCGCAGGACCAGGCCCGTGGCCGGCTTGGGGCCGAACGAGGTCGACTTGCGGGGCATGGTAACTCCCTGTCGGGCCAGGTCCCGGACGACTTCTTCGCGTACCGGATGCATCAGGACCGCGGTGGTGTGGCGGCGCTCGGCCTGTTCCACGGCTGCCTCGGTGTCGTGTATGTACGCGATGCGTTCCGGGCTGTCGGGGATCTGCCACACATGATCGAGAAGCGTCGTGTGCAGGACCGTCGCATCGAGAGTGCGCCAGGCGAGTGGGCGGTCGGCAGGGATCGTGCGGGCCAGCAGTGCCTCGTCCGGGCGGTCGACGAGATGGAAGCGGCCGTCGCCCGCCAGCAGGAAGGCGTTGCCTTCGGTGGCCGCCTCGGCGAGGGCGTCGAGAGCAACGGGGAGTGGTTCCTCGATGTCGCGGACTCGGAAGGCGCCGTTCAACGCGGCAAGGGCGTCGGCGACGGGGAAGCGATGCAGCAACCGGTGGATGGCGCGTACCCGGAGCGGGTAACGGGCCGTGTCGACGAGGAGGACCAGGCCGAAGTCCCAGGGGCCCGGGCCGGTGTGTTCCTGCTGCAGCCGGAGGTAGGTGGCCCAGCGGTGGTGGCCGTCGGCGATGAGCGCCTGGCGGCGAGTGAGGTCGGTCTCGATCTCGGACCGGTCGGCCGGGTCGGTGACCGCCCAGAGCCGGTGCCGGTAGCCGTCCTCGGTGGTCGTCGCGAGCAGCGGCGACCGGTGGATGGTGCGCTCGATCACAGCGGTCGCGCCGGTCTCGTCGCCCTCGCTGCGGTAGGTGAGCAGGAGCGGTTCCAGGTGGGCGGCTGTGGTGCGCATCAGGTTGGCGCGATCCTCGACGACGTGGGCCATGACGTCTTCGTGCGGCAGGACGATGCCGTCGGCGGGGGAGGAGAGCGCCAGTGCTCCCACGATGCCGCGTTGCAGAATCTCGCCGCTGCGCTGCTCGTAGACGTAGAGCGCGGGCTCGCTCTCGGGGGCCAGTATGCCTTCGTCGAGCCAGCGGTTCAGAGTCTCGGCGGCCTGCTCCTGGCGGGCGGCGGGCGTGTCGGCCTGCGGCAGGATCAATCGGACGATGTTGTGCGGGTCCGCCGATTCCAGGTGGTGCAGCCCGTCGGGGCGCACGACGACGTCATAGGGCGGTGAGGTCACCGCGGCGAGACTGCCGACCCGCTCGGGGACGTAGCGCAGCCCGCGGAACGGGATCAGGTGCAGCCCCTGGCCGGTGGGACCTGGTGTCTTCATTTCTGCATCGTATGTGGGTTGTGGCGATGCGCGATGATCGAGGGAGAAGCATGCAATGAGGAGCGCGAAGATATGAGTCAGGCGAGCAGGACCCGGCCGAGCGGGGTCAGCACTGCGCTGAGCGAGGCGTATGACACGGCTCTGCTGGATCTTGACGGGGTGGTGTACGCGGGCGGTCACGCGATCGTGCATGCCGTCGATTCGCTGGGCGCCGCGCGGGACGGGGGGATGCATCTCGCGTACGTGACCAACAATGCGCTGCGTACGCCGGCTGCCGTGGCGGACCATTTGACCGAGCTCGGGGTGCCGGCCGAGCCCGCCGACGTGATCACCTCGGCGCAGGCGGTGGCGCGGCTGATGGCCGATCAACTGGCGGCCGGGGCCCGGGTGCTCGTGGTCGGGGGCGAGGGGCTGAAGGTCGCGCTGGTGGAGCGCGGGCTGGTGCCGGTGGAGTCGGCGGACGACGAGCCGGTGGCAGTGGCGCAGGGGTACGGCGGTCCCGACATGGCGTGGGGACGGTTCGCGGAGGCTGCGTACGCGATCAACCGTGGGGTGCCGTGGTTCGCGTCCAACATCGATCTGACGATTCCGAGCGCCCGGGGGATCGCGCCGGGCAATGGTGCGGCGGTCGAGGTCGTACGGATCGCCACCGGTGCCGAGCCGCAGGTCGCCGGGAAGCCGCTGCCGCCGATGCACCGTGAGACCGTGCTGCGGACCGGGGCGGTGCGGCCACTGGTGGTCGGGGACCGGCTGGACACGGACATCGAGGGTGCGTTCAACGGTGGAGTGGACTCACTGCTGGTGCTCACCGGAGTGACGGACGCGGCGCAGCTGGTGGCGGCCGAGCCGAGGCACCGGCCCACGTATGTGGATGCGGATCTGCGGGGACTGCTCACCGGGCAGCCCGAGGTGACGGAGAACGGCGGTGGGTTCGGCTGCGGTGGCTGGACGGCCGCGGTGCGCGGTGACGAGCTGGCGCTGGAGGGCGACGGGGACGTGCTCGACGGGTTGCGGGCGCTGTGCGGGGCCGCCTGGTCGTACGCCGGTGAGGGGGCGTGCCGGCTTGATGCGGGGAAGGCGGTGGCCAGGCTCGGGCTCTAGGGCGTGTTTCGAAAGTAGCGTCGTCCGCCCGTAGGGCGGGCCTGGCGGCGTCTGGTGCGTGCGATCGCAAGGCGGAGGGTCACCCCGATAC
>NZ_JBITER010000125.1:0-4103 GCF_044455345.1 Streptomyces sp. NPDC051286 | reverse complement strand
ACGACACCCCCACGACCGCACGACAGGACAACGACCGTACAGACGATCATCCCGCGCCCACCATCACCCCCGCACGAAATTGCGCAGCAGAGTCCCCGAAAAGGTTTATCCCGCCCTGCCGCGCCCGCTGCTCGCTACGGCAGAGGAGAGGCCGCATGTACAGCTTGCGATGGGGTTTCAGGGGGCCGATGGAGGCCACCCGTATGACCCCGGCATCGTGCAGCGCGTCGACGTCACGCTGCACAGACCACCCCCTGCCGGAAGGGTGCGGCGTGGCCGAAGCCGCGTCGGTTCAAAGCTTTGGTCAGGTCCCTGTTGGCCGCTCGCGCGGCATCGAGGTCGGACCAGGCCTCCTCCAACACGGCCGTCAGCTCGACGTTCTGCTGCTCCAGCCTGGTGATCCTTCGCTGGAGTTTGTCGATGTCCGTCGGGGTTCCCAGCCCGGACTCCTGCCATGCCTGACGACCTGGGGAGAAAGTGAAGTCGGTCTTACCGATTGCGACGAAACCCGCGCAGCATGGGCCGGGGCGAGCCCTGCTTCCTGGGCCCGCCGTGGGTTGTCAGCGGACGGTCGTAGGCTCTGCTCTCCGTCGCCAACGAGCAAGGAGCCGTCATGAGCGCATGGGCCAACGGCATCGCCGCCAACACCGTCTTCGTCGAAGACCTAGCCGCCTCGAAGAAGTTCTATCTGGACGTCTTCGACGCCCCGATCCTTTTCGAGGACGAGCAGTCCGTCGCCTTCAGGTTCGGCAGGACGATCTTCAACCTGCTGCAGACGACGCACGTCCCGGAGCTCATCGAGCCGGCGACCGCGGCCCCGCGCGAGGCTGGGGTGCGGCTGGTCTTCACTGTCGAGGTGGACGACGTCGATGCGAAGTGCGCGGAGCTCGCAGCGGCCGGCGTTGAGCTCGTCAACGGGCCGATGGATCGGCGCTGGGGTTCGCGCACCGCCAGCTTCCGAGACCTTGACGGCTACATGTGGGAGATCACCCAAGGCCAGTGAGCCGCCGACGGGCCACGGCTGACCCGTCAAACATTCCACTACGTCAGTCGGTCCCGACCAGAACGTGACGTGAGAAGGGCCGCACGGGTTGGGTGAGTTGTGACGCCTACCTGGGCCCGTTCGGCCTGTTCCCATCCTGCCCTGTCCGAGGTTTCCCGCGCACGCTTCGAGGCGCCGTCCGGTCACCCGGCATCGGTGACGGTGGCACCGATGCAAGACGTGGCTGACGGTTGTTCAGCCCCTTGCAATTCAGCACGAGCGTGGCCCGATGGAACTCCAACCAGCTCTCCAGCATGGTGCGTTCATCAGCATGCGCGGGCAGTACGGGGCGCCGTCCGGTTCGTACCCATGTAGCGCACCCCTGCACAGTCCACTGACGTGTGACAGATCGTGGCCCGAGGGTGCGCCGAGCAGGGCACCGGCTGGAGCCGTAGACCCTTTCGGGTAAGGCGCACTTTCGTAGCCGAGCATGCTGCTTGCGTGCGCAGGCGGGAGGCCTCGACGCGTCCGTGCAGCTGGCTGGGCTCGGGCAGGGGCGTAGTTTGCTACCGGCTCCGGACTGGGCTTGAGTCTCCAGTAGGGGGAGACGCGAAGGTGGGGGCATGAACGGCGACACGCTCTACTCGATCGGTGACCTGGCCCGGCGCACTGGTCTCACGGTCAAGACCATTCGGTTCTACTCCGACCGTGGGATCGTGCCGCCGATCGACCGCAGCCCGGCGGGCTACCGCCTCTATGACATCGACGCCGCCGCACGCCTGGACTTCGTACGAACCCTGCGTGACCTGGGACTGGACCTTTCCACGATTCGGAAGGTAGTGGACCGGGAGCTCTCGCTCCCGCAGGTTGCGGCGGCGCACGCCGAGGCTCTCGCAGCGCAGATCAGGACCCTGCGCGTGCGCCGTGCGGTGCTGACGGCGGTGGCCAGACGCGCGTCCACCCTTGAGGAGATGGAACTCATGCACAAGCTGGCCAGGCTATCCGAGGACGAACGCCGTTACCTGATCGGTGATTTCCTCAACGCTGTTTTCTCCGACCTGCACGACAGACCCGAGTGTGCAGCCGTCATTCGCTCGATGACGCCGGAACTGCCCGACAATCCCGAAGCGGAGCAGGTTCAGGCGTGGGTGGAGCTGGCCGAGCTGTCCCAGGATCCGGACTTCCGCGCCGGCATGCGGGGGTTGGTCGAGGACCACATGGCAGAGCGTACGAAGGACGGGGCCACGCGACTGGGCCGCGACGTTGCGGCGGTGGTCCGTGACCAGGTTGCTCCCGCGCTTGCGGACGGCACCGACCCGGCCTCGCCCCGGGCGGATCCGGTCATTGCGGCGATCACGGCGCATTACGCGTACGTCATTGCCGGCCCTGACGACGTCGAGCTCCGGCGTCGCCTGCTGTCCTGGCTGGAGATCGCGAACGACCCGCGTCGAGAGAGGTACTTCCAGCTGGTTGCCATGATCAACGGCTGGACCGACCTGCACAGCCTGACGCCGGCATTCGACTGGACCATTCAGGCCCTGCGTGCCCGGCTGTAGCAATGGCGTACGGCTCGTGAAACGGCATGGCCGGACGACCCGGACCATGCCGCGACCGCCTTGCCGCGACATGCCCCATTCCGGAGGCGGCCTCGCTCCTTCGCCGAAAGAGTCGGATCAATGGCCACGGACTTGCCGGCGTTCCGGACGCCGCGGTGCGGCGCCATCGACCAAGCCCAGGACGCAGACGAGCGGCTGGCCGGCCCACGCCGCCCCGTCCCGGGCGCCGGGACTGCGCGGGCCCGTCGGCTGATCACCGGATTGCTGCCGGTCCTGTGACTGTTCACTGTCGTCGAGGCAGTGAGCGCAGACGTGCAGACCATGGCGGCGTAGCCACTCGTCCGCGTCCATGCCCGGCCTCCCGTTCGTGCGCAGCTGCATTGCGTCATCAGAGTTTGATCGTCGTCACTGAAAGTTGGTGATCACCAGTTAGGCCACCGAACGTTGGGCGACTGAGGATGATCGAGGCCAGGGGTGACGTCTCGGCAGCGGAGCCGAACGTCGTTGTAGTGGCCCCTTCTGCGGCGCGGGAGGAGAGACGCAGGTCACAGGTGTTCATGTCACATCCCGCCGAGCTGTGCCGTCGTAAGTGTGTAAGCACCGACAACGGCAGAGGGGATCACCATGAGTGCCCGTTTGGACGCCTTCAGTAGTCCGACCATGGGTAAGGTTTTCAGGCACATCATTGCGGCAGGCAAGGTGCTCGAGGACTCGACGCTGCCGACCGCGACGCAGGAGCTGGTGAAGCTCCGCGCCAGTCAGATCAACGGGTGCGGCTTCTGTACCGACATGCACAGCAAGGATGCCGCCGCTGCCGGTGAGACCTCGGTACGCCTCAACCTGGTCGCGGCGTGGCGGGAGGCTACGGTCTTCACCGAGGCCGAGCGGGCCGCGCTGGAGCTGACAGAGCAGGGCACCCGCATCGCGGATGCGGCCGGTGGGGTCACGGACGAGGCCTGGGCGAACGCTGCCAAGCACTACGACGAGGAGCAGCTGGCTGCCCTGGTGTGCGGGATCGCCCTCATCAACGCCTTCAACCGGGCGAACGTCATCATCCAGCAACCCGCCGGCGACTACCAGCCCGGTCAGTTCCACTGACGGGATGGCCGTGGCCGTTGGTGTCGTCTGGTAACCACCACCACCAGCAGCAACACACACCGGGCACCGCTTCGCGGAGCCCGGTGTGTTGTTCTGTGGCGACACCGCGGATCAGGTGGGAGAGCGAGCCGATCATGCCACCGGTGCGGTCCTGGAGGTAGCGGTCCAGATCGGTGAGGCTGCCGGGCCTGTGAGTGCGGAGGCGGAGGGACTCCTCCAGGTTGGCGACCAGGCCCTGCCACTCGGAGTTGCGGGGGAGCCGGGCGGTGGGGCTCAGGGTGAAGCGTCCGGCGATCTGCTGCCTGCGGGTGCCGTCGAACAGTCCCTCGCGCTCGACGTTGATCCCGGCATGGACGAACGTCGCCCGGAAGCTGTCAAGTCAAATGAGACGGTTTGACGCTATGCGGACTGTTGTAGAGGTTCTGTTTCCGGTGTCGGTTCGTTGATCCAGACCTGCTCGGGTATCA
>NZ_JBITER010000124.1:0-4283 GCF_044455345.1 Streptomyces sp. NPDC051286 | reverse complement strand
AGGGCGACGAGGGCGAGTACTGACAGAGCCGCTTGCGTCACAAGGAAACCCCGGCCCGTCGGAATCGGGCCGGGGTTTCCGGCATGAGGGCGCCTGTGGGCGGGTGCCTGTTCGGGGCGGTGGTACGGGTGCGCGGCGGGTACCCCGTGCCCTGTACATCGGCTTTGCCATCTTAGAGCCTCCGCCAGTAGGTAGTGGCAGGAAGAACGGTTGAGCACGTTACGCCTCGGCGGTCTGGTCAGACTTGACCACGGCGTCAGCCGTCATCAGCTCTCGATAGCCATCCGAACACCAAGAAGGACCAGCACAGTGCCGGAGACCCGTTCGAGGCGCTGGCGTACCTTGGCTCGGGAGATGATCTTCTTCATTCGGCCGACGAACCATACATATAGTCCGTAGTAGCCGACCTCGAAGACGGCCCAGATGGCCGCCAGGCCGATCATGGTGGGCAGATGAGGGGCGCCTGCGGGCACGAACTGTGGCAGGAAGGACATCGCGAACACTGCGGCCTTGGGATTGGCGAGGTTCAGCAGCAGGCCCGAGCGGTAAGAAGCCCAGCCCGAGTGCACTGCCTGTGCATCCTGGCTCTCCTCTTCTCCCTGCTCGCCACGGGCGTCCAGCAGCGTCTTGATGCCGAAGCCGACCAGAGTCACGGCACCGGCGATCCGCATGACGTCGTACGCCAACTGGGAGGCCGCGAGCAGTGCGGTGAGCCCGAGTGCCGCAATGACACCCCAAATGAAGACGCCAGTCTCGTTGCCCAGCACAGTGAGGAAACCGGCGCGCCGGCTGCGCAGGGACTGTCGGATGATCAGCATCGTGCTCGGGCCGGGCGAGGCCGCGATCAGGGTGCAGGCGCCGAGAAAGGCGAAGAGAGTGCTCAACATGCGCCCCATCGTGGAGTCCCGCTGCCGATCGTGTCCATAGGCCCCCTTGGAGGACGGGGGGCGAGACTATCGGATGCGGTGGCTGCGGGGGCGGGTATCAAGCGGGTGCCACGGGTCTGCTTGCGTTACGTGCCGGCCTACGGACACGTGTCGTCGCGCGACGTGAGCCCGACCGGTGCGTGGAGGCCGGCGAAGGTCCGAGGACTGTGGGCATCGGGTCCCAGGCGGCGAGTTTGGCCGGTGAGTGCATGGGCGGGGTTGTGGTGATCGGCCAAGTCCGGATACGTGCAACCCGGTCGTCGCGGTGGCGGGCTCCTCTTGCGGGCTTCGTGGCGGCAGAGCTCACCGGCCTCGCGTCGTATCCCGGCGCGGACGAGGAGGCCGCCGAAGGCGCGATCTGTGCCTTTCCCGGTTCCTTCAACCTCAAGTCGACCGTGAGCGATTACCACAGTCTGAGCATGACCGTGAAGGTCGGCTTCGAACTCACGCAGAAGATGACCGCCGAGTCGCTGACCTGTCGGGTGTCCGCGAAAGCACCGCGTGGAAGGCGCCGGGGAGGGAGGGCTCTGCCATCATGCCGACGGCCCGGGCGGGTAGTTGCTTCGCCGGAGCCGCTCGTGCACCCGGCGGCAAGGACAACGGACAAGACGGAAATACAACAGAGAACCAGGCTACGCCGCAAGGGGTGCGGTCGCGGCGTCATGAATGCGTCGACCGGCATCGCCGGCCGGCCTTCCCGGCAGGAAGTTTCGCAGTGCCTGAGCCAGTCTTCACCGTGCCACGAAGGCCGGGACTGAAGTTCCCCCCTGATGTTGGACAGCGGTTACTTACGCTGCGGGGGTGAAGTCGTGCTGCAGCCTGGCTCGGGTTTCGAGTGGGGTGAGGTACCCGAACTCGGGGTGTCTGCGGAGCCTGGTGCGGTTGTACTCGACCTCGATGAAGCGGAAGATGTCAGCGCGGGCCGCCTCGCGGCTCTCCCAGACGGCGGTGCCGATCTCCGCTTTCAGCAGTCCGAAGAAACTCTCGGCTGCGGCGTTATCGTAACATATGCCGGTTCGCCCCATGCTCTGTCTCAGGCACAACTCCCTTATCTCGCGGCGGAATTCGCCGCTTGTGTATTCGCTTCCGCGGTCGGTGTGCATGATGCAGCCGCTCTGAAGGCCGCCGCGGCCGGCGGCCATCCGCAGGGCGTCGGTGACGAGCTCGGCGCGGTGGTGTTCGGCCATCGCGTACCCGATCACCTCGCGCGTCGCCAGGTCGATGACGGTCGCGAGATACCACCAGCCCTCGATCGTCGGCAGGTAGGTGATATCGCCGACGAGCTTCGTTCCGGGCCGGGTAGCGGTGAAGTCGCGGCCGACCAGGTCCGGGGCCGGTGCGGCCTTGGTGTCCTGCTGCGTCAGGTGGCGGCGCCTGCGGCGGGTGACGCCGCGGATGTCACGCTCGCGCATGATCCGCTCGACCTTCTTCCGGTTGATCGCATGGCCCTTGCGCCGCAGCGCTGCGTGCACGCGCGGGGCGCCGTAGGCACCCCGTGAGGAGGCGTGGATCTCGCGGATCTCCTCTATCAACTCGTTTTCCACCCAATGCCGTTCGGCTGCTGCCGGCCGGGCCGCCAGCCAGGAGTAGTAGGTGGAGCGGTTGATCCCCGTGACACGGCACAGCAGAGCCACGCTGTAGCCGGCGGGGTTGGTCTCGGCTGCCTTCTCCGCGTCGATGAAGCGGCACAGTGTGCCTACTTCATCGTCTCCTTCGCGAAGAAGGCCGCTGCTTTTTTCAAGATCTCGATCGTCTGCTGCTGTTCCCGGTTCTCCCTGCGCAGCCGCTGGAGCTCTTCCTTCTCCGCCGTGGTCAGCGCGCCGGGTACCCCCTCGCCGCGGTCAGTCTTCGCCTGCTTCACCCAGCCGCGAAGACCCTCCGGACTCACGCCGAGTTCCCGGGCGACCTCGGTGACATTCCGCCCTGACGACCGGACCAGTGCCACCGCGTCCCGCTTGAACTCCGAGGTGTACCGCTTGCTCATATTGCTCTTGCCACTCAACCTGGACTGCTTCCTCCGGGACCAATCCGTCCCAGTATCAGGCTGTCCACTTCAGAGGGGGAACTTCAGGACCGGTCTTGCGCTTCACTCGGTTCTTTGCATCCCCAGGACCCGTGCCGCATGTGACCGTACTCATGTGCGGGGATATCGTGCGTCCAGGTCTGCCTCGCCGTGATCCCCGCCTGCGCGGCCACCTTGGCGCTGTCTTCCAGCTTGACCCCCAGCAGGAACGACACGGGCACTCACCCCCGCGGTGCCACTGATCTCGCCCCCGGCCTTGCCCGCCTTCTCGACGCCGCCTCTCATCGATGCACCCGGTCGGCTGTGACGGCTTCGGGTGCCGCATCGGCGCAGTCCTGTGTTGCGTCGGCCGCAGTGGCCGGTGCCGCAGTGACAGGAGCCGGGCCGTGGCCGCGGTCAGGACGTACCGCAACGTTGCTCTTCGCACGCAGCTTCCCCCTGTGAGTTATGCCCGTTCACCCGGGCGGGTCGGTGCGCAACCTATGCAACTTCGCTTTTTCAGCGGGACGTTTATCAGATGCTTCGAGGAAGGTTTGGGGCAGGCGTACGTCATCAGGAACTGAGGAGAAGGGGGACGCGCGGGGTGTCGTCCATCCAGGGGATGATCACAGGCGCGGTGACGGAGATTCAGGGCGCGGCGGACGCGATGAGAGGGCCATTCGGGACGGGGAACCCAGTTTTCGATGACGGGCATTCAGAGAGGCTTGTTTCCCTCGATGATGGTCATTCAGGACCGTCCGGGACGTCGATGGGAGTCATTCGGGGCGACGAACTGATTGCGGTTGCCGGCGCGCGTGATCCGACGGCCCCCGTCAGGGTGACCGGGTGTCAGTGGGTCGCTTGGAAAGCTTAATGATGCGTCAGGCGTGCTGTTTCCGGGGTGTTTTGATGTTTTGTCAGTCCGTGATGGGTGTGTGGGAAGTGCTGTGCGTACACCCGGTCGGCCCTGGGGGGCGCACTTGCGTTATTTCCGATATGACAGCTCTTGGGGTTGTCAGTACGTTCGTCTTAGCTCGGCTGCCTGGCCGACGGCTTCTCTGAGACAGGAAGAAGTGACATGACCACGCGTACCGTGGCTGTGGCCGCTGCCGCGGTAGGCGCAGCGGTTCTCGCTACTACTGGCATCACCTACGCCTCGGCGGCCGGGCCCGCCCAGGGTGCCCCGTTTGTCCAGCAGGCTGTTCCCGCGGTGGCTTTTGCCGGTGGTGGCAGTGGCGGGAGGGGGGCGAGGGCCGTGACCGGGTGGTGGCACGGTTGCCTGTATCCCGTGGAAACCCCGGCCCGTCGGAATCGGGCCGGGGTTTCCGGCATGCGGGGGGCATTTTGTGGCGGTG
>NZ_JBITER010000123.1:0-4316 GCF_044455345.1 Streptomyces sp. NPDC051286 | reverse complement strand
GCCCGTCGAGTACGAGACCAACCACTACATGAAATCCACAAAACCCCAGGTCACAACCACAATCTGAGATCTCTACCGAACCCGGGGCGGTTCAGGTGGCCGCGGTGGTGAGGTCGGGGCGTTGCCAGGTGCGCGGTATGGCGCGGGCCTGGCAGTGGCACGGCCGGCACACGCCCTTCTTGAGCGGGACGGTGCGGCCGCAGGTTCCGCACCTGCCGACCTGATGACCGCGGTTGCGGAAGGAGTTGCAGGCCGCGCATAGACCCCTACGACGCCAGATGCCCCAGGCTAAGCAGTCGCTGCAGCTGTCCGCGGACACAACGCGCGGGTGGCAGCGGCGGCAATAGCCGCCGGCGTAGTGGTTGTCGCTGCCGCACGTCTTACAGACGGGCGGAGGAAGGCTGGGATACAGGCAGCTGAAGCAGCGTCGCCGGCCGTACTCCGCGACTTTCTCGCCGCACTGCGTGCACGGCCGCGGCCGCAGGTTCACAGCGGCGGCTCCGTCCGACCGGCTCGGCGCTCGAACGCGGGGCGCTCGCCCGCCACCGCCGCATGGCCGGGTGCGGTCACCGTTCGCTGGATGCGGGCCTTCTCCGGCTCCGGGACCAGAAGGTCGTTGGGCTCGCAGGCGAGCACCTCGCAGATGACGTCGAGGTCGTCCAGGCGGATCGTGACCGGCTGTCCGGCCCACAGGTTGGACATCTTCCCGGCGCTGATCACCAGGCCTGCGTCGGCGAGCATCGCCTGCAGCTGCGAGGACTTCCAGATGTCACGCTGCGCGGCGGCCAGCCGGAGGTTCCATTTCATGATGGCTCCTGTCTCGGCTATCCGGTGAACCGGGACGCGACGCGCTGGCCAGCGGAGACCCAGGCGTCCTCGACGTGGGTCTTGTTGACGTGTAATGGTGTGCTCGGGTATTGGAACTCTCGGAATACCCCCGTGATCAGAGGGGATCGAGGAGCATCAGGACCTCGTCCCGGGTGTCGTCGGGCGCAAGGCGAAGGGCTCCGGGCCAGCGACCGACCTCACGCCATCCGAGCCGGCTGTAGAAGCTCTCCAGCCCTTCTTCTCCTCGGGCCGCGAGATGGAGCTGTTCGAGTCTCAGTTCGTCACGGGCGATCTTCCGCAGCTCACGCATGAGAGCGGATCCGACACCACGGCCGCGGAATTCGGGGTGGGTCTGAAGGTGGTGAACCGTGCCCCAGTGCTCGACGAGCCGGTAGGGATCACGGTTGAGGACGACCCACCCGGCAAGACCGTCACCGAATCTGGCGGTGATGAGTCGGCTGTGCTGCGGATGAAGACGGCCGAGGAGCTTGTCCGTGACGGGTGCGACGTCGTCGTCTCGGACCGGCGGGAAGGGGAATCCGGCGGCGCCGCCTGAGTTGGTGACCGCGATCCAGCAGTCGATCAGCTGGCGTCGGAGGTCGGGAGTGATCTCGCGGGCGTCGGTGATCTGGACGAGGTCGGGCTTACTTGCGTGTGTCATGAAAAGCAGCATGTCAGCGCGGTCTGACATCGGGATGGGTCAGGTTTTCGAGTTCCGGCGGCTGACGTCGGCTGCGTAGGCGGCCCAGTCTCCGGCGGCGGCTCGCTGCCATTTGACGGCGACGGTGATGTCGATGCCGAGGGTGCGGGCGAGGACGGCGGCGGGCAGTTCGGTGGCGAGCTGGAACAGTGCGGTCGAGCGGGCGCTGTCACGTTGTCGGAAGTCTGGGTGTCTGACAGTGCGTCGGGGCACGGTGACCCGCGGTCCGGGCCTGCGTTCAGGCCGTGGTTGATCGGCCGACAGCGCCAGTGATCTGGTCCCAGATGGCGAAGCGGATGGTTATCTCGGCTCGGTGGTCGGGGGCGGTCATCAGGTGTCGGCGGGGTCGGAAGTGGGGTGAGATGCCGCTGAACGCGGACAGGAACCGCTGGGCACCACCGACGCTGCGGAAGCCTTTCATCGCGCGTTCGCGCTGACGGGTGGGCTGGTGGCTGTTCTCGGCCCGGTTGTTCAGGCTCTTGTGGGAGCGGTGCTCGACGGAGGGCATGACCTTGCGGTGGGCGGCGCTGTAGGAGCGGAGCTTGTCGGTGATGATCACCCTCGGCACCGTCCGGGTCTTCGTCAGCAGCGTGCGGAAGAAACGACTGGCCGCGGCGGTGTCCCGCCGGTTCTGCACGAGGATGTCCAGCACGCTGCCGTCCTGGTCGACAGCCCGCCACAGATACTTCTGCCAACACCGTTGCGTTAGGTCTGTGACCTGCGGTGCAATCTGGGGGCGACTCCGTCTGCCATGATCTGGATCTCGGCATGGACGGTGTAGTGCTGGGCCTGCTGGGGGTGTCTGCCGTGGTTCGCGTTGTACTTGCTGGTGGCGTTCTTCTTGCTACGGGCCTTGGTGCGTCGGCGCCTGCGGGCGGGCGACAGCGCGGCGAGGGCGGCCCGGCCGATGGCTCCGGCCAGGTCGGTGGGGCCGTCCGGGGCGATGCCGGAGGCGCAGGCGATCGTGTCGGTGGCGGTCTGCAGCAGCACGGTGAAGCTGAGGCGGTCCATGTCCAGGTCGGGCCGGTCCGCGACGGCGTCGGCGGCCGCGCGGATCAGCGCCTGGTAGGCCGCCAGCAGGGCCCAGACCTCCTGGTCGATGCCGTCGATGCTGTGCGAGCGCAGGACGCGGCCGTCCAGCAGGGAGGCCTTGATTGAGAAATAGGTGGTCTCCACCTGCCACCTTTCGTGGTAGAGGTCAACCAACTCGGCGGCCGGGTAGCGCTGGTGGTCGAGCAGGCTGGTGATCAGCCGCCACTGCTCGCGGCGTACGGTGCCGTCGTCCAGGGTGACGGTGATCCAGGCCTCGATGACCCGGACCGGTAGGGACGGGTAGCCGCGTCCGGGTTGGTAGGGGCCCGGCAGGTAGGAGAGGTAGGAGCCGTCCGGCAGACGGCGCACGATGGTCGGGCAGCGGCGCGCGCCCGAACGCACCAGGAACTGCGCACCGGTGGCGCTCACCTGCTCGAGCAGGGCGCGGGAGTCGAAGGCAACGTCGGCCAGCAGCAGCATCGAGGCGTCGAGGCGGCCCAGCAGCCGGGCGGCGTAGACGGTCTCTCCGTCGGCCTCGGGCCCGAAGGCGGCCGCGAGCAGGGCCCGGGTGCCGCACTCGACGATCACCAGCAGGCGCAGCAACGGGTATCCGAACTCCCTCTTGTCCCCGGCCCGTTTGGGATAGCGCCAGGTGACCTGCTCGTCCTCGGGGACGTGCAGGCTGGTGCCGTCCACCGCGACGGTGCGCAAGCCCCGGTAGTGCACACCTGGCCGGCCACGCTCACCGACCGGACCGGCCAGGGTCTGGAACAACAGCTTGAGCGGGCGTGCGCCCAGGCGGCGCCGGGCCCGGGCGAGGGAGGAGACAGCCGGGCGGACGAGGACGCCGGCGGGCAGCTGCGCGGTCAGCTTGCCCCACACCGCCCGGTAGGAGCAGCGCTCGAACAAAGCCAAGGCCAGGACGAAGTAGACCATGACGCGCGCGGGCAGCAGCCGCACCCGCTTCTCCCGTGCGCCGGTCTCGGCGAGCACCGCATCCACCAGGGCGAAGTCCACGATCTGGGTCAGTTCGCCCAGGTGCCCGGGAGCGTGCACCCCCGGTGCCGTCCCCCGCCCGGTCGTGATGGCAGACTGCTCCTGCAACGAGACCCCCGATGATCTTCACGCTTGGTCGCAAGATGATCTATCAGGGGCCCCGCTTGGCGCTCATAGTGGGGTTGCACCGCGGGTCACAGACCTAACGCAACGGTGTTGATACTTCTGCTCACCGTTGATCTTGATGAAGACCTCGTCCAGATGCCACCTGTCCCCCGGCCGCGGCTGTCGGCGGCGCAGCGCGTTGGCGTACGCCTGCCCGAACTTCAGACACCAGCGGCGCACGGTCTCGTGGGAGACGCTCACGCCGCGCTGGAGCATCAGCTCCTCCACTTCACGGAAACTGAGCGGGAACCGGAAGTACAGCCACACGCAGTGCGAGATCACCCCGACCGGGTACCGGTGACCCCTGTACGACGGCGACACGCTCCCCACGGACGATCCCCCTCCACCATGATCAACCCGAGGATCCTCCCACGCCACCCGCCAACGTGACAGCGCCCGCGGATGCACTCCGATTCTGTGGACATGGAACCCTAGGAAGTCCCATCATCCCAGTTCAGAGGGCATCTGCGTCTTCATGTCCAAGCTTTGAACCGACTGTTGACTCTGCTGCGTAATTCCAGGGTCAGGCCGTGAGCCGGTAGGCGAGGCGTTCGAGGCGGCTGCTGCGGGTGTGGTGCTGGTCGTGTCCGGTCCA
>NZ_JBITER010000122.1:711-4334 GCF_044455345.1 Streptomyces sp. NPDC051286 | reverse complement strand
ACTTCGCGTACGTCTCGATCTTCCCCGCGGTCTCACCCGTCGTCTTCAGCACGCCCTGAATACCCTGCGGCTTCAGATCCCACCCGGTCACCAGCACACCCCCCGTGCCTCGGCTACCCACCACGAACAGTCGAACAAAACGTTTCCGCACCCACCACGGCGCCGAAGGCCAACACCCCCGGGAGTCCGATCCGGTGAAGTCTCAGCCGATGTTGTCGACTGCGGCCTTCGCCCGCGTGAGGGTGTGCTGCGCGGTGCCGTCGTTCTTCTCCAGCGTTGTCTTCAGCAGCTGGATGATGTTCTTGACCTCCTGCGAGGCCCGGTTCCACCGCAGTTCCTTGCCGTGGTACTCGTCCGCCACACCGTCCGCGGTGAAGTCCGCCATCGCGGCCTTCACCTGGCCGTCCCGCGCCGCGATCACTTCCTCCAGACGCGCGATCACGACCTGGATGTTGCCCTGCGCATCCGCCGACGCACCCGTGTCATAGGCGCGACGGTCACTGTCACCAGCCATCAACAAACACTCCCCGTGAATTCATGAAATCAGCGAACCGGCGAAACCGGTTCGGTCTGTGCACCTTCGAACAGGGCGCGGTCAGGTCAGCGTCCGCCGAAACGGGCCGCGTCGAAGTTCGCCGCACCCATCTGCTGCCGGGCGTTGTCGCCCTGCTCCTGGTCACCCGAACCGAACGCCTGCTCCATGCCCGACTGACCACCCAGCAGCGCCGAAAGCGAACCGTTCAACGCCGCGGTGATCTCGTCCGAACGGTTCTTGAACGAGTCGAACGCCACCCGCCCCGCGCCGTTGAACTTCCCCTCCAACGGCGCGGCCGCCTGCACCAGCTGACGGATCAACGCGCCCAAGTCATCACTCGAACCACGCGACTGCGACGTCAGAGTCGACAGAACCTGCGCCCCCATGTCGAACTTCATGCGCTTCCCCCCTGCCACACCAACTGATCTGATACGACAATATCCTTACTGCTCAGGCTCAACGGTTCAACCAGCGGCCCCCGCTGTGACCAACACATGACAGAGCCGGGCGACATCCGCCGGTGACCGGCCCGCTGGTCGTCAACTGGGGCGACGAGCGGACCCGCGAACTCGACGTCGGCGTGCAGGGATCCGGTCTCACCCGGGCGAAGGAAGACCGCCACCTCGGCCGACAGTCCGAGCCACTTGGCCGACATGGTCAATTCCACGAGCCGGTGCTCAGACGTGCCGGGGCACTCGGACAATCACTGCGTTCCGGCTCGCGAAGGAATCACCCTCACATTCCCGTTCCTCTCGCGAATCCACTGCTCGAGGTCGTCACCGTCCAGTTCCATGGTGCCTTCTTCAGTAAGAACTTCGACCGGACCGAAAACTGTTCCTGAGAAGCCGTTCAGGATGGTGTTCTCGTCGATCTTGACCTTGAAGGGGTTCTCGTCCGCCACCGAATTCGTCAGATCGGCCCCGCAGAGGTTCACGTCCAACAGGGATGCGCCCATCAGTCGCGTACCGCGGAAACTCGCCCCCGAGGCATCGACGTCGTAGAGCGAAGCCTTGACGAGGTCGGCCCCGTCAAGAGTTGTACCCCGGAGCGTCGCATCGTCGAAGTTTGCCCGCACCAGCGAGGCGTTGGTCAGGTCCGCTCCGGACAGATCGGCTCCCTCGAGATCTGCACGGTAGAGATCCGCTCCAGCCAGGTTCGTACCGACCAACCTGGCCTCGATGAACCATGATTCGGCGAAGTTCCCGCCCGACAGATCTGCGGCGCTGAGGTCGAGGCCCACGGCGTCGAGCCCCTTACCGTCCGATTCCTTCAGCCACTCGCGCAGTCGATGGGCGGCGGCTCGATCGGTAGGGTATTCGCGCGGCAACCAGCCCTTACGGGTACCAGTTGACATTGCCATCCCTTGTGTTCTCCGTCGTGCACCCGGCCGTAAGGGGTGGGGTGGGCAACAACAGATCCTCGTTCAAGCGCGGGTTGACCCGCTGGTCCCTGCTCATCTGTGGAGAGGTCAGCCCTTGCTCACCAGTTCTTTGAGAGCGTCGAGCGTCGGGGCCTCGGTCAGCGAGCCCGGTACGACCCCGCTGCCCTTGATGTCGCTCGTGTCCCGGATCAGCTCGGCGAGCAGGGCGGTGGGGGCGATGTCGCGTGCCTTCGCGTCCCGCAGCTTCCGAAGCCATGCGGCACCGGCGTTGATCTCGGCGGCGCCGAGCCCCGGCGGTACCACCCAGCCGGCGGCTTCGCCCTCGTCGTTGGCCCAGACGTACCCGATCACCACGCCGTTGTCGGCGGCCACCCGTACGTACTGCACAGGTCCCTGTGCGACACGGTTGTAGCGGGGTGGCCCGGCGATGCGCTTGAACTGCATGTCTTCTTCGAAGCGCGGATTGGGTCGGTTTTCGCTGGTCATGAACTCTTCCTCTGTCATCTCGGCAGGATTTCGCCGTAGACCTGGGCTTTACCCGCCTCGTCCACGAAGACTCGGGTCACCCGGTACTCCGAGCCGCGCCCGAGCAGGATCTCACGCTCCTCCACGCCGTACTTGCTGACCTTCTCCAGCCACAGTGCGGGCGTCCCCTTCGGTACGCGGAGGTGGAGGATCGCTTCCTTGCCCGCGAAGCTGGGTACCGGATGGTTGCCGAGCGATGTGGAGAGGTAGCCCTCGTCGCCGAACGTACCGCCCATCATTTCCAGCGGCGAGTCGAGGTCCAGGTGCCCGATGCCCGTGCCGCGCACGACCATGACGTCCTCCGGGACCGGGCGAGTCGACATGACCCTGTCCATCTCGCTGATGTCGTGCAGGACCTCGGGCCGGGGGCCGTAGTAGGGGTCGCCCCGCAGATAGCCGTTCATGTCCTTGTACGAGGGAAACGTGTCCCCCGTGTAGTCCCGGAGCGCCTGTTTCGCGGACGGGTCCAGGTCGTTCACGTAGTCGTTCCAGTAGTCCCGGCCGTAGTCGATCGCTGCCCAGTCATCAGCGAACGGAACGGTTCCATCCGTCAGTTCGGCTGCGGCGACCTGGTGCTTCTCGGCCGTCGTGAGACGGTCGAAGTCGGCTTCCGACATGTGCGGGGTGTACTTGAAGTCGTCCGCCGCGCCGGCGACACCCGGCCCGTCCATACCGGGGTGACCTGCTGTCGCCGCCTCGTCCGCGCCGTGCAGGGCGTCACCGGCGGCGCCGTGCGGGTCGATATGCCCACCGGTGTCACCGGCGTGCGCCGCGTCGTCGGCGTGCGTGGCCGCGTCGTCGGCGTGGCCGCCGTGGTGCGAAGCGTCGTGTCCGTGCGTGCCTGGTGCGTCGTGCCCGTGCGTGGTCGGCACGTCGTGCCCGGCGCCCGTCGGGAGGTGTTCTCCCGGTACGTGCGCCGCGGGTCCGCCGGGGACGTGGCCTGCTGGGCTTCCTGGTACGTGGCTTGCCGGGTCGAACGTGGCCGGGGCGGGTCCGAATGTGCCGTTCGGTACGTGCGCCGCGGGTCCGCCGGGGACGTGGCCTGCTGGGCTTCCTGGTACGTGGCCTGCTGGGTCGAAGGCCGTGGGGGCGGGTCCGAATGTGCCGTTCGGTACGTGCGCCGCGGGTCCGCCGGGGACGTGGCCTGCTGGGCTTCCTGGTACGTGGCCTGCTGGGTCGAAG
>NZ_JBITER010000122.1:0-612 GCF_044455345.1 Streptomyces sp. NPDC051286 | reverse complement strand
GGCCGCGGGGGCGGGTCCGAATGTGCCGTTCGGTACGTGCGCCGCGGGTCCGCCGGGGACGTGGCCTGCGGGGCTTCCTGGTACGTGGCTTGCCGGGTCGAACGTGGCCGGGGCGGGGCCGAATGAGCCGTTCGGTACGTGCGACGCGGGGCTTCCCGGTACGTGGCCTGCTGGGTCGAAGCTGGCCGGGGCGGGGCCGAACGAGCCGCTCGGCACGTGGGGGGGTACTCCGCCCGGCACATGGCTGCCCGCACCGCTCGGCACGTGGTCGAACCCGCCCGCGTGGACTCCCGGCGCCGCCGTCGGCTGAATCTGCCAGGACGTCGGCAGGCCCGACGTTCCCGGCACGGTGGTGTGCGGGATCGTGCTGTTCGGGGGAATCAGGTTGCCGTTGGGGTCCAGCAGATGTCCGTCGGGCAGCTGGAATGAACCGTCCGGGAGCTTGGGGATCTCGATGTTGCCGATGCCTTTGAGGCCCTTGGTGATGTCGCCGATTTTGGAGATGCCGGCGCCTGCGCCTTTGGCGATGTAGGTCATGGGGTCGATGACCTTGCCGGCTTTGCCGGCGGCGGAGAGGGCTTTGGCGACGGCTCCGGCCTTGCCCGCGCCCGA
>NZ_JBITER010000121.1:0-4384 GCF_044455345.1 Streptomyces sp. NPDC051286 | reverse complement strand
CGGCATGTTCAACAACTGTGCCTGCATGTCCGCCAGTTACCCGCCCCAGCTGATCGACGAACTACAGCACACATGCTGATCTACGACTGAAGGGATAGTACTCCAGTCGTAGATCGCGACCTGACGCGGTGTCATTCAGCGAGGGCGAGTCGGGTTCGGTAGTGGTGCCAGCGGGCTCGGGCCTGGTGCTGTCGTCGCCAGTCAGACCAGTTCAGATGCCGGGTGATCCTGGCGTGCGCGGCCGGTGGCGGTAGGTCGCGGATGCGCGTGGTGAGCAGGTGAAACAGTCGCTGGGCCTCGGGGACGGTCAGCGCGATCGCGCCGCAATCGGCCGGCGGGTCCTGGTCGGGATCGTCGGGCAGGATAGGGGCGGGCTGGTTGGTCTTGTCGATGGCCGCGAGCACGGCGAGCAGGGCGAGGGTCGCCATGGCCATGGTGACGTGGCGTTTCCATGCCCGGTAGCGCCGGACCTGGGTCTGGTCGAGTGAGACGGTGGATTTTGAGTCCTGGAAGTCGTCCCCCACCTTCCATCGTGCCGGAGTACTGCCGGCCCACGGCCGCGGTCTTCGTCCCCTTCTTCGCCTGTCCTGTCTCGTCGAAGATCAGGACCCCGCCGTCGGCGCCGAGGTGCCGGGTCAGGAACGCGCGTACCGCGTCCCTCGCGGTGTCCTCCTCCCAGCAGGCGCGTTCGAGCAGGTGGTGCAGGCGATACGGCCGGTCCAGGCCGACTGCCTCCGCGATCGACCAGCAGTTGCCCGCAATGATGGGGCTCTCTGAAATCGGCCAGGGATGCTCGTCGCCTCATTCGGTACGACGTTCTACGGAGTGGGGAGCCTTGGCGAGCGCCGCGCGCGTCTGTTGCTCGACAGAGCGAGAGTCTCGTTTGACCACGAGGCCGCTGTCGCCGCTGTCACAGCGGGCCCTGGCGGTACGGACGTCCGGAAGGCGCCGCTGCGTGGCGGGTCTGTCGCCGGAGGGCCGGATGCAGTGCAGTGGGAGGTAGGGGCGGGATGCGTCGGCTGTCGGGGCGAGGCTAGGGTCGGCGGCGGACGACCATCAGCAGCGGGAGACTCCATGCCGTCAGGCCACACACAGCAGGGCACCGAGCATGCCCGGCCGACCAGTCCCCGGTCGCTCGCGCCAATCCCCTTCGACGTCGAGGCCGTCTTTCCGGAGCTGGTCGGCACGGCCCGCGAGGTCACCCTCCTCTACCCCCGGGCAGGGCAGCCCGGCCCGGAGGAAAGCTCCATTGGCGGGCCGCTGCTGTGGCCGGCCGGTGAGCCCTGGCCGATGTGTGCCGAACCGGACCACTACAAGCCGCTCAGTGCGCCCGTCGGGCCCGAGCCGGTCGCCATGGTCCCGGTGGTCCAGCTGTACGCACGAGATGTGCCCGGCCTCGTCTTCCCTGCCGGCACCGACCTGTTGCAGATCATGTGGTGCCCGCTCGTGCACGAGGACGACCAGTACGCGGCCAACCCCCGGCTCCACTGGCGCAGCACTGCGCTGACGGCCGACGGTGCCGCCGCCGGGGAACCGCCCCGCCCGCACACCGTGGAGGAGGACTACCTGCCGCGCCCGTGCACCGTGTCCCCCACTCCGGCCGTGGAGTACCCGAACTGGGATTTGCCGGAGGGACTCGGCGAGCTGCTCGACGAGCGGTTCGAGGCCCTGAAGGGGGAACGGGGCTTCGACTACTTCGAGGTGGCCACCACGCAGCAGAGCAAGGTCGGCGGCTACCCGGCGTGGACCCAGCCGCCGGACTGGCCCGACTGCGCGGGCTGCGGCACCCGCATGGAACACCTGCTCAGCATCACTGCGACCGAACCGGGTATGGGCCGGTGGCTCCCCCTGGACGACCAGGATTCCCGCCAGGACGGGGCCGCGACCCCGTCCTGGCGGGCCGAGGCCGACCCCGCTGCCTTCGACGCGTTCGGGCACGACATGGACCTGGGTGACCTCGGTGGTATGTACTTCTTCGTCTGCCGCATCTGTCCCGACACCCCGTACACCCACCGCTACGACTGCTGAGTCGCGCCCGGTTGGCTCGCGCGCCCGCGACGCAGCCGACTATCGGTGGCCCCTTCCCTTGGCGGCCGGCCGCAGGTCAGCGCGGGTGTGCCTGGGGAATCAAGCCGGGCAACTCTGAGGACACTCCGAGCACTGGGTGGGGAGATTCAGATATCGCCATCAGCAACGCCCGGCATCAGTAACCCGCGCAGGTACAATATGCCGTTGGCCCGCAGATCGCGGCGGCGGTAGACCGGCGCGAGGTCTGCGCCGGGTTCGGCGAATACCGCTTCCATCTGCTCGGGATCTGCACTGCGGCGCAGTGCAGATCCCGAGCCGTGGTCACTGTGCGCGGGGCCTGTCACCTCCGATACCGCTGCGCCACTGCCGTGAAGGCGGCCTTGGGTTCCCATTCCATGTCGGGGTAGGTCTGCCCCCGGCGCCCTTCGAGGAGTTTGACGATGCCCAGGCCGGCCCGGTCCAAGTCGTCCCTGGGGTCGCCGTCCGGGCGGTGCGGGTAGCCAGGCAAGGCGAACAGGAACACGAACGCGCTGTCCACGCCCTCGGTCTCGAAGATCTCCAGCAGTTCGCTCAGATATGCGGCCTGGCCGGCCTCGTCACGCTCGTATATGCCGTTCAGCCGTACAGGGGCCTTGGTCTCTGGGTCGTACTCGACCACTTCCAGCACCCGCCCACCGCGGTCTCCCGCGCCGCGGTAGGCCGCGGTGCCGAATCCGGTGATGGCGAGCGGCTTCGGGCCTTGGGCCAGGGTGCGCACCGCGTCCCGGAACCGGTCGGCGACCTCGGCGGAGCGGATCAGCTCGAACGTCACAATGTCGAAGGGAGTCCAGTCGACCTGCTCGAACTGGATGGATGCGTAGGTGAGTTTGCCCTGGAAGCGCTCGCGGACCGTGGCCGCGGCGTCGCCGAGGAATGCGTTGATGCGCACGCCGAGCTCACGCATCGCTTCGGCCCGCCGCTCGGGTTGGCTCATCAGCTCCTCGACCCGCTCCTCCGGGCTCTCTCCGGGCAGGAAGCCGCGGTTCATCACGCTCAGCTCGACCCCTGCGACGAACACGACTGTGGCCCCCTGCTGTCGGAGCCGTTCCGCTCGCTCGGCACAGTCACGGAAGAGCGCGAGGATCTGCTCCAGATCCAGCTCCAACGGATAGGGCGAGAACCAGACCTCCAGGCCGAGCTCGGCGGCGGCACCGGCGGCCAACTCCAGTCGGTCCGGGTCACCGCCGATGATCTGGACCGCGTTGCAGTGCAGGTCGTCGCGGATGATGGCGAGCTCGCGCCGGACCACCGCAGGGTCGAATTGCTCGCGGGATATCTGGCCGTGCATGACGAATCCGGTGTCGTAGGTCATTCCTCTTGCACGCATGGTGACGTCCCCTCTGTCGGTCTCGGCCGAATCGAGGCTGACAGGAAAACTGCGTGCACGCAAGTTTGCGTGCACGCATCCCTGTGTGGAACGCTGACATCGTGACGACACCACCACCAGGGCTGCGGGAGCGGAAGAAGCAGGCCACGCGCGAGGCGCTACGCGAGGCGGCCCTGCGCCTGGCCGTTGAGCGCGGACCGGACCAGGTGCGGGTCGAAGACATCGCCGAGGCGGCTGGGGTCTCGCCGCGCACCTACAACAACTACTTCGCCAGCCGCGAGCAGGCGATCGTCTCCGCTGTTACCGCGGACCGGGAGGCGCGGATCGCGGCAGCGGTCGCGGCCCGGCCCGCAGGAGTGCGCCTGGCTGACGCCGTCACCGAAGCAGTGGTCGAGCAGTACACGAACACCGGTGAGCACGAACACCAGGCGCTGCTGTTGATCACCACCCGGACCGCGCTGCGCGACGCGTTCCTCGATACCACCGCCGGCATCGAGCACCCTCTCACGACGGTGCTCGCCGAACGCCTGGATGACGCCGGAACGCACACAGCCCGCGTTCTCGCGGCAGGCGTGGCCGCGGCAGTGCGCATCGCGCTGGAAGGCTGGCTCCAGCCGACCGGGAACGCAGAGGCCGCCGGGAGCTTCGGCGCCGGAGGACTGGTCGTGCCCTCCGGCTCACTGCCCGACCAGCTCCGCGCGGCGCTGGCCCCGCTCGCGCCCGCGTTCGACGCAGCCGAGCGACGCACCCAGCCGTGAAGTCGACCCAACTGGGGCATCCGCTGGACAAACAGTAGCCCCGGAACATGCCGATGCACCCGGCCGTCGTCATCCTCGTCAGCCGATTCAACGTAGGTGACGCCGTGTCAGGTCGCGATCTACGACTGGAGTAATAGCCCCTTCAGTCGTAGATCAGCATGTGTGCTGTAGTTCGTCGATCAGCTGGGGCGGGTAACTGGCGGACATGCAGGCACAGTTGTTGAACATGCCA
>NZ_JBITER010000120.1:0-4566 GCF_044455345.1 Streptomyces sp. NPDC051286 | reverse complement strand
TGGACCGGACACGACCAGCACCACACCCGCAGCAGCCGCCTCGAACGCCTCGCCTACCGACTCACGGCCTGACCCAGGAATTACGCAGCAGAGTCCACGTCGGACAGGACCCAGGCCGCGTACCAGGTGTCGCCCTCGGGGTGCGCCCGCGCCTGCTCGATCGCTTCATCGAGCAGGCCGCAGTCGGCCATGAGCGGAAGCCGCATTTGGAAGAGGTCCCAGTCCTCCTTGCCGTCGCTTCGCGCCTTGATGGCATCGAGGTGGGCCAGGCCGTCCCGGGGCCGGCCGTGGTCGGCGTACAGGGTGCAAAGAGTGTGGACGATCCAGTCCTCCGCGTCGTGTTCGGTGAGCGCGCGCAGCACCTCGATCGCCTCGTCGCTCCGTCCGTGCCGGACCAGGATCTCGGACAGCGGTACAGCCACATGCCACATGCCGGACGGCGTGGCACCGAACGTGCGGTAGGCGGCGATCGCGCCTTCCACGTTGCCGCGTTCCTCCAGCACTTCGGCAAGGCGCTGCGCGGCGTGCCCGTGGTGCTCGGACGCCGCGTACGCACGCAGTTCCGTGATCCGGTCGTGCCTGGCCAGCAGGTCGGCCAGCTGGTCACGGCCGTTGACAGAAGTGGCCTCGCGGGTGTGCAGCAGGGCGATCGCCTCCTCGATCCGGCCCTGCCGTTCCCTGATCGTGGCGAGCAGGCCGACTGCGTTGGACGGTTCCATCCGGAGGTTGTTGCAGTCGGGGTCGTTGCAAGCGGGGACCGCCCCTTCTATCCGGACCTCCAACAGGGCCGCCGCTTCCTCGTCCATGCCCGCCGCTTCGGCGACGTCGACCAGGCACTCGGCGAGAAACCAGTCCTGGATCCCGGCACGCAGCAGCATGAACGCCTCGCCGCTGCGGCCGTGGCGGGCCAGCAGGCGCGCGAGGAAGACCAGCGCCAGCCGGTCACCGGCCTCCGCGTACGGGCGGGACAGCGCGATCGCCTCCTCCACCCGGCCCCAGCCCTCCAGCAGCTCCGCCCGAGCTCTGGCCGCTGGCCACCAGTTCGTGGCGATGTACGGAGCGAGCACCTCCAACGCCTGCTCGCGCTGGCCCCGATGCCCGAGCAGCCGTGCCCACTCCAGCGCGCAGAACCACTCCCCGCGGCCGGCCTGGAACTCCACTTCCCGCTCATGACCGAGTTCGAGAAGCCGCGACACCAGCAGCGGAGGAATGCAGCCCGTCAGCGTTCGGGCCCGGTAGTCGAGATCAGCAGCGTCCACGACAGCGCACCTTAGCCCTCACCACCGACACGGCCCGCGCGTCGGAGCCATCGCACGTGAGGGTAGACGTCAAAAAACCTTCGTTTTCTGAAGATCTCTCCCGAAGGGTCGCCCGGACCCCCAGGGCCTTCAAAAACCCTTCAAAAACCTGGGACCTTCAAGAACTCCGGACCACCGTTTTCTGACATGATCCGGGGCCATGACCACCCCCGCACCGGCCGAGCCGGGCCTCCTCGTCGCCGAACCCCTCGTCTGCACCGAGATCAAAATCGGGTACGCCCGGGTGTCGACCAGCGGGCAGAAGCTGGAGCGGCAGCTCGACGCGCTCACCGCCGCCGGGTGCCGGAAGATCTTCGCGGACAAGAAGTCCGGCAAGGACGCACTCCGTCCCGAGCTGAAGGCGTGCCACGGGCGTTGTCACGTTGTTGGGTGCGTGGCTGTCTGTTGGTGCGTCGGGGCGTGGTGGGCCCGCGTCCCGGGCCTGTGTTCAGGCCGTGGTGGGCAGGTTGGCAGCGCCGGTGATCTGGTCCCAGATCGCGAAGCGGACGGTCATCTCGGTGCGGTAGTTCGAGGCGGTCATCAGGTGGCGGTGAGGTCGGAAGTGCGGTGAGATACCGCTGAGCGCGGCCAGGAACCGTTGTGCGGCACCCACCGATCGGAAGCCTTTCATCGCGCGCTCGCGTTGCCGCGTGGGCTGGTGGCTGTTCTCGGCCCGGTTGTTCAGGCCCTTGTGGGAGCGGTGCTCCACCGATGGCATGACCTCACGGTGGGCGGTGCCGTAGGAGCGCAGCTTGTCGGTGATGATCACCCGCGGGACCGCACGCGTTTTCTTCAGCAGGCGGCGGAAGAAGCGCCGGGCGGCGGCCTTGTCCCGCCGGTTCTGCACGAGGACGTCCAGAACGGTGCCGCCGGCGTCGACGGCCCGCCACAGGTACTTCAGCTCCCCGTTGATCTTCACGAACACCTCGTCCAGATGCCATTTATCCCCGGGCCGCAGCCGGCGGCGGCGCAGTCCGTTCGCATAGGCCTGCCCGAACTTCATGCACCAGCGGCGGATCGTCTCATAGGAGACGATCACGCCGCGCTGCAGCATCAGCTCCTCCACCTCGCGGAAGCTGAGCGGGAAGCGGAAGTACAGCCACACGCAGTGGGAGATCACCTCGATCGGGTACCGATGCCCCTTGTACGACGGCGACGCACTCTCCACCGACGACTTCCCCTCCACCATGACCAACCCGAAGATCATCCCACCCGGTCAGCCAATGTGACAGTGCCGTTCGGGGAGCTGTTCGCCGATGCGGAGTTCGGGTCTTCAGGCGGGCAAAAATGCCATTTGCGCTGGCCATGTCTTCAGCGGCGACGCGCTGCTGCACTTCTTCTCGGCGGGTGTGTTCGCAGTCCGGGCACAGACTGCCCTGCGTGGGGCAATGGCCGTCGAGGCCCTCCGTGCCGGGATCGACATCGGCCTGGCAAGACTGGCACTCCCAGACCGCCTCCGGCCAGGCCAGTTCTTCGTGCCGGTGCTGCTCCAGAGTTCGGGCAGCCTCGCGCTCCTGGCGGCGCGACGACCGGGGCCTGACGACTCATCGGTCACCTATCAGCCCACGTCTGGAACGCGAAGGGTCATGATGAGTAGCAGACCATCAGCTCGATGGTGAAAGCAGAGACCGGCAGAGCTCCGGTGCTGCACCGGACACCACTCCACGCCCCATGACCGACCAGACACCAGCAGACGAGTCAGCTGCAAGCCAACCAGGTGACGAACACGCCGCCCGCTCGGTAGTTGTCAAGTCAAATGAGACGTTTATATCGCTATGAGTTTTGTGGTTCGGATTATGCTCGTTTGGCGGGGTCGTTGATCCAGACCTGGCCGGGTATCTCGGGTGGTTTCGGCCGTCGGGCGAAGCGTTCGGGGTGGCGTTCGTAGGCCTCGGCGAGGGCGACGGACCGCTGGTCCCTGACCTCGTGGGCGGTGCCGAAGTGCACGGATGCGGGGGGTGCAGGCCGATCCCGGAGTGCCGGTGCTCGTGGTTGTAGTAGGCGATGAACGCGTCCATCCACTTCCGGGCGTGTGCCAGGGAGTCGAAGCGTTCGGGGTAGTCGGGTGCGTAGTTGGTGGTGCGGAACTGGCTTTCGCTGAAGGGGTTGTCGTTGCTCACCCTGGGGCGGGAGTGGCTCCGGGTGACGCCAAGGTCGATCAGTAGCTGGGAGATTTTCTTGCTGGTCATGGAGGTGCCGCGGTCCGCGTGGACGGTGTGGGGCACGATGCCGTTGCGCTCGATGGTCTCGCGGATCAACTCCTCGGCCCGCTCAGCCGTTTCAGCCAGTTCGACGGTGTGCCCGACGATGTACCGGCTGAAGATGTCGATGATCACGTAGGCGTGGAACCAGATGCCCTTGGCCGGGCCGGGCAGTCGGGTGATGTCCCAGGTCAAAATCTCCGAGGGCCCGTTGGCGACCAGTTCGGGGATCGTCCTGGGCGGGTGGGTGGCCTGGCGGCGGCGTTCGCCGTTCTGCCCGGCGGCGGACAGGATCCGGTACATCGTCCGCTGCGAGCACCAGTAGTTCCCCGCGTCCAGCTCACGTGCCCACACCTGGGCGGGTGGCAGGTCGACGTACTCCGGCCGGTTCAGCAGCGCCAGGACCTGGGCCCGCCCGGCCGGTGAGAGGGCCGAGGCGGGCGTGGGTCTTGGGGACGGTGCGGGCTTCGGCTTCGGGCTGAGGCGGCGGTAGTGGATGGCGCGTGAGCGTCCGGTCAGGCGGCAGGCCGCCGTGGTCCCCAACTGGCCCTGGACGCCGGTGAAAGCCTCGTCGATCACCGGTGCGGCGGCGTGCTTCAGTCCGCGCTCTCGGAGAGCAGTTCGGGGGCCGAGGAGTATCCGAGCAGGGATCACCGCTACGGCGTTCAGTTTCCTGAACACTGATGGGTGGTGTGGGGCAGAGTGGCAGGCTGTCGCGGGTGACGGAGTGGTTGAAGAAGTTCCGCCGCGAGCGGCGTGTGTTGGCGCGGGTGCAGCGGGCCGCGTGGCGGCTGGAGCAGGCTGAGCGAGAGCGGGACTGGGCCCTGGCTGCCGCCCGGCACGAGAAGGTCTCCGTCCGGAAGGTCGCCGAGGCGGCGGGGCTGTCGCCGACCCGGGTGCACCAGCTCACCCAGGGCGCCGACCTCGACGCCCTGGACGCCGCGCTCGGGCTGCTGCGTGCCGCGGGCTGGCCGGCCCCGGAAGACCCGGACGGCAGCGACGACGAGGAGCTGTCCGGCCGTGCGAACATCGCCGAGCGCCTGCAGGACGAGGTCGCGTGGGTCCGG
>NZ_JBITER010000119.1:0-4765 GCF_044455345.1 Streptomyces sp. NPDC051286 | reverse complement strand
GCGGCCGACAGATCAACGCCAAGGCACACGGCCAGTCACGTTGCGGGTCAGGCCACCGCTCGGAGCGGCACCCGATCATCCTCACAGTCACGTTGTTGGGTGTGTGGGTGTCTGACGGTGTGTTGAGGTGTGGTGGGGCCGGGTGCCGGCCCTGGACTCAGGCCGCGGCAGGCCGGCCGGTGATGCCGGTGATCTGCTCCCAGATGGCGAAGCGGACGGTCATTTCGGCGCGGTGTTGGGTGCCGGTCATCAGGTGGCGGCGGGGCCGGAAGTGGGGTGAGATGCCGCTGAACGCGGACAGGAACCGCTGCGCGGCGCCCACGCTGCGGAAGCCTTTCATCGCCCGTTCGCGTTGCCGGGTGGGCTGATGACTGTTCTCGGCCCGGTTGTTCAGACCCTTGTGGGAACGGTGCTCGACGGAGGGCATGACCTTGCGGTGGGCCGCGCCGTAGGAGCGGAGCTTGTCCGTGACGATCACCCGCGGCACCCCGCCCGTCTTCGTCAGCAGCGTGCGGAAGAAGCGCCTGGCCGCAGCCGTGTCCCGGCGGCTCTGCACCAGGATGTCCAGCACGTTGCCGTCCTGGTCGACAGCCCGCCACAGGTATTTCTGCTCACCGTTGATCTTGATGAAGACCTCGTCCAGATGCCACTTGTCGCCGGGCTGGGGCCGCCGGCGGCGCAGTCCGTTGGCGTACTGCTGACCGAACTTCAGGCACCAGCGGCGGATCGTCTCGTACGAGACGATCACACCGCGCTCCAGCATCAGCTCCTCGACCTCACGGAAACTGAGCGGGAACCGGAAGTACAGCCACACGCAGTGCGAGATCACCTCGACCGGATACCGGTGCCCCTTGTACGACGGCGACATGCCCTCCACAAACGACCCCCTCCACCATGATCAACCCGAAGATCTTGCGGCGTACAGCTATTGGGTCAACGCGAAGGGCTGGACGAACACCGGCTGGATGAAGGTGATGCGGCTCGACAACCGGGTCGCGTACGCCACCACGGGCATCTTCGTGGTCGCCATGCTCGTTGTCGGCGCGGAGCTGCTGTACTCCGTCAACGTGGCCATCGCGAGCGGCGACAAGGGCCTGATCCAGCTCGGCGACATTCTGGAGGCGGAGTACGGCGCGGCGACCGCCAAGTTCTTCCTGATCGGCTTCTCGCGACGTCCTTCACCTCACTGATCGGCGTCTGGCACGGCGTGAGCCTGATGTTCGCGGACTTCGTGGAGCGCTACCGCAAGCGCGCGGCGACGACGGGGGAGGAAGTCGCCTCGGGCGAGCGGGAAAAGTCGTGGCCGTTCCGCGCGTATTTTCTGTGGCTGACGTTCCCGCCCATCGTGCTGCTGTTCCAGGGCCAGCCCTTCCGCCTGATCATTCTGTACGGCGTCCTGGGCGCGGCCTTCCTCCCGTTCCTCGCGGGCACGCTGATGTGGCTGCTCAACTCCTCGCGTACGCCGAGGGAATGGCGCAACGGCGTGCTGAGCAACGTCATGCTGGCCGTCGCCGGTCTCCTCTTCCTGATTCTGTGCGTGAAGCAGATCTGGGACCAGCCCTGGTCAGAGTTCTTCTGACCAGCCCGTAGGGCGATTCCCACCTGGTGATAACGGATCTTCCGCCCTCGCTGGATGCGTGCTTCAGTGGTAGCGCGCCGGGCCCGCCGGCGCGCTACCAAGGAGCATCAGCAATGGAATCTGTGGTTGTCATCAGCACCCTTCGTCTGCGCGAGGACAAGACGGACGAGGCCCGCAAGGTCATCGAGTCGCTGGTCGCGCGGACCCACGAGTACGAGGGCTGCCTCACGTTCGCGGCACATGAGGACGCGGCCGACGCGCTCACCCTGGTCCTCGTCGAGCACTGGGCCTCGCAGGAGGCCGTCGACGCGCACAGCCAGGCCCCCTACCTCGCCGAAGCCATGGGCCGGGTGGGCGAGCTGCTCTCCGCCGAGCCCGAGATCCGCTTCCTCACCCCGCTCGGCTACGGCACGGCCGACAAGGCCAAGCTGCGCTGATCACCCGCGCCGCACAGGCAGGGCCTCCTGAGCCGACGCAGCGACCGCGGCGCTGCGTTGACCTCCTGGGCCGTCTCTCACAGCAGTCGCTCAAAGAAGCTTCAGCCATTTCGGGCTGAGGGCGATCGTCTGCAGCTCCTCCATGGTCAGCGCGGGGGTGTCACGCGTCGCCGCGGAGTTCTGATCGCCGGTGTTGAACGCGCTGACGACCACCCGCATGCCGTCGGGCCTGATGGTGTCGGCGGTCCACATCACGACTCCCGCGCCGCTCTTCTCGCCGGGCTCCTTCCGCGTCACGACCTTGGTGCCGTCGGGCAGCGTCTCGGCGTCCGCGCCGAAGAGCCGGTCCTTGACGTCCGACATATCGCCCTGAACGTTGATCTGGACCAGGCTCCTGCCCTTGCCGTCATCGACGATCACGTACGCGAACTCGGTCTCCTGGCCCCCCTTCGCCTTCACTTCCACGCGCTTGGGGAGCAGCGAGATGAAGTTCCCCCTCTGAAGTGGACAGCCTGATACTGGGACGGATTGGTCCCGGAGGAAGCAGTCCAGGTTGAGTGGCAAGAGCAATATGAGCAAGCGGTACACCTCGGAGTTCAAGCGGGACGCGGTGGCACTGGTCCGGTCGTCAGGGCGGAATGTCACCGAGGTCGTCCGGGAACTCGGCGTGAGTCCGGAGGGTCTTCGCGGCTGGGTGAAGCAGGCGAAGACTGACCGCGGCGAGGGGGTACCCGGCGCGCTGACCACGGCGGAGAAGGAAGAGCTCCAGCGGCTGCGCAGGGAGAACCGGGAACAGCAGCAGACGATCGAGATCTTGAAAAAAGCAGCGGCCTTCTTCGCGAAGGAGACGATGAAGTAGGCACACTGTGCCGCTTCATCGACGCGGAGAAGGCCGCCGAGACCAACCCCGCCGGCTACAGCGTGGCTCTGCTGTGCCGTGTCACGGGGATCAACCGCTCCACCTACTACTCCTGGCTGGCGGCCCGGCCGGCAGCAGCCGAACGGCATTGGGTGGAAAACGAGTTGATAGAGGAGATCCGCGAGATCCACGCCTCCTCACGGGGTGCCTACGGCGCCCCGCGCGTGCACGCAGCGCTGCGGCGCAAGGGCCATGCGATCAACCGGAAGAAGGTCGAGCGGATCATGCGCGAGCGTGACATCCGCGGCGTCACCCGCCGCAGGCGCCGCCACCTGACGCAGCAGGACACCAAGGCCGCACCGGCCCCGGACCTGGTCGGCCGCGACTTCACCGCTACCCGGCCCGGAACGAAGCTCGTCGGCGACATCACCTACCTGCCGACGATCGAGGGCTGGTGGTATCTCGCGACCGTCATCGACCTGGCGACGCGCGAGGTGATCGGGTACGCGATGGCCGAACACCACCGCGCCGAGCTCGTCACCGACGCCCTGCGGATGGCCGCCGGCCGCGGCGGCCTTCAGGGCGGCTGCATCATGCACACCGACCGTGGAAGCGAATATACAAGCGGCGAATTCCGCCGCGAGATAAGGGAGTTGTGCCTGAGACAGAGCATGGGGCGAACCGGCATATGTTACGATAACGCCGCAGCCGAGAGTTTCTTCGGACTGCTGAAAGCGGAGATCGGCACCGCCGTCTGGGAGAGCCGCGAGGCGGCCCGCGCTGACGTCTTCCGCTTCATCGAGGTCGAGTACAACCGCACCAGGCTCCGCAGGCACCCCGAGTTCGGGTACCTCACCCCACTCGAAACCCGAGCCAGGCTGCAGCACGACTTCACCCCCGCAGCGTAAGTAACCGCTGTCCAACATCAGGGGGGAACTTCATTCCTGCCCTTCGCCGACTCCATCGACGGCGACCAGCTGTGCTGGCTGACCGAAGGTGCCACACCGGACAACTGGCCGTTGATCGTTGTACCGCGCCATGCCGACCAAGGCCCACCGCTCAACACCAACCTCACCAAAACCCTGCTGGAGTGGCTGCGCGGCCGGTTCGCGACCGAGGACCTGCCCCCGCTCGGACGCCGCGACGAGGACCCCCTCGACTACATCGAATTCGAGCCCTACGACGCAGAACCAGCCGCTGATGACCAATGATTCAGCGCCGCATCGGTCGAGTTTGAGGTAGGTAGCCGACTCCATCAGCCCAACCCACCCTGTCGCTGCCGCTCCACGGCAGGCTTCTGCGATCTCGGCGGGCGGCTCATTCGGGGAAGCGGAGGCGATCTGCTTCGCGGACAAGGGGTACCAAGGTACCGGCCCCGCGGTCCTGGTGCCCTACCGCGGCCAGTGGGAGAACCGGCCCGCAGGTCAGCAGGCAGTGAACGTCCCCCATGGGAAGATCCGGGCCCTGGGCGAGCAGGCCACGGCCACGCTGAAGGACTGGCCGCTGACCTGCGGAAGCTGAGGTGTTCCATCATCCGCATCACCACCCTGGTTCAGGCCGTCCTTACTTGCATCTGACCAGGTCAGACCGAGGATGAAAAACGCTCAGTGAGCCTTTTCCAACCTGACGGCTGGTCCAACTGGGACGAGGACGCGGAGCTCCTTGCCCCTCCTCGGCCGGTACCCCGCCAGGTGTGGAAGCCGGTCTTCCGAAGACGGAAGCCGCCCCGACGTCGGCGATGCCTAGTGTCTTGTGATTCCGTCAGCGTTACTTGATCTTGTGTGGCAGGGTCTTTTGGGGCTCCCCTGTCGCTTCCGTGGGTCGTTGACCTGGGCTGATATGCAGAACACGCCGTACCCCGGCTACGTTTCGACTTGCGACGGTACGAAA
>NZ_JBITER010000118.1:0-4784 GCF_044455345.1 Streptomyces sp. NPDC051286 | reverse complement strand
GGGGGGGGGGGGGGGGGGGGGGGGGGGGGGGGGGGGGGGGGGGGGGGGGGGGGCGCCGGGGGGGGGGGGGGGCCCGGGGGCGGGCCCCCCCCCCCCCCTCCCGCGTGACGTGCGGCTCAGAGTCTGTCGGATGACCTCCGGCGCGGCCGCCCGATCAGAGGTCACCCGACAGGCTCTCAGCCGAGCAGGCCGCCGATCGGGTTGCGGCCGCCGCCCGACGTGCCGCCGGACGTCGACCCCGTGGAGCCGCCGCCGGTCGAACCACCGCTGGTGGAGCCGCCGCCCGTGCCGGTGGAGCCGGAGGAGCTCGGTCCGGCGCTGGTCGTCGGGGGCTGCTGCGGGGTCGTCTGCTGCGGGGGCTGCTGCCCGGTGCCCTGTGTCTGGCTGGGCTGTCCGGCGTCGGCGCCGGCGGCCCGGCCGGACTCGCGGACGCTGTCCGTGCCGGGCGTGGACGCCTGTGCGGAGGGCGTGGCAGCGGCGCTGGAGCGCGCCGGGGAGGGCTTCTGTCCGGCGGGGCTGCGCGAGGCCCTGCCCTTGCCCGACTCCTGCGGGAGCGGGGAGCCGGGGAGCTGATTGGTCGGGTTGTCGTTCGGTCCGGGCACGGTGACGACCTCGGAGGAGCGGACGGCGCCGCCGAGCATCGAACCGATGAGCAGGGTGAGCCCGACGACGACGGTGGCGACGACGGCGCCGCGGCGCAGCACCCGGCGGCGCAGGTCCCAGATCGCGGAGCGCGGGCCGAGCCTGCGCCATGCCTCGCCGGCCAGGCGCCCGTCGACGGAGTAGACGGGGGCGCCCGCGATGACGAGCGGGCTCCATGCGGCGAGGTAGATGATGTCCGGCGCGTCGTAGACGGCGACGGTCCGCCAGCTGACAGTGACCAGCAGCGCGGCGGAGAGCAGGGCGCCGACCGAGGCGGCGACCCGCTGCCAGAGGCCGAGGACGGTGAGGACGCCGACGACGACCTGGAGAAAGGCGACGGTGAGTCCGGCCCCGACCGGGTGCGAGAGTGCGAAGTCCCGCAGCGGTTCGGCGAGTCCCCAAGGGTGCAGCGAGGTCAGCCACTTGACCATGGAGCCGCGCTCGCCGCCGTCGAAGTAGACGGGGTCGCAGAGCTTGCCCATGCCTGCGCAGATGGAGATGAAGCCGAGGAACACCCGCATCGGCAGGAGGACGACCCCGAGGTTCATCCGGCGTCCGGGGTAGTACGCGTGCCGGACGGTGTCGGCGCTGTGCCGGTGCGACCTGCTCCCGACGGTCTCGTCGAACTCGTCGTCCTCGTACGGCTCATGGTCGTACGGGCCGGTGTCGACGGCGTCGTAGGCGCCGACCGCCTGTCGCATCGGGGGCAGCAGCGGGCCTTGCCCGTGGCGGCCGCCGGACCGTTGGGGGGCGGGGATGATGGGGGTGGGCTGGGTTTCGTCCAGGCGCGGGATGACCTGGGTGGCGCCCGAGCCGCCGAACTCGTCGCCGTACGGGCCGTACCCGCCGTCGAGGCCGACCGCGGTGGAGTTCCGTACGGCCTGGAGGAGTCCGGTGGCGCCGGGGTCGCCGGGGGCGGACTTGCCGCTCCACACGACGGGCGAGCGCCTGCCGCGTCCCGCCCCGCTGCCGCTCATGGCGGGGACCCTGGCGGACCCCGCGGGGGCGGCACCGCGCACCCGTGCGCGCTGGCCGGGGGCGAGCTGCACCCGGAAGCTGGCGTGGTTGACGATGACCTGCGCTGGATCGCAGTCCACCTTGGCCATGCTCAGGGCGGGTAGTTCGTCGAACCGAGGCGTTCTGGTGTCCACACTCATCTAACCGAGTGATGTGTGATTAGGACACTGCCTTGACGGCCCCGATGTGTCCGAGACCCGTCAACAGGCCCGGGCGGGGCGGTGGCCGGGGTGAGCGCGGCGGTCGGTGCCGCCGCGTCTGCCGAGGTCGGAGCCCTGCGCCGCCGTCCGGCAGTGCGGGCTCCCGGACGGCCGCTCTCGGGCCCGTCCGGGAGCCGGCCCGGTCAGACGCGGCGCCGGGCCGCCTCGTACAGCACGATGCCCGCGGCGACGCCGGCGTTCAGCGACTCCGCGCCGCCCGGCATCGGGATCCGGACGAGGTAGTCGCAGGTCTCGCCGACCAGACGGCCCAGGCCCTTGCCCTCGCTGCCGATGACGATGACGACGGGGCCGCTGAGCGCCTCCAGGTCCTGGACGGTGTGCTCGCCGTCCGCGGCGAGGCCGACGACCGTGAGGCCGGCCTTCTGGTAGCCCTCCAGGGCGCGGGTCAGGTTCGTCACCCGGGAGACCGGCGTACGGGCCGCCGTGCCCGCCGAGGACTTCCAGGCGCCCGCCGTCATCCCGGCCGCACGGCGCTCCGGCACGACGACGCCGTGGCCGCCGAACGCGGAGACGGAGCGGACGACCGCACCGAGGTTGCGCGGGTCGGTGACGCCGTCGAGGGCGACGATCAGCGGGTCCTCGCCGTTGTCGTACGCGGCAGCGGTGAGGTCCTCCGGGTGCGCGTACTCGTACGGCGGGACCTGCAGGACGAGGCCCTGGTGGTTCAGGCCGTTCGTCATCCGGTCGAGCTCGGGGCGCGGCGCCTCCAT
The DNA here is from genome assembly GCF_044455345.1 of Streptomyces sp. NPDC051286. Classification (NCBI taxonomy): domain Bacteria; kingdom Bacillati; phylum Actinomycetota; class Actinomycetes; order Kitasatosporales; family Streptomycetaceae; genus Streptomyces; species Streptomyces sp. NPDC051286. The sequence continues at coordinate 2,194 of NZ_JBITER010000118.1, read as the reverse complement.
CAGGTTGATGTTGCCGCGCTGGCCGGCGAGCTGGAGCGCGTCGCGCACCCGCTCGTCGTTGTCGATGTACTGCTGGACGTACAGAGTGGTCGCCGGGACGCCGTCGCGCAGCGCCTCGTAGACCGGGTTGCGGCCCACGACCATCTCGGACGTGCCCTTGGCGCCACCACGCCGCGGGGCGGGTCGGCGGGCAGCGGCCTGTCGGGCCTGGGCGTTCGCCATCCGGTTCTTCTTGTGTCCCTTGCGGGCGGAGGCGGGCGGCGTCGGTCCCTTGCCTTCCAGGCCACGGCGACGCTGCCCACCGCTGCCGACCTGCATGCCCTTCTTGTTGGACGTGCGGCGGTTCCTGCGCTGGCTGTTCCCGGCCATGACCTACCTGTTTCGTTGCTTCAGACGTGCGTACGTAATGAAAGTGTGCCGCCCGGGACGCCGGGCGGCACACGGACGGCCTACTGGCGCGGGCCGAGTGTCCACCGTGGGCCCGTCGGACTGTCCTCGATGACGAGGCCCGACTGGTTGAGCTGGTCGCGGATGGCGTCGGCGGCGGGCCAGTCCTTGCGGTCGCGGGCCGACTGGCGCTGGTCCAGGACGAGGCGTACGAGCGAGTCGACGACCCCGTGCAGATCCTCGCCGCGGTCACTCTCCCCCGCCCAGTGTTCGTCGAGCGGGTCGAGACCGAGGACGCCGAGCATCGCGCGGACCTCCGCGAGTCTGGCGACCGCCGCTTCCTTGTCGTCGGCGGCGAGCGCGGAGTTGCCCTGCCGGACGGTGGTGTGGACGATCGCGAGCGCCTGCGGGACGCCCAGGTCGTCGTCCATCGCCTCGGCGAACGCGGGCGGCACCTCGGAGGCGGCCACGACCTCGCCGCCGGCCTTCTCGATGACCCGCTGGACGAAGCCCTCGATTCGCGCGAACGCGGACTCCGCCTCGCGCAGCGCCTCCTCGCTGTACTCGATCATCGACCGGTAGTGCGGGGTGCCGAGGTAGTAGCGCAGCACGATGGGGCGCCACGCCTTGACCATCTCGCTGACGAGCACCGAGTTGCCGAGCGACTTCGACATCTTCTCGCCGGACATGGTGACCCAGCCGTTGTGCACCCAGTACTTCGCGAACTCGTCGCCGTAGGCCTTCGCCTGGGCGATCTCGTTCTCGTGGTGCGGGAAGATCAGGTCGATGCCGCCGCCGTGGATGTCGAAGGCGGTGCCGAGGTACTTGTGCGCCATGGCGGAGCACTCCAGGTGCCAGCCGGGGCGGCCGCGGCCCCACGGCGTCTCCCAGCTGGGCTCGCCCGGCTTGGCCGCCTTCCACATCGCGAAGTCGCGCTGGTCGCGCTTGCCGGTCTCGCCCTCGCCGGACGGCTGGCGCAGGTCGTCCAGGTCCTGGTTGGAGAGCTCCAGATAGCCGGGGAACGACCGAACGTCGAAGTAGACGTTCCCGTCGGCCTCGTAGGCGTGACCGCGCTCGATCAGGCCGCGCATCATCTCGACCATCTCAGTGATGTGGCCGGTGGCGCGCGGTTCGCAGGTGGGCGGGAGGCAGCCGAGCGCGTCGTAGCCGTCGTTGAACGCGCGCTCGTTCTCGTACCCGATCGACCACCAGGGGCGGCCCTGCTCGGACGACTTCCCGATGATCTTGTCGTCGATGTCGGTGACGTTCCGGATGAACGTGACGTCGTAGCCGCGGTAGGCGAACCAGCGGCGCATGATGTCGAAGTTCAGCCCGGACCGGATGTGCCCGATGTGCGGGGCGGCCTGGACGGTCGCGCCACAGAGGTAGATCGAGACACAGCCCTCTGTGAGCGGGACGAAGTCACGGATCTGCCGGGCGCTGGTGTCGTACAGGCGAATAGTCACCCCTCAAGGGTAGTGGGCCCGCACCTGTGCGCAGTGCCCCCTTGGGGGCAGCGAAACAACTTCGTATTGCTGGCGCCCGAAAGTGGCCGCCGTCTTTGTCCTCAAGCGCCGGGCGGGCTGGCTGTGCGGGGTTGCCGCGCGCGGCGGGTTCGGGCCCACGCGGTGGGCGGTTCCGTCCTCAAACGCCGGACGGGCTGGGTGTGCGGGGGTTGCCGCGCGCGGCGGGTTCGGGCCCACGGGGTGGGCGGTTTTGTCCTCAATCGCCGGACGGGCTTGATGTGTGCGTCTGGCCCCTGGTGGCACCGTTCGCCTGCCCGGTGGGGGGTGGTCCGGGGCCCCTC
>NZ_JBITER010000117.1:0-4940 GCF_044455345.1 Streptomyces sp. NPDC051286 | reverse complement strand
CACCGCATCCGGCGTCCGCGCCACCCACCCCTCGAACAGCTCCACCACCGACACTCCCGGCATCTCCACCGCCGTGTCGTTCCACTCCACCAACACCCGACGCCGCTCCCCCTCACCCAGCACATCCACTGCGCTCAGGGGGCTGTCCGCACCGCCGTCCAGCACGTCCTGCAGTGCCGTGACCAGTCCCTCCACGGCAGTACGCAGCATCGCGCACACCGCTTCGGGGTCGATCGGAGCCACCGCGTCCACGGCCAGGACGAGTGCGTCCCCGTCATCGTCGAAGGCGACCGACAGCGGGTAGTTGGTCCGGTCCTGCGTGAACACCATCCGGACGCCGTCGAGCCCACCGCTCCGGCCCTCGGTGTTCTCGGCGGAACCGGCGCCGTGGCCGGTGTTGTGCCGGTAGTTGAACATCGAGGTGAACAGCGGTACGTCGGCCGCCACCCCGCTGGCCTGCTGCGCGACCGCGAGCGGGGCATGCTCGTGCTCCAGCAGCCCGGCCAGAAGGGCACGCATGTCGGATACCGCGTCGAGCACGCCGACTCCGGCCACCCGCGCCCGCACCGGCAGCATGTTCATGAACGGGCCGGCCACCCGGTCCGCGCCCGAACCGGCATTCATCCGGCCGAACAGCACTGTGCCGAACACGACGTCGTCACGGCCGCTGACCGCGCCCAGCACCCGCGCCCACGCCACATGCATGACCGTGGCGGGGCTCGCGCCCAGCCGACGCGAGACCTCCCTGACCCGGCCGACGAACGCCGCCGGGAAGGCCAGCTCGGCCCGGACCACGCCTGCGCCGTCACCACGGGCGTCCACCAGCCCGAAGGGGGCCGTGGGCTCGGTGACATCGCCCAGCAGGTCGGCGAAGAACCGCTCGTGCTCGGAGCGTTCGACCCCGCCACGTACCTGTGCGACGAAGTTCCGGAACGGCAGAGGCTCGGCCAGTTCGTCACCCCGACCCGTGAGGAACGCCTCCACCTCCTCCAGCACCACTTCCAGCGCCGTGTGGTCCTGCACCATGTGATGCATCCGCACGAGGGCCAGCCACCGGTCTGTGCCCGGCTCGAGCGCTGTGTGGATGTCCAGCAGCGGCGCGCGGCCGAGATCCATCGACAGGCCGCCGACAGCGATCAACTCGGCTATGGCATCGTCCGCCTTCGGATCGAGTTGCACTTCGGTGACCGGCAGGACGACGTGCCGGCGCACGACCTGGACCGGCTCGCGCAGTCCCTCCCAGACGATCCCGGTGCGGAACACGTCATGCCGGTCCACTACCTGCTGCAGCGCGCCGAGGAACGCATCCAGCCACTCACGGGAGTCGAACTTCAACACCCGCGGCATGACATACGCGTCCTCGCCGCCATCGGCCAGGAGATGGTGGAAGAGCAGACCCTCCTGCAGAGGCGCGAGCGGATAGACGTCGGCAACATTGGCCGCACCACCCTCCACACCCGCCACGATCTCCTCGATCTCGGCCGTCGACAGCTCCACCAGCGGCAGCATGTCCGCAGTGATCTCGACCGCGTCGTCCGGAATGCCGTTCGCCGGAACGGCGACCTCCTCCACGCCCGCAGCGGCGGCGAGACCGGCCGGCGTGGGCGCGTCGAACAACGCCCGCACCGACACCGTCACACCGTGCGCCCTCAGACGCTCCACCAGCGAAACGGCAAGCAGCGAATGCCCTCCCAGCTGGAAGAAGTTGTCGTCCACACCCACAGCGCCGAGACCGAGGACCTCGGCGAACGCAGCGCAGAGGATCTCCTCACGGACGTTCGCCGGGGCGCGACCGCTACCCGCCGTGGCCGCGTAATCCGGAGCGGGAAGGGCTTTACGGTCCAGCTTGCCGTTCACGGTGACAGGGAGCGCGTCGAGTACGACGACGGCCGACGGCACCATGTACTCGGGAAGGCTGCCCGAGGTGAACTCCCGTACCTCGTCGGTGATGTCGGCTTCGCCGTCGGGGACGACGTAGGCGACCAGGCGGGTGTCTCCCGGGGTGTCCTCCCGGGCGATCACCGCAGCCTGCACGACCTGCGGATGCGAGGCGATCACGGCCTGGACCTCGCCCGGCTCGATCCGGAAACCACGGATCTTCACCTGATCATCGGCGCGCCCGAGGTACTCCAGCTCACCTTCCGCGTTCCACCGCACCCGGTCCCCGGTCCGGTACATCCGCCCACCGCTACCACTGAACGGATTCGCCACGAAACGCTCGGAAGTCAGACCCGGCCGGTTCGCATACCCGCGGGCCAACTGCACACCCGCCAGATACAGCTCACCGACCACCCCGACCGGAACCGGGGCAAGGTGTGCGTCCAGTACGAACACCTGAGTGTTGGCCACCGGACGGCCGATCGGCACCACACTGCCGCTGACGTCTGCCGGGTCGCACTGCCACGACGTGACGTCCACCGACGCCTCGGTCGGACCGTACAGATTGTGCAGCTCCACTCCTTCGAACACCTCGAAGAACCGGCGCACCACCTGCGGCGACAGTGCCTCACCACTGCACACCACCCGCCGCAGCCCCCCGCAGCCCGCGGCACCGGCGTCGCGGAGGAACACCTCAAGCATCGACGGCACGAAATGAACCGTGCTCACACCCTGCTCACGGATCAGCCCGGCAAGGTACCCCGGATCGCGGTGACCACCAGGCCGCGCCACCACCAGCACCCCACCGACCAGCAACGGCCAGAACAACTCCCACACCGACACGTCAAAGCCGAACGGAGTCTTCTGCACCACCCGCTCACCGTCCGCGAGACCGTACCGCTCCTGCATCCACAGCAGACGATTCACCATCCCCGCATGCGAGACCACCACACCCTTCGGCAGCCCCGTCGACCCTGACGTATACATCACATACGCCGGATGCGACGGCAACAGCGCCACCCCGGGAGCCGAAGAATCCAGCCCCGCCAACTCCCCGGCAATTGCTGGGGAATCCAGCACCACGGAAGGCAACCCGTCCGGAACGAGCTCCGTGAAGGCATCCACGGTCAGGACCACTGCAGCTCCCGCATCACGGAGCATGAAAGCGATCCGCTCCGCCGGAAGCTCCGGATCCACCGGAAGATACGCAGCACCGGCCTTCAGCACACCCCACAGCGCGACCACCAGATCCACACCGCGCTCCAACGCCACCCCCACCACCGACTCCGGCCCCACACCCCGACCGACCAGCAGCCGCGCCAGCCGATTCGCCCGCGCATCCAACTCCGCGTACGACACCGCGTCCCCATCGGCGACGACCGCAACCGCATCCGGCGCCCCAGCCACCTGCGCCTCGAACACCCCCGGAAGCGTCGACCCCCCGAACACCGCACCGGTGTCATTCCACTCCACCAACACGCGACGCCGCTCCTCGGAGCCCAGGACATCCAGGGCCGAAACCCGCATCGACGGATCGGCAACAAGCGCCTCCAGCACCCACACCCACCGCGACGCCAACTCCTCAGCCGTACCGGCATCGAACAGATCCGACGCCACCGTCATCACGCCCCGCAGGCCCGCCGGCGCACCCGTGTCGTCGAAGACCTCCCCGACGCTCATTTCGAGGTCGAACTTGGCCGCCTGCGCTCCGGCCGACATCCCCCCGCCGTGTGCACCGGGAAGGTCCACCGTGGCTTCGGCGGTGTTCTGCACGGTGAGCATGACCTGGAACAGCGGGTGCCGGGCCAGTGACCGCGCCGGGGCGAGTTCCTCCACCAGACGCTCGAACGGCACGTCCTGATGGGCGAAGGCCGAAAGCCCCACCTCCCGCACCCGCGCCAGCAGCTCACGGAATGAGGGGTTTCCCGACAGGTCTGCACGTATCACGAGCGTGTTGACGAAGAAGCCGACCAGGTCGTCCAGCGCCTCGTCGGTGCGCCCCGCCACCGCCGAACCGACCGGGATGTCCGTCCCCGCGCCCATCCTGGACAGCAGCGTGGCCAGGGCCGCCTGAAGGACCATGAACAGCGTCACGCCTTCGTCCCGCGCCAGCTGCGCCAGGCTCGCATGAACGTCCGCCGGGATCTCCAGAGGCACACTGAGTCCCTGGTAGCTCGCCACCGCCGGACGCGGACGGTCGAACGGAAGATCCAGCTCCTCCGGAGCCCCCGCCAGGGCGGTCCGCCAGTACGCCACCTGCCGGGAGATCACGCTCTCCGGGTCGCTCTCCTCACCCAGGAGCTCACGCTGCCACAGCGCGTAGTCGGCGTACTGCACGGGCAGTTCCGCCCATCGGGGAGCCCGTCCCTCGCGCCGCGCCGCGTACGCATCCGATACATCACGCGCGAGCGGACCGGTCGACCAGCCGTCGCCCGCGATGTGATGCACCACCACGACCAGCGTCTGCTCCCCCGACCCGGCGTCGAAGAGCCAGGCCCGGAACGGCACCTCCACCGACAGGTCGAAGGCGTACGTCTGTGCCGCGGCGACGGCACCGGCCAGGGTGTCCGGCGTCACCTCGACCACCTGGAGCTGCCACTCCAGATTCTGAAGATCCAGAATGCGCTGGTACGGCTCACCGTCCGCCACCGCGAACACCGTACGCAGCACCTCGTGCCGGCCCATGACATCCCGCAGAGCCGCACCCAACGCCTCGCGGTCGACATCACCCCCCAGGCGGAGCGCCAGGGGAATGTTGTACGTCGCGCTCGGGCCCTCGAGCTGTCCGAGGAACCACAGCCGGCGCTGGGCGAACGACAGCGGCACCCGCTCCGGACGCATCCGGGATCGCAGTGCAACCCGGGCGGTGTCCGCCTCCGCCAAGCGGGCCGCGAGGCGGGCCACCGTCGGTGCCTCGAACAGCACCCGGATGCCGACCTCGACTCCGAGGACCGAGCGGATCCGGCTCACCAGCCGTACGGCCAGGAGCGAGTGCCCGCCCAGGGCGAAGAAGTCGTCGTCGACACCGACGGTCTCCAGCCCGAGAACCTGCGCGAACACGG
>NZ_JBITER010000116.1:0-4954 GCF_044455345.1 Streptomyces sp. NPDC051286 | reverse complement strand
CACCGCATCCGGCGTCCGCGCCACCCACCCCTCGAACAGCTCCACCACCGACACTCCCGGCATCTCCACCGCCGTGTCGTTCCACTCCACCAACAAACGACGCCGCTCCCCCTCACCCAGCACATCCACTGCGCTGAGCCGGAGGTCCGGGTCGGCGGCCAGCGCCGCCAGCACCAGCCCCAGGCGCTCCACGATGCGCTCCGCGCCGGCCGCGGCGAAGAGGTCCGCGGCGGCAATCAGGCCACCACGCAGGCCCGCGGGCCGTCCGTCCGTGTCGAAGACCTCCGACACGCTCAGGTCCAGGTCGAACTTCGCCGACTGCTCGCCGGTCGGCACACTTCCGGGGCGTGCCCCGGGCAGGTCGACAGCCGCCTCGGCGGTGTTCTGCACGGTGAGCATGACCTGGAACAGCGGGTGCCGGGCCAGTGAGCGCGTGGGGCTGAGTTCCTCGACGAGCCGCTCGAACGGGACGTCCTGGTGGGCGAACGCCGACAGTCCGGCCTCGCGCACCCGGGCCAGCAGTTCGCGGAAGGTGGGGTCGCCGGACAGGTCCGTCCGCATCACCACGGTGTTGACGAAGAAGCCGACGAGGTCGTCCAGCGCCTCATCCGTGCGCCCGGCCACTGCGGCACCGATCGGGATGTCGGTGCCGGCGCCCAGCCGGGACAGCAGCATGGCGAGGGCGGCCTGCATCACCATGAAGAGGGTCACGCCTTCGGTGTGCGCGAGCTCCGCGAACCGGGCGTGCACGTCGGCCGGCACGCGCAGCGGCACGCTGTGACCACGGTGGCCGATCACCGCCGGACGTGCGTGGTCGTAGGGAAGTTCCAGCTCCTCCGGCAGGCCGGCCAGTACCTCGCGCCAGTGGCCGACCTGACGCGAGAACACGCTGTCCGGGTCGTCGGCGTCGCCGAGCAGCTCGCGCTGCCAGAGCGTGTAATCGGCGTACTGGACGGGCAGCGGCTCCCAGTCGGGGGCCCGGCCCTCACACCGTGCCGCATAGGCGGCCGAGATGTCACGGGCCAGCGGCCGCATCGACCAGCCGTCGCCCGCGATGTGATGGACGACGACCGCCAGCACGTGCTCGTCCTGCCCGGCGTCGAAGAGCCAGGCGCGGATCGGCGCTTCGGCGGCGAGGTCGAAGACGTATCCCGCCGCCTCGGCGACCGCGTCCGTCACATCGGTGTGGGTGGCGGTGGCGGGCAGATCCACCAACTGCAGTTCCCAGTCCAGTTCGTCGAGGCGCAGGATGCGCTGGTACGGCTCGCCGTCCGCGACGGGGATGACCGTGCGCAGTGCTTCGTGCCGGCCGATCACATCTCGCAGGGCATCGGCGAGCGCTGAGCGGTCAACGTCCCCGGACAGCCGCAGTGCGACCGGAATGTTGTACGTGGCGCTGGGCCCCTCGAGCTGCTCGATGAACCACAGCCGGCGCTGGGCGAACGACAACGGAAGCATCAGGACTCCTCCTGCCTGCGCATCGGCCGCAGCACCGGCCTAGCTGATTTCTGGTTTCCGACCTGTTGTGCGACCTGGTGTGCAACCTGCTGTGCGAGCTTCTCGACCGTCCGTGCCTCGAACAGCGCCCGCATTTCGACCTCTACGCCCAGCACCGTGCGAACGCGGCTGATCAGCCGTATCGCGAGCAGGGAGTTTCCGCCCATCCTGAAGAAGTCGTCGTCGACGCTGACGCTCTCCAGGCCGAGGACTTCCGCGAAGGCGGTGCACAGGGCTTCTTCCTGCGCATTGGCCGGTCCCCTGCCCGAAGCCGTCGTGTATTCGGGGGCGGGCAGGGCCTTGCGGTCCAGCTTGCCGTTCAGGGTCAGCGGCAGCGCGTCGAGTACGACGAACGCGGCCGGGACCATGTACTCGGGCAGTCGGGTGCCGGCGAAGTCGCGGAGTGCGGCGGTGTCGGCGCCTGCCCCGGCCGGGACGACGTAGGCGCAGAGACGCACGTCCCCGGGGCGGTCCTCGCGGACGATCACCGCGGCCTGGGCGACGCTCTCGTGGGCGGCGACGACCGCTTCGACCTCGCCCGGCTCCACTCGGAAGCCGCGAATCTTGACCTGCTCGTCCGCACGGCCGGCGAACAGGAGCTGTCCGTCCGGTGTCCAGCGGGCCAGGTCACCTGAACGGTACACCCGCCCGCCCGCGGTGAACGGGGACGCCACGAATCGCTCCGCGGTCAGGTCCGGCCGCCCGACGTAACCGCGGGCCAGGCCGGGCCCCGCCACGTACAGCTCACCCGTGGCGCCCACGGGGACGGGCCGCAGGAAGCCGTCCAGGACGTAGACCTCGGCGTTGCCGATCGGACGGCCGATCGCCGGCGGCTGGTCCTCCGGTGTGATGGCCGGGTCCACCGGATCAGCCGTGGTGATCACCGTCGCCTCGGTCGGGCCGTAGGTGTTCCAGACCTTGGCGCGGACCGTCCACCGGCTCGCGAGATCCGCGTTCAACCGCTCCGCGCCCAGGACCCAGTTACTCACTCCCGGTACGGAGGCGGGCTCCAGTACGCCCAGCAGCGACGGCACCACACTGGCGACGTTCACCCCGGCTGAACGGATCATCTCCGCCAGCGCCCCGGGCTCCGCACGCTCCCCGCTCGTCGCCACCGCCAACGTCCCGCCGGCAGCCAGGGTGACGGCCACGTCGAGGACGGCCGCGTCGAAGCTGAACGACGCGAACTGCAGCGCCACGACTCCCTCGTCCACGCCCAGGACCGGCCGCATGACCTTCGCGAGGTTCACCACACCGTGGTGAGCGACCGCCACGCCCTTCGGGCGGCCCGTCGAACCCGACGTGTAGATCACATACGCCAACTGGGCAGGATCGACGACCGTTCCCAGCGGCTCGGCAGACTCGTCCGCGACCAGGTCCCGGACCTCGTCGAGGGACATGTGGACCACGTCCCGGGGCAGCCCCGCAAGCGTCTCCGCCGCGCCGAGGACGACGGCCGCGCCGCTGTCCACCACCATGAAGGCGAGCCGCTCCGCCGGGTACTCCGGGTCCAGCGGCACATATGCACCGCCCGCCTTCCACACCGCGAGGATCGACACAACCATGTCGACACCACGCGGCAGGCACAGGCCCACCCGGCTCTCTCGTCCCACACCCAGACCGGTCAGATACCGGGCCAGCCGGTTCGCGCGCGCCTCCAACTCCCCGTACGGCACGGCCTCAGCACCGCACCGCACCGCCACGGCATCCGGCGTCCTCGCCGCCCAGCCCTCGAACTGCTCCACCAGCGACGCGTCCGGCACCTCGGTGCCCGTGCCGTTCCACTCCACCAGCACCCGGCGCCGCTCGGCCTCACCCATCACGTCCACCGTGCTCAAAGGCACGTCGTCGCCTTCGTCGAGCGCCTCTTCCAACGCCGTCACCAGGTTGCCGAGTGCCGTGTGCAGCAGCCCGCACACGGTTTCCGGGTCCACCGGAACGACCGCGTCGACGCTCAGCGCGAGCCGGTCCCCGTCGTCGTCCACCGCGACAGCGAGCGGGTAGTTGGTACGCGACCGTGTGTAGAGGGTCCTCATCCCGCTGCTGTCCGTACCGTCACCCCTGCCCTCGTCGAGGGGCTCTTCGGAGTGACCGACCGTGTTGTGGCGGTAGTTGAAGATGGAGGTGAACAGCGGTACGTCCCCCGGGACTCCGCTCGCCTGCTGTGCCACGGCCAGCGGTGCGTGCTCGTGTTCGAGGAGCCCCGCCAGCTGCGCACGCATGCCGGCCACCGCGGCCAGCACACCGGTCCCGGCCACCCGCACCCGGGCAGGGAGCGTGTTGATGAACGGGCCGACATGCTCCGCGCCGGCGCCTGCGCTCATGCGCCCGAACAGCACCGTGCCGAACACGACGTCGTCCCGGCCGCTGACGGCCGCGAGCACCCTGGCCCAGGCCACGTGCAGCACGGTCGCAGGGCTGGCGCCCAACCGCCGCGAGACCTTCCGCAGCCGGCCGGCCACCGCCTCCGCGACGAGCGAGTCGCCGCGGGCCGCTTCCGTGCCGTCCCGGCGCGCGTCCACGAGGCCGAACGGAGTGGTCGGTTCGGTGACGTCGCCGAGCAGCTCGGTGAAGAACCTCTCGTGCTCCGACCGCCGAACCCCGCCGCGCGCCTGGGCCACGACGTCGCGGAACGGCAGCGGCTCGGCGAGCCGATCGCCCCGGCCGGCGAGGAATGCCTCGACCTCCTCCAGGACCACTTCCATGCCCATGTGGTCCTGCACCATGTGGTGCGCCCGGACCAGGGCCAGCCAGCGACCGTCTGCCGGCGACCGGGCCACTCGCACGTCCAGCAGCGGCGCCCGGCCGATGTCCATGGACGAACCACCGAGCGCCACCAGCTCGCGCACCGGGTCGTCCCCGTCCGGGTTCAGCACCAGCTCCTGCACGGGCAGTACGGCCTGGCGCCACACCACCTGGACCGGCTCGCTCAGCCCCTCCCACACCACGCCGGTGCGGTAGATGTCGTGCCGGTCCACCACGTGCTGCAGCGCGTCGAGGAAGCCGTCCAGCCGGGCACGGGTGTCGAACTCCACCACGGTCGGGGTGACGTACGCGTCCTCGCCGCCGGCCGCGGCCAGCAGATGATGGAAGAGCATGCCCTCCTGCAGCGGAGCGAGGGGGTACACGTCCGCAACATTGGCCGCGCCGCCCTCCACGCCCACGACGATCCGCTCGATCTCGGTGGCCGACAGCTCCACCAGCGGCAGCATCTGCGGGGTGATCTCCACGGCGTCGACGGGGATGGCGTTCGCCGGCACCAGCACCTGCTCGGGTGCCGCGCCCGTGGCCAGGCCGGCGACGGTGGGCGTCTCGAACAGTGCCCGCACCGAGACCGCCATGCCGTCCGCCCGCAGCCGCTCCACCAGCCGTACGGCCAGGAGCGAGTGCCCGCCCAGGGCGAAGAAGTCGTCGTCGACACCGACGGTCTCCAGCCCGAGAACCTGCGCGAACACGG
>NZ_JBITER010000115.1:0-3179 GCF_044455345.1 Streptomyces sp. NPDC051286 | reverse complement strand
CTTGAGAACTGCACAGTGGACGCGAGCATCTGTGGCCAAGTTTTTAAGGGCGCACGGTGGATGCCTTGGCACCAGGAACCGATGAAGGACGTGGGAGGCCGCGATAGGCCCCGGGGAGCTGTCAACCGAGCTTTGATCCGGGGGTGTCCGAATGGGGAAACCCGGCAGTCGTCATGGGCTGTCACCCGCTGCTGAACACATAGGCAGTGTGGAGGGAACGAGGGGAAGTGAAACATCTCAGTACCCTCAGGAAGAGAAAACAACCGTGATTCCGGGAGTAGTGGCGAGCGAAACTGGATGAGGCCAAACCGTATGCGTGTGATACCCGGCAGGGGTTGCGCATGCGGGGTTGTGGGATCTCTTTTTCATGGTCTGCCGGCCGTGAGACGAGTCAGAAACCGTTGATGTAGGCGAAGGACATGCGAAAGGTCCGGCGTAGAGGGTAAGACCCCCGTAGCTGAAACATTGACGGCTCGTTTGAGAGACACCCAAGTAGCACGGGGCCCGAGAAATCCCGTGTGAATCTGGCGGGACCACCCGCTAAGCCTAAATATTCCCTGGTGACCGATAGCGGATAGTACCGTGAGGGAATGGTGAAAAGTACCGCGGGAGCGGAGTGAAATAGTACCTGAAACCGTGTGCCTACAAGCCGTGGGAGCGTCGCATGCAAGCTTGCTTGTATGTCGTGACTGCGTGCCTTTTGAAGAATGAGCCTGCGAGTTTGCGGTGTGTTGCGAGGTTAACCCGTGTGGGGAAGCCGTAGCGAAAGCGAGTCCGAATAGGGCGGTTGAGTAGCACGCTCAAGACCCGAAGCGGAGTGATCTAGCCATGGGCAGGTTGAAGCGGAGGTAAGACTTCGTGGAGGACCGAACCCACCAGGGTTGAAAACCTGGGGGATGACCTGTGGTTAGGGGTGAAAGGCCAATCAAACTCCGTGATAGCTGGTTCTCCCCGAAATGCATTTAGGTGCAGCGTCGTGTGTTTCTTGCCGGAGGTAGAGCACTGGATAGGCGATGGGCCCTACCGGGTTACTGACCTTAGCCAAACTCCGAATGCCGGTAAGTGAGAGCACGGCAGTGAGACTGTGGGGGATAAGCTCCATGGTCGAGAGGGAAACAGCCCAGAGCATCGACTAAGGCCCCTAAGCGTACGCTAAGTGGGAAAGGATGTGGAGTCGCAGAGACAACCAGGAGGTTGGCTTAGAAGCAGCCACCCTTGAAAGAGTGCGTAATAGCTCACTGGTCAAGTGATTCCGCGCCGACAATGTAGCGGGGCTCAAGCGTACCGCCGAAGTCGTGTCATTCGTACATGTATCCCCAACGGGAGTACGGATGGGTAGGGGAGCGTCGTGTGCCGGGTGAAGCAGCCGCGGAAGCGAGTTGTGGACGGTTCACGAGTGAGAATGCAGGCATGAGTAGCGATACACACGTGAGAAACGTGTGCGCCGATTGACTAAGGGTTCCTGGGTCAAGCTGATCTGCCCAGGGTAAGTCGGGACCTAAGGCGAGGCCGACAGGCGTAGTCGATGGACAACCGGTTGATATTCCGGTACCCGCTTTGAAACGCCCAATACTGAATCAGGCGATGCTAAGTCCGTGAAGCCGGCCCGATCTCTTCGGAGTTGAGGGTAGTGGTGGAGCCGACGAACCAGACTTGTACTAGGTAAGCGATGGGGTGACGCAGGAAGGTAGTCCAGCCCGGGCGGTGGTAGTCCCGGGGTAAGGGTGTAGGGCGTGTGGTAGGTAAATCCGTCACACATTGAGCCTGAGACCTGATGCCGAGCCGATTGTGGTGAAGTGGATGATCCTATGCTGTCGAGAAAAGCCTCTAGCGAGTTTCATGGCGGCCCGTACCCTAAACCGACTCAGGTAGTCAGGTAGAGAATACCGAGGCGTTCGGGTGAACTATGGTTAAGGAACTCGGCAAAATGCCCCCGTAACTTCGGGAGAAGGGGGGCCATCTTTGGTGATTGGATTTGCTCCATGAGCTGGGGGTGGCCGCAGAGACCAGCGAGAAGCGACTGTTTACTAAAAACACAGGTCCGTGCGAAGCCGTAAGGCGATGTATACGGACTGACGCCTGCCCGGTGCTGGAACGTTAAGGGGACCGGTTAGCCGACTTTCGGGTTGGCGAAGCTGAGAACTTAAGCGCCAGTAAACGGCGGTGGTAACTATAACCATCCTAAGGTAGCGAAATTCCTTGTCGGGTAAGTTCCGACCTGCACGAATGGCGTAACGACTTCTCGACTGTCTCAACCATAGGCCCGGTGAAATTGCACTACGAGTAAAGATGCTCGTTTCGCGCAGCAGGACGGAAAGACCCCGGGACCTTTACTACAGTTTGATATTGGTGTTCGGTTCGGCTTGTGTAGGATAGGTGGGAGACTTTGAAGCAGCCACGCCAGTGGTTGTGGAGTCGCCGTTGAAATACCACTCTGGTCGTGCTGGATGTCTAACCTGGGTCCGTGATCCGGATCAGGGACAGTGTCTGATGGGTAGTTTAACTGGGGCGGTTGCCTCCTAAAGAGTAACGGAGGCGCCCAAAGGTTCCCTCAGCCTGGTTGGCAATCAGGTGTTGAGTGTAAGTGCACAAGGGAGCTTGACTGTGAGACCGACGGGTCGAGCAGGGACGAAAGTCGGGACTAGTGATCCGGCAGTGGCTTGTGGAAGCGCTGTCGCTCAACGGATAAAAGGTACCCCGGGGATAACAGGCTGATCTTCCCCAAGAGTCCATATCGACGGGATGGTTTGGCACCTCGATGTCGGCTCGTCGCATCCTGGGGCTGGAGTCGGTCCCAAGGGTTGGGCTGTTCGCCCATTAAAGCGGTACGCGAGCTGGGTTTAGAACGTCGTGAGACAGTTCGGTCCCTATCCGCTGCGCGCGTAGGAATATTGAGAAGGGCTGTCCCTAGTACGAGAGGACCGGGACGGACGAACCTCTGGTGTGCCAGTTGTCCTGCCAAGGGCATGGCTGGTTGGCTACGTTCGGAAAGGATAACCGCTGAAAGCATCTAAGCGGGAAGCCTGCTTCAAGATGAGTATTCCCACCTCCTTCGAGGGGTTAAGGCTCCCAGTAGACGACTGGGTTGATAGGCCAGATGTGGAAGCCCGGTAACGGGTGGAGCTGACTGGTACTAATAGGCCGAGGGCTTGTCCTCAGTTGCTCGCGTCCACTGTGTT
>NZ_JBITER010000114.1:0-5422 GCF_044455345.1 Streptomyces sp. NPDC051286 | reverse complement strand
GCCCCCCCCCCAGCAGTGCTGTGGGGGTAAACCGTGGGGGGGACCCCCCGCCCCGGGGCGCCCCCCCCGCCCCGGGGGGGGGGGGGGGGGGGGGGGGGGGGGGGCCCCCCCCCCCCCCCCCCACGCCCCCGGACATCAACCCGTGCAGGTCAGTGTCGCGTTCGCCCAGTCTCCGTGGTCCTGCGCATAGCCGTCGCCGGCGTTACCGACGACCAGGTCGAGGACCTTGGCGCCGGTCACGTCGGCGTCCACCGCGAGGGCCTTCGCGTTGCCCCGCATGACCGGGGTCGACGCGACCTCCTTGCCGTCCGCGAGGACCTTGAAGGTGACGGAGCCGCCGCCGTTCGTCTCGTCGTCGACGCCCACCGAGGCGCTGAAGCGTGTGCAGGCCCCGCCCAGGTACACGGTGACGTCACTGTCGGCGTGGATGCCGAGCCCCTTCGCGTACGACGTGCCCGCGATCGACATCGGCTTCCCGTCATCGGCTCCGTCCTCGCCGTTGGAGGTGTTCCGCTCCACCGGACCCCAGCCGTTGGTGGACGTGAAGTCGAGGTCCGCGAGGTCGCGCGTGCCCGCGCCGGGCGCCGCAGGCGGCGTGGCGACGCTTGTAGCGGCCGCCGCCGTCCCCTCCTGGTACCGCGCCATGGCGGACAGCACGGTCGACCACGGCCCGATTCCGGTGGACGAGGTGACCTTCCAGGTACGGGTCACGGTCTGTCCGGCCCGTACGTCACCCAGCGACTGGGTGGCCGTCGGCTCGGACTTCCACCCGTCCGGCAGCCTCAGGGTGAGCTCGGCGTCGCGGGCCGTGGAGCGCCGCGGCGCGAAGGTGGCCGTGACCTCGCCCGTGCCGGCGCGGGTGATCGTGTCCGGGGCGCTGATGGTCACGTCGGCGGTCGCGCGCGGATCGCGGTAGACCGCGGCCGACCAGCCCGGCGAGGCGATGTTGCGGTAGCGCAGGGGCGTGGCGTGGTTCCCGTACGCCTCCAGCGACACCTTGCCGAGTCCGTCGCCGTCCGGGTCCTCGCCGATGACGGCGATCGCCACCGTGTTGTGACCGTTCGTGCGCAGCATGCCCGGCTGGACCGGGAACGTGGTCTGCGGACCCAGGTCGTTGACGTACAGACCGACCATCCAGCCGTTGACGTACACCAGCGCCCGGTAGTTCTTCGCCTTGTCGTCCGCGAAGGTCAGCCCCATGGGGACGTCCTGTCCCTCCGGCAGGTCGAGGTCGAAGGTGGTGCGGTACCAGGAGACGCCCGGTGCGCTCGCGCCGCTGTCGGGCAGCGAGACGGAGGACCACGTGTCATCCGGGTAGCCCGGCAGGTACATGCCGTGTCGCTCGCCGTACAGGCCGCCGGTGTTCAGATGCCCGCGCACCGGATCGACCGGGTCCTCGCCGCCGAGTGCGCCCTGGATCCGCCAGCCGATCTGCTTCTCCGAGCCCACCAGGCGTGCCGCCGTCAGCCCGCGCGGCTGCTTGTGGTGGTCGTCAGCGGACCAGTCCTGCTCGTGCGCCGTGTGGGCCGAGAGGACGGCCAGCACATTGTCCTTGCCCGGCTTCAGCGTCCCGGCGGGGATGTCGAAGCGGTGCGTGGCGTCGTTGCTGCTGCCCAGGTACGTGCCGTTCAGCCATGCCAGATAGGCGCCACCGTTCCCCGTGGTCGCGTCGACCTGCACCGCGGTCTCCGTACCGGCCGCCGTGAAGTGCCCCCGGTACCAGACCGAGCCGGCGTGGAAGCCGTAGTGGTCCACCGACAGGGCCTGCTGGTCGGCGGCGCGCCAGGCCGCGTCGTCGAATCCGGGCTGAGCCTCGGGCGTCTCGCGGTGGAACTTCCAGCCGCCCAGGGTCGGCAGGGTGACGGGCTTCGGCCCGGCGAGGCTCGCCCCGGTGGTGTCCAGGGCGCCCTTTGCGGGCTTGCCGTTCCAGGTGACGGACGTCGCCGGAGTACCGGTGATGACGTGCAGCTGCGCCGCCTTGTCGGTGTCCCCGGTGAGCTTGAGCACGCCGTCCGCGTAGGAACTGGTGCGCAGCAGCTCGGGGCCGCTTGCGAGGACCGGGCCCTGCGGGGTGTCGAGGCGCCAGTAGGTGTCGGCGGTCGCGTCGTCCGCGAGAAGCAGGAGGAGCGGGGTCGAGCTGCCGGGCGGGGTGATCAGCACCTTGGCCAAGCCGTCGTGGGTGTAGTTCAGCCGCAGATCGCCGCTCGCCGCGTCCCAGGTCTGCTCGACCTGACCGCTGAGCACCTGGATCTCGGGCCGGTCCGCGTAGCGCAGCACGGTCTCGCCGTCCTCGCCGTGCCGCCCGTACAGCAGTGCCACATCGCGCTCGCCGAAGGTCCCGTGCGTCATGATCTCGGAGGTCGAGTAGCGCAGCTGCTGATGGTCCATCGCGTAGTCGGAGACCAGCAGCTTGGAGTCGCGGGCGTCGATCGTCAGCGCGGTGCCCGGCTTCTGGGGCACGGACGCGTAGTCACCGAGCGCGAGATGCGTGGTGTCTTTTGTTTTGTTGTTGACGTCCTTGTGGCGCACGACCGTCATGCCGGTGCCGTTGTCCGGATTGCGCCGGTCGCGGCGCAGCAGCGCGCCGTTCTCCGGCGCGGCGACGGTGGCCTTCTCCGTCTTCGTCAGCGGCGCCACCGACTGCAGCATGTAGCCAAGCCGCTTCATGACCAGGTATTTCTCGGTCAGCTGACGGTCCTCGCGGATCGGTGCGCCGTAGTCGTACGAGCTGTAGACCGACTCCGGGGACGCCAGCCACCCCCAGGACGTGCCGCCGTACGCCATGTAGAAGTTCTGCATCGTCGCGCCCGCGGCGATGTTGTTCTCGTAAGCGGCCTTCGCGAAGTCACCGTTGGTGAGCTGCCGGCACTTGTCGTAGCCGCGGCCGCCCCACGGGTCGAAGGCGCCGCTCTGGAACTCCGCCAGGAACAGCGGCTCGCCGGGCTTCTTCTCGCCCGAGAAGTCGGGCAGGTCATGCCAGACGTCCGGCTTGGAGCAGTTGAAGCCCTGGGGATACGCGTCGTACCCCTCGATGTCGAGTTCCTTGGTGAAGAGGCCGTAGTGATTGCCCGTCAGCGGCACCGTGATGCCGTCGGCGCGCGCCTTGTCGACCAGGTGCCGCATGTACGCGTGCCCGTCGTCGGTGTCCTGGTAGTACTCGTTCTCGACCTGATAGGCGATCACCGTGCCCGTGCCGTTGGTGAGCTGGTGCCGGGCGATGATCGGGTCGATCTGAGACAGCCACTCGTCGGAGGCGGCGAGATAGTCGGGCGCGGTGCTGCGGGCCTTGCCCTTCTGGGTGAGCAGCCAGCCGGGGAAGCCGCCGCCGTCGGTCTCCGCGTTGATGTAGGGGCCGGGCCGCGCGATGACGTAGATCCCGACCTCCTCCGCGATGTCGAGCAGCCTGTCGACGTCGCGGAGGCCCTTGAAGTCGTACACGCCGGGCTTGGGGGAGTGGAAGTCCCAGTCGAAGTAGATCGACGTCGCGTTGTAGCCGCCCGCCTTCATCTTCTGCAGGACGTCGCGCCACGCGTCAGGGCTGGGAAGCCGCCAGTAGTGGAACTCGCCGGACCAGATGGACAGCGGCTTGCCGTCGATGGTCATGGCCGTGTCGTCGTAGCCGACCGTGTGAGCGGGCTTCGCCGCCTGCGGCCGGGCCTGCGCGGGCGCTTCGGCGGTGAGGCCGAAGGAGCCCAGAGCGAGCGCGGTGAGCGCGACGGTGAGCCCGCGGGCCGCCCGTCTCGCGGCGCGAGGGCGTGATGGCATGGGCATGCCATTCCTTTCTGAAAGCAACGTGCTGAGAGAAAGTGTTATGACACGCACCTTAAGACTGTTGGTCCATGTTGGAAACAGTCTCGTCTTGGTGAATTTTGTGTAGGCGGCGGGAACGTCAGGGCGTGCGGCGCCGCCGACACGACGATGTGGGGACCGGTGATGCGGGGCCCGCGGCCGTCAGGCGCGGCCGCGGGCCGCACAACCTGGCCCGAATTCGACCTCGGAAATCCGCTCAGGCGGCCTTGGCCAGCGCGCGGACCAGCAGCGGCGCCACCTGTGCGACCTGCCAGCGCCGCGCCCCGTACGAGGTGAGCGCGTCCTCGACCGCGTCCGGCGTCGGATTCTTCGGCGGCTCCCAGCAGATTCGGCGCACCGTGTCCGGCGTGATCAGGTTCTCCTGCGGCATGCGCAGCCGCTCGGCAAGCCCCGACACCGCGGCGCGGGCCGCCGACAGCCGGGCGGCGGCCGCCGGGTCCTTGTCCGCCCAGGAGCGCGGCGGCGGCGGGCCCGCGAGAGGCTGGCCCGGCTGGGGGAGCTCGGCTTCGGGCAGCGCCTTGGCCCGGTCGACGGCCGCCTGCCACTGCTCCAGCTGACGCCGTCCCATCCGGTGGCCGAAGCCGGGCAGGGCGGCCAGGGCCTGGACGTTGACCGGCAGCGAGAGGGCCGCCTCGACGATCGCCGCGTCGCCGAGCACCTTGCCGGGCGAGATGTCGCGGCGCTGCGCGACCTGGTCGCGGGCGTTCCACAGCTCCCGCACGACCGCCATCTGGCGGCGACGGCGCACCTTGTGCATACCGGACGTACGGCGCCACGGGTCCTTGCGCGGGGGAGCGGGCGGCGCCGAGGCGATCGCGTCGAACTCCTCCTGCGCCCACTCCAGCTTGCCCTGACGGTCGAGCTCCCCTTCGAGCGCGTCGCGCAGATCGATCAGCAGCTCGACATCGAGCGCGGCATAGCGGAGCCAGGGGTCGGGCAACGGGCGGGTGGACCAGTCGACGGCGGAGTGCCCCTTCTCCAGCGCGTAGCCGAGCACGCTCTCGACCATCGCGCCGAGCCCGACCCGCGGGAATCCGGCCAGCCGTCCGGCGAGCTCAGTGTCGAAGAGCCCGGTGGGGGTCATCCCTATTTCGCGCAGACAGGGCAGGTCCTGGGTGGCGGCGTGCAGGATCCACTCGCTGCCCTGCAGTGCCTCGCCGAGCGACGACAGGTCGGGGCAGCCGACCGGGTCGATCAGCGCGCTGCCCGCACCCGCGCGGCGCAGCTGTACGAGATAGGCGCGCTGGCCGTAGCGGTAGCCGGATGCGCGTTCGGCATCGACGGCGACGGGGCCGGTGCCCGCGGCGAAGGCCGCGACCACCCGGGCGAGGGCGTCGTCGGAGGCCGCCACCGGGGGAATGCCCTCGCGAGGTTCGAGCAAGGGGATCGGCGCCGGGGCGACGTCGTCCGGGGGAGCGCCCCCGGTGGTTCGCAGTGAAGTGTCTGCTGCGGTCTCTTGGGCGTCGGTCACGTGTCAAGGGTATCTGTGTATGCGCGGCGCCCGTCGACGGAACGTTCCGTCGACGGGCGGCCCAGTATGTTTAAAAACCCGGTGCGGGTGTTCGGTAACCCCCCCCGGGGGGGGGGGGGGAGGGGGGGATTGCCGTGGGCC
>NZ_JBITER010000113.1:0-5451 GCF_044455345.1 Streptomyces sp. NPDC051286 | reverse complement strand
ACGCGGGCTCTCCACTTCATGGGGGACTCAGTCTCGTTTCATGGGGACTTTGCTTGGTCGAAAAGCCGACCGGTCAGCTATGTTAGTTGACCGGTCGGCTAGTCGCAAGCCGGAACCGTCAATCGTGAAGGTCCGGGCAAGGAGTCATCCGCGCTGCCTGAACTCCGGTCCCTGCGGAACGGCCCAACCGTCCGCTGCGACCCTGCGCCGATCTGGCCGGTCTTCTCCTTGAGCTCGTCGGTGCCTCCGCAGGTGTGGGCGGCGTGGGAGGGCGTGCCCTCCGGGCCGGATCGGGCCAGGTGGTGGTCTCAAGGCCGACGATTACGGAAGGGGCCTCGCCCTACGTCTGAGGACGCGGGCGGGTGGGTTCCACCAGTGAGGCCCACCACGCGGCAGGGGCCCAGGCCCAGCAGGCGAAGGCGGCCGGCGAGGTCCTTACGCGTGCCGCACCGGGGGCCCCGACGCCTGTCTTGAACGGGGTCCGCTGGCCCCGGGGGAACGGGCAGAAGTGGCCCCACCCCTCGAACCGGCGGACGACCAATCATCCGGGCCCCTGACGGCCTCTTCTCGCTGGCTGCGCTTGTGAGCGGACCATCCACGGGCCCGGCGGTCGAACACCTGGCGGAGCCAAAACAACTCGGTGGGGTGGGACCGGAACAACCCGGCGGAGACAGACGCCTGCGCACATGCTCGTGGCTGCAGGCTGCCCGCCGGAGGACGGGGTCGTGGACAGGGGCTCCTGCGGGAGAACGGCTGCCCGGCCGCCGAAGCGACCGCAGCCCTCGGCACCGTCGTGCCGGATATCCTGCGATCCGGCCCGGCCGACCGCCTGCCGCAGCGGGGAAGTCTCACCGATGACGTCTTCGGTGCCACACGGCCTTCGTGGCCAATGGAAAGGTCACTGCGGACGGACTGCCGCCGCGCGCCCTGCTGACCGAATTCCTCTGCCCCGGCCTGCCCCAGAAGTCACCACCGGTCGCACCGCCTCGACCACACGGAGGACCGGTCCTTTCACACCCGGGAGCCCATACGGCGGAGGATCTGCGCGGCGGGCTCAGCCGTCGCGTGGCGGTAGCCCGTTCCAGCCCACAGGTTGATCCGCTCGGGATCGTCCGCGGCTGCTGCGGCGCTGCGCATCGGGCTCGTCAAGTGGTGCAGGGCAGGATAACCGTCCGGGGCCAGGCCGCTGTACCGATCGGTGAAGGCGTTGCGCAGTGCTCGCGCCGGGCGGCCGGTGAACGCCCGCGTCACCACGGTCTGTCGGCGTGCCGGGTCGGCGAGCGCGGCCCGATAGGGAACCGAAGTCCCGGCTTCGTCGGCGCGCAGCAGGACGGTGCCCACCATGACCGCCGCAGCCCCGGCCGCAAGCGCTTCGGTCGTGGTGTCCGGTGTGGCGATCCCACCTGCGGCAACAAGGGGCACAGACACCTCCTCTCGAACCGCCCTCAGCAGGTCGGGCAGGGGCACAGCGGCGGGCGTGATCTGCGGGGTCCACGTGCCTGAGTGGCCTCCCGCGGCTGAAGCCTGCACAGCCAGTACGTCGGCGCCTGCTTCCGCGGCGGCGCGCGCTTCCACCGGGGATGTGACGGTCTGGACCACCAGCGTTCCGGCCGCACGGAAGGCCGCGATGACGGCCGGTCCCGGGAGGCCGAAGGTGAAGCTGACGACGGGTACAGGGCAGGAGAGCAGGAGATCGATCTTGTCTGCCCAGTGGTCGTCATCCTCCACGATCCGGGCTTGTGTAACGTCGAGACCGTAGGCCCGTGCCTCCGGCGCGATCGCGCGGGCGAAAGCGCGGAAAGCTCCGGGATCCACCGGCACGGGTCGGGGAGCGAACAGGTTGACCCCGAATCCGACGCCCGCCGAGCGGGCGCGGGCGATCTGCTCACCCAAGGCATCCGCGGTCTTGTACCCGCCGGCGAGGAAGCCGAGGCTGCCGGCAGCGGCCGCCGCGATGACCAGTTCGGGCGTGGTCGGGCTGCCTGCCATCGGCGCCGCCAGAACCGGTATCTCGACCCCAAGATCAGTGAGTGGCGAAGCCATCAGACGTCTCCTTCCCGGGAACTTCGACACGACCGCCGAAGTCTGGCGTCCGTGGCCCGCGACAGCCGGAGGAGGCTGGCGAGGGGTACGGTGTCGCGATATCCTGAAATATAGTCGACCGGCCGACTAGCCGTCAACTTCCATCGGTTCATGACGCCACACAGGGTCGTTTCCTGCGCTGCCATGCTCGCCATCAGGCACTGTCACGTTGGCTGACCGGGTGGGATGATCTTCGGGAGATCGTCGAACGCAACCCGCAGGACATGGGCTTCGTGCCCCAGCCGAAGCGGTGGAGGATCGAGCAGGCCTACGGAATCCTGACACTGCACCGGCGTATGGTCCGCGACTACGAGCACCATCCCTCCTCGTCCGCCTCCCGCGTCTACTG
This sequence comes from Streptomyces sp. NPDC051286, assembly GCF_044455345.1. Classification (NCBI taxonomy): domain Bacteria; kingdom Bacillati; phylum Actinomycetota; class Actinomycetes; order Kitasatosporales; family Streptomycetaceae; genus Streptomyces; species Streptomyces sp. NPDC051286. The sequence continues at coordinate 3,020 of NZ_JBITER010000113.1, read as the reverse complement.
GGCGATGACCCACGTCATGATCCGCCGCCTCACCGGCGCGAACGCTCCCACCTGGCGCGACCAGCAGGCGGTGAGTGCGTGAGCATCCAGCCCGTACTCGAAGCGCTCGACGTCCAGGAGGAGGCCGCCCGGACCCTGGCCGACGGTCTCCGCGCGCAGATCGAGGAACTGCAGAGCCGGCTGCGGGAGGCCGAGACTCATCTCGAACACCTCGCGATCACCCGGACGACCGTCACCGCTCTCGCTGACCGGCTCCCTGCCCAGACCTCCGCGGCCGACCGGCCCGAGCACCCGGACTACCCCCGCATCCTCGCCGTCTTCAACGAGGCCACCCGGCCCCTCTGGGCCCGTGAAGTCTGCGAAGCCCTCGGCCACGAACAACTACCGAAGAACATCGAAGGAACCCGCGCCAAGCTGAAGCGCCTCGTCAAACTCGACGTCCTCACCGAGGCGGACGCCGGCAACTTCACCAGGAAGCGGTAGCCATCCGAAGCCCGACGAGCAGCAACCCTGCACCAGCCTCACCGGGAAACGGACATCACCGCACGAACCGCCCTCTGGCAGGTGATCTTGGGGCCTGTCGATGAATTAGTGGGTCGTGTCGTGCTCGCTGGCCTGGGATGTCGCGTGCATGACGTAGCTGGCGAGGTCGCTGGGGTCGATCAGGGATGATGTTCTCGGTGGTGAGCTTGCGGTGCCGGGGTCGTTGCTTGGGCGGGAGGGCGTCGAGCCGGTCGCGGATGCCGGCGGTGAGGCGGTCGAGGTCGCGGCGGTCCAGGCCCGTCAGGAGGGGGTGGGTGGCCAGCGTCGCGCCGAAAGTGTGCGCGTGGCGGGGATGGGACCGGGGCCGGGCGGGTGGAGTGGGACGTCGGGGATGCCGGGCTGGGGCGGGATGGTGTAGTTCCACTCGCCGTGGAACGGGTCGGGGTGGATGGTCAGGGCGGCCGCGTGCTGCTGGCTGATCTCGATCCCTGTGGGGTAGCTGCTGGTGTCCAGGCGGGCGGTGACGGTCAGTCCGGTGCGGGTGGTGGTGGAGGAGATCAGGTTGAGGGCGACGTCGTAGCTGGTCAGCGGGCGGGCGCGCCAGTTCATCGAGATGAAGGAGAACAGGCGGTGCTCGACCCGGTTCCACTTCGAGGCGTTGTCACGTTGACGGCGGGTGACTGGTCGGTAGAGCTTCGAAGCGTGCTGGGGTGTGGTTCCGGTGCCCGTTCAGGCCGTGGCGGGCTGGCAGATGTTCTCGGTGACGTGGTCCCAGACGGTGAAGCGGATGGTCATCTCGAGGCGGTGTTCGGCGGCGGTGCGGAGATGTCGCCGGGGACGGAAGTGGGGTGAAATGCTGCTGAACGCAGACAGGAACCGCTGGGCGGCGCCGGCGCTGCGGAAGCCCTTCATGGCACGTTCGCGCTGCCTCGTTGTCTGGTGGGAGTTCTCGGCCCGGTTGTTCAGTCCTTTGTGAGCGCGGTGTTCCACCGAGGGCATCAGCTCCCGGTGGGCGACGCCGTAGGAGCGGAGCTTGTCGGTGACCAGCACCCTCGGTACCCGGCACTGCTTCTTCATCAGCTTGGCCATGAACCGCTTGGCGACCTTGGCGTCCCGCTTGGACTGCACCAGGATGTCCAGCACAGTGCCGTCCTGGTCGACCGCCCGCCACAGGTACCGCCGCTTGCCGTTGATCTTGATGAAGACCTCGTCGAGGTGCCATTTGTCACCGGGCCGTGGCCGGCGGCGGCGCAGCCCGTCGGCGTAGGCCTGGCCGAACTTCACACACCACCGGCGGACGGTCTCGTAGGAGACGATCACGCCGCGTTGGAGCATCAGTTCCTCAACCTCGCGGTAGCTGAGCGGGAACCGGAAGTACAGCCACACGCAGTGGGAGATGACTTCGACCGGGTAGCGATGCCCCTTGTACGACGGCGCCGGGTTCCCCATGGACGATCCCCTCCAGCATGATCAACCCGAAGATCCAACCATGTCATCCGCCAACGTGACAGCGCCAAGGCACGGCCAGTAGTGGCATCAGCTACACGGGTCAGAATGGGCAGCTCGGAAGTCGCCCCACTATCGGTCCTGCCCCAGTGGGCATGCCCTATGTGCCGCCCATGATCGCATCTCCGGAGTATGCGCAAATGAGGGATTGCGCGATGAATCCGACATATCTGGAATGTAATCCCGAGGATGGTGAATGGGGGGGTGGCGATGCAGGGATGGTCAAGACCGGCCTGAGGTGGCTCTTTGGGAAACTTGAGCGCCATGAAGTCTATGGGGAGGACAGTGAAGTGGCTCTACAGGTCATGATGTCCGATGTGACTGCTGCACACAGGGCGGAAATTAAGAAACGATACCTAGAAGAAGGAGCAGATTCTGGATGGCTTTCTTCGAATTCGATTGCTGAAATGGATAGCAAGATTGCTCAATTCAGGAAGGATATACGCTCGATAGTCACTGATGACCAGAATATTGCGACTGCCGGCCTGGGTTCTTACACGGCCAAGTACAAGATTCTGCGTGCAAACAGGCTTGGCATTAAGGCTCGGATCACCATCGAGAATCCGATGACGGTTTCCTCTTTCGCGCACATTGCTACAGGGTACGGGACGCCATCGTCGCGTTTCGTGAAGAGATGGTTTGATAATGATGGAATTGTCGCGTTCGAGGGGGCCGGCCGTAGGCATGACATGACGATCACCTTCCGCACGGTAATACCGTGTTATTGCTAGTCTTGTTCGATGCCTGATCGCTAGGGGTGTTCTTGGTGGTTGCATATTGGAAGTGGTCGGAGAGTAAGGTGCGCGATGCGTAGACGTCGAACTGTGGCTGTGATTCCCGCGCACCTGTCTGTTGCGCTCCTGGTGATCCTCACGTCTTCCGCGTGTGGGCTCTACGGTGAATCTTCGGAGAAGTATCCAAAGGGGAGGATCGTGAAGCCCGGATCCACCGGCTTGATTCCGGTGTGATCGTTTCGGGGTTGTGCAGGCCGTGTCGGGGTTGAGCTGCGGATTCGGGCGTGGGGTGGCCGC
>NZ_JBITER010000112.1:0-5575 GCF_044455345.1 Streptomyces sp. NPDC051286 | reverse complement strand
ATCACATACGCCGCATGCCACGGCAGCAGTGAGCCCAGACGCTCGCCGTCCACGAGAACAACCGCCTCCAACTCCTGCAATGCAGCCTCGATCACAGGAGAGCCGAGAACCAACGAGGGCACGGCCGCGACCAGTTCTTCGTACTCCGAAGAGGTCACCGCGACCGTCGCGCCAGAATCAGCCAGCATGAAGGCGATCCGGTCCACCGGATACTCCGGATCCAGCGGCACATACGCACCACCCGCCTTCCACACCGCCAGAACCGACACCACCATGTCGACCCCCCGCGGCAGACACAGACCCACCACCGACTCCGGCCCCACACCACGGCCCACCAACAACCGCGCCAGCCGGCTCGCCCGCGCATCCAACTCCGCATACGACACCTCGACACCCTCGAACACCACCGCCACCGCACCCGGCGTCCGCGCCACCCACCCCTCGAACAACTCCACCAGCAGCACACCCGGCACCTCCGCGCCGGTATCGTTCCACTCGGCCACCACCCGACGCCGCTCCCCGGCACCCAGCACATCCACCGCGCTCACCCGCAGCAACGGATCAGCCGTCAACAACTCCAGCACCCGCGACAGACGCTGGGTGAGCCGCTCGACGTTCTCCACATCGAACAGGTCGGCCGCCGCGTTCACGGCTCCTTCCAGACCTGCCGGCCGGCCGTCCGCGTCGTACGTCTCCGCAACGCTCACATCGAGGTCGAACTTGGCGACCGGCGTTCCTGTCGACATTCCTTCGGCAGTGAGGCCTCTCAGGTCGAGAACCGCTTCGGCGTTGTTCTGCACGGTGAGCATGACCTGGAACAGCGGGTGCCGGGCCAGCGAGCGAGCCGGGGCCAGCTCCTCCACCAGACGCTCGAACGGCACATCCTGGTGCGCGAAAGCCGCCAGCCCACTCTCCCGCACCCGCCCGAGCAGTTCACGGAACGTCGGATCACCCGACAGATCCGTCCGCAGCACCAGCGTGTTCACGAAGAACCCCACCAGGTCGTCCAGCGCCTCATCCGTGCGCCCCGCCACCGCCGAACCGACCGGAATATCGGTGCCCGCACCCAGCCTCGACAGCAACACCGCCAGCGCGGCCTGCAACACCATGAACACCGTCACACCCTCGGCCCGCGCAACCTCCACCAGCCGCGCATGAACCTCCGCCGGAACCTCCAGCGGCACACTGTGCCCACGATGACTGGCCACCGCCGGACGCGGACGGTCGAACGGCAGCTCCAACTCCTCCGGAGCACCCCGCAACACCTCACGCCAATAAGCAACCTGACGTGAAATCAGACTCTCCGAGTCCTGATCGTCACCGAGCAGCTCCCGCTGCCACAGCGCATAGTCCGCATACTGCACCGGAAGCGGCTCCCACTGCGGCACCCGCCCCGCACACCGCGCCTCATACGCCACCGACACATCCCGCGCCAACGGCCCCTTCGACCAGCCGTCACCAGCGATGTGGTGCATCACCACGACGAGGACCCGCTCGTCCTCCCCGGCCTCGAACAGCCACGCCCGGAACGGCACCTCGGCCGCAAGGTCGAAGGCGTACCGCTGCGCCGCAGCGACCGCACCGGCCAGCTCCTCCGGCGCCACATCCACCACCTGGAGCTCCCACCCCAGCTCACGCGGGTCCAGCACCTTCTGGCAAGGCTCACCATCCGCCACCAGGAAGACCGTGCGCAGCACCTCGTGGCGTACGAGTACGTCGCGGAGCGCCGCACCGAGGGCCACCCGGTCCACGTCTCCGCCGAGGCGGAGTGCGACGGGAACGTTGTAGGTCGGGCTGGGACCGTCGAGCTGTCCGATGAACCAGAGGCGTCGTTGTGCGAACGACAGCGGTACGCGGTCCGGCCGTGCACCGGCCGTCAGCGCCGGCCTGGCTTCGTGGGCCTCGCCCAGCCCGCTGACGAGTCCGGCGACCGTCGGCGTGTCGAACAGGGTTCGGATCTCGACCTCTACACCGAGCACGGCCCGGATCCTGCTGAGGAGACGTACGGCCAGCAGTGAGTGCCCGCCGAGCTCGAAGAAGTCGTCGTCGACGCCGACGCTCTCCAGCCCCAGGACCTCGGCGAACGCCCCGCACAGGAGTTCCTCCTGCAGGGTGGCCGGTCCGCGGCCCGTACCGGCCGTGGCCGCGTAGTCGGGGGCAGGCAGGGCCTTGCGGTCCAGCTTGCCGTTTCCGGTGAGCGGCAGTGCGTCCAGGACGACGACGGCTGACGGCACCATGTGGTCGGGCAGCCGCTTGGCGGTGAACTGCCGTACGGCCTCGGGCAGCGCGTCGTCGGGCTCGTCCGGGTCGGCGGGGACGACGTAGGCGATCAGGCGCATGTCGCCCGGGGACTCCTCGCGGGGCACGACCACAGCCTGGGCGACCTCCGGGTGGGCGGCCAGTGCCGCCTGGACCTCACCCGGCTCGATGCGGAAGCCGCGCAGCTTCACCTGGTCGTCGGCCCGGCCCAGGAACACGAGTCGGCCGTCGGTACTCCAGCGCGCACGGTCACCGGTCCGGTACATCCGCTCGCCCGGGGCGCCGAACAGGTTCGCCACGAAGCGTTCCGCGGTCAGCCCGGCACGGCGGACGTAACCCCGTGCCAGTTGTGCGCCGGCGATGTACAGCTCTCCGGCCACACCCGCGGGTACCGGGGCGAGCGATGCGTCGAGCACGGAGAAGCGGGTGTTGGCGACCGGCGTGCCGACCGGAACGGTGCCGTCGGCAACCAGCTGCGGCGTCAGGGGTGTGGTCGCCGTACCGATGGTGGCCTCGGTCGGCCCGTAGTGGTTGAACACCTGCCGTGCCCCGGCCGCGTCGACCAGCTCGCGCAGCCATGCTGGGGAGGCGGCCTCGCCGCCGAGAACCAGGGACCTGGCGGGCAGTACGGCCTCCACGCCGACGCCCGCCGACAGTGCCGCCAGATGCGAGGGCACAGCCTTCAGGTAGTCGATCCGGTGCTGCGCCATGTAGCCGGACACTGCCACCGGGTCGGTGACCATGTCCCCGTCCAGGATGTGCAGCTCCCCGCCGGTGGTCAGGCTCGCGAACACGAGTGTGTTGCCGAGGTCGGTGGCCTGTGCCTGGAGCAGCGCGTACCGGCCGCCCGGCTCGCCCAGGCCCACGCGGGCAGGCACCGAGGACACGTAGTTGGCCAGGGAGCCATGGGTGACGGCCACACCCTTGGGGCGCCCCGTCGAGCCGGACGTGTAGATCACATACGCCAGGCTGTGCGGCGGCAGCGGCACTTCGGGAGCACCGGCCAGGGCCGCGGCCAGCTGCGCCGCAACCATCGGGTCGTCGAGCGCCACCATCCGTACGCGTCCGGCGGGGAGTTCGTCCAGGATCTCCTCGGTGGTCAGCAGCAGCACCGATCCGCTGTCCGCCAGCATGAAGCCGATGCGCTCGGCGGGCTGCTCGGGGTCGATCGGCAGGTAGCCCGCCCCGGCCTTCCAGACCGCCAGAATCGCCGTGATCATGTCGGCGCCGCGGGCCAGGCACAGGCTCACCACCGACTCGCTGCCGACCCCATGGTCCACGAGATAGCGGGCGAGCCGGTTGGCCCGCGCGTCCAGTTCCGCGTACGACACCTCGGTGCCGTCGGCGACGATCGCCGTCGCGTCCGGGGTGCGCGCCACCTGCTGCTCGAACGATGCGGTCACGGGCGTGTACATGAGCGGTGCCCCGGTGTCGTTCCACTCGGTGAGCACCAGGCGCCGCTCGTCCTCGCCCAGCACGTCGACCGCGGTCAGCCGCAGTCCGGGATCGGCCGCCACCGCTTCGAGAACCCGTGTCCAGCGGCGGGCGATGCGCTCGGCCGTCTCCAGGTCGAACAAATCGGCGGCGACGGTCACCGTGCCGTGCAGCCCCGCCGGGGCGCCGTCGGCGTCGAAGGCCTCGCCGACCAGCACGTCGAGGTCGAACTTCGCCGAGGCCGTGCCCGTCGACACCCCGTCCAGCTCGACACCCAGGAGGTCGAGTACCGCCGCGATCGTGTCCTGCTTCGTGAAGACGACCTGGAAGAGCGGATGCCGGGCCAGCGAGCGGGCGGGGCTGAGTTCCTCCACCAGCCGCTCGAAGGGCACGTCCTGGTGCGCGTACGCCGACAGTCCGGTCTCCCGCACCCGGGTCAGCACCTCGCGGAACGTCGGGTCACCGGACAGGTCGGTGCGCAGCACGAGGGTGTTCACGAAGCAGCCGACCAGTCCGTCGAGCGCTTCGTCGGTACGTCCGGCGATCGCAGAGCCGACTGGGATGTCGGTTCCGGCGCCGAGCCGGGACAGCAGCACCGCGAGGGCGGCCTGCAGGACCATGAACACGGTCACGCCCTCGGCCCGTGCCAGCTGGATCAGGACGTGGTGCAGCTCCGCCGGGATCTCCAGAGGCACGCGGTGACCGCGGTGGCTCGCCACCGCAGGGCGCGGCCGGTCGAACGGCAGCGCGAGTTCCTCGGGGGAGCCGTCCAGTGCGGCGCGCCAGTAGGTGATCTGGCGGGCCATGGCACTGTCGGGATCCTGCTCGTCGCCGAGGAGTTCACGCTGCCAGAGGGCGTAGTCGGCGTACTGGACGGGGAGCGCCGCCCATTGCGGGGCGCGGCCCTCGCAGCGCGCCGCGTAGGCCAGGGACAGGTCCCGGGCCAGCGGCCCCCTCGACCAGCCGTCGCCCGCGATGTGGTGCAGGACGACGACGAGGACCTGGTCCTCCGTGCCGGCGTCGAACAGCCACGCCCGGAAAGGTACGTCCACGGCGAGGTCGAAGGCGTACGCCGACGCCCGGGCCACCGCGTCGTCCAGCTCCGCCGGGGCCACTTCGACGACCTGGAGGTCCCGGGCGAGGTCCTCGGCGGCCAGGACCCGCTGGTACGGCTCGCCGTCGGCTGCCACAGCGAACACCGTGCGCAGGGCTTCGTGCCGGCCGAGGACATCGCGCAGGGCGTGGGTCAGTGCCGCCCGGTCGACCTCTCCGGACAGGCGCAGCGCGACCGGCATGTTGTAGGTCGCGCTCGGGCCTTCCAGCTGGCCGAGGAACCACAGCCGGCGCTGCGCGAACGACAGCGGCACCCGCTCCGGACGCGCCGCTGCCGTCAGGGCCGGCCGCGCCTGGTCCGCACCGTCCAGACGTGCCGCGAGACCGGCCACCGTCCGCGCCTCGAAGAGCGCGCGCAGCGACAACTCGACGCCCAGCACCGACCGGATCCGGCTGAGCAGACGCACCGCGAGCAGCGAGTGCCCACCGAGTGCGAAGAAGTCGTCGTCGACGCCGACGCCGTCAAGCCCGAGGACCTCGGCGAACGCGGCGCACAGGATCTCTTCCTGGAGGGTCACCGGTGCCCGGCCGGGGGCGTTCGTGTACTCCGGCCGGGGCAGGGCCTTGCGGTCCAGCTTGCCGTTGACGGTCAGCGGCAGCGCGTCGAGGACGACGACGGCCGACGGCACCATGTAGTCCGGCAGGCGCTCGCCCACGAGTTCCCGAAGCAGGGCAGGCAGTTGGGCATCGGCCACACCTGCACTCTCGGCGGGTACGACGTAGGCGACCAGCCTCTTGTCGCCGGGCGTGTCCTCCCGCGTGACCACCG
>NZ_JBITER010000111.1:0-6073 GCF_044455345.1 Streptomyces sp. NPDC051286 | reverse complement strand
TCGCCCTCGTCATGCTCACCCTCGCCGGCCACCGCCCCACCCTCCCCGGCCGCCAACCCGCCACAGAATGACCCACACATACGGCAGGAGAGCCCCAAATGGCGAGTGAGAAGCGGCAACGGTTGGTGGTCGTCGGCGACTCATGTCGTGCCGTCAGGGCATCGTCCCGCTCGTCGTTGCACAGCCGGCGCCGAGTGCAGAAGCCCAAGGAACATTCGACCGGAAACCGGCTCTAAGGCACCTGATACCGGGACAACATCCCTCTCGGAGGCAGCACAGCTGTCTTTTTTGCCGACTCCAGGGAGTTGTCCATGGCCAAACGAACGCCGAGGAAGGGCGCGGGGCCCGCGCGACTGTCCGCCGACCGGCTGCGCACAGGCTGGCCCGGACCTTCCAACACCCGTATTCGGCTCGCCCGAGCGCAAGACACAGCCGTGGCCGACGCACTGCTGGCCACGGCTGGGGTCCGGATCATCCCCGCGTTGCGCTCCGCGATCGAGGACGGGACGGCGGGCTCCGCCCTGCTGGCCGGCCTGGGCGGCACCACGAAGACCTTCTACACCGCCGCCGCCCGTACGTTCGTCGGGCAGAACAACATGGCCCAGTCCATGTCCAGCCTCAGCCTGACCCTGATCGCCGCCGACGGGCGTGACCAGCCGATCGGCACGCTGTGCGTCACCGCGCCCGGGACCGTCATCGAGAAGGCGATGGACTACGGCTACGAGCCGATGAGGGCCCTGACCCTCGGCGTGGCGGTCGCCAAGGTCCACGGCCTGGCGGTAGCCGAGACGGCCCGCGGGCAGGGCCTCGCCGCCGCCCTGCTCAAGCGGGCGTGGCAGGTCTACGCCCAGCTCGACTACCTCCTGCTGTACGGCTCGTACGAGACCGAGCGTGACCTGGGTGCCTTCTACACCCGGCACGGCTACACCGTCCTCGCCCCCGGCGAGGGGTTCCACGTCGACCGCCTCGGATTGCCGTTCGGCATCCACGCAGGTGACGACCAGTGCGTGTTCACCCGCTGGCGCTCCCTCAACTGACCGGCCGCCCGTGAGACCGGGCCCCCATCGTCCTGACCTGCGAAGAGGTACATCCGTGGAACTCGTGAGACCGTCCTACGCACGCGCGCGGGCCGGTATCGCGGTGAGAGTGGCACCAGATCGTTTATGACTGCTCCCCACCCTCCTCGGGGTACGGGAGCACCCACGGGCCCGGCACTGTTGCCACACGCCTCTTCACTACCCGCTCCTCGTACGCCCGCTGCCGACACGCCTGTCTGCAGTACTTCCGAGGCGTTGCGCCCAAGCTCTCGGGTTTCTGCTTCCCGCACCAGGCACACGGGTTGGGAACGCTGCCACCAGCACTCGCTACAGCAGTACCCGGCCCGTCCGAACCTCGTTTCGGGCGGGCTCCATTGTGTCCCCCGCGACGATCCGCGCGCGTTGGCAGCGCCGATAGGGCATGGCTCAGGAGCGCCTGCCGGGTGAACGGGGGGTCAGGGGGTGCGGGCGTGTGCGTGAGGAGAACGCCGTCGCCGAGGACTCCACGGATCCGGTACCGGCAGTTGCGGGTGCACCACGGCGCTGGAGTTGTCCGTGCTGCGGCCCAGGCCGGCGGGGCGGTGAGGAAGCTGTGTGTGGTCGACCGGTTTTCGTAAGGCCAGTACCAGCGATGGCGGGCGGCCGGCGGATCGTCCCAATACGCCTGGAACCAGCACTGTTCGGTGCTGTGGAGTCCCAGCGCTTGCCGTACGGCATGCAGGGCTTCCGTGTGATTGCAGTCGTAGCAGAGCAGGGCGCGGACAAGCCCTGTGGTGTGGCAATGATCGACGACTTCGGCCGGGCCGGGGCATATTGCGCAGGTGCCGCTCTGCTCGCCCCATAGCCGCCACCAGACGTACCAGCGCGGCACGCGACCCGGGCGGGTCCAGGTCTCGGTCAGTGGCCCGTGGAAGGGGCGCTGAGGGCCTCGGTGGGGTTGCCCGTGACAGGCCGTCCAGTACCGGCCGGATTTCTGACAGGTGGCTGGACCGCCTATGGGTCGGCGCTGATAGTCGGCGCCCCACGGAACCGTCGGCCGGTGCACAGCTGCCGCAAGGAGGGCGGCCTCGATCCGCCGCGTCGTGTTCATGCCGCTCATCGGGCTGGGCGCTCACCGGTGGGTCGGCTTGCCTTGCAGCAGGGGCACAGGGGGTCGCCGCCGTCTCCGTACCGGACGGTGGGCTCGAGGCAGGAAGCACAGCGCCCCACCTGTTCGGGCCTGCATCCCAGTTGTGTGGCGAGCGCTCGACGGTACGGCTGCGGTGCGGCTGCCGGACCTGGCTTCGTGACTGGCGCGGGAGGCAAGGGCCGCGCTGCCGGGAGCGGTTGGGCCGGTACGGTCGCGGGGGCCGGCTGCAGCGGCTTGCCGGGCCACGCGAGCGGATCTGTCGTTGACGGTGCAGGGGCAACGGCCGTGCGCTGGTGGGGAATCGCCTGTTGCGGTACGGCGCGGTGCTGGGACGCGATGTGGGAGAGGAACGTCGATGGTCGGGCTTGGGGCGCAACGGGTGCTGTCTGATCCCGGACGGTGATGCCGGTGGGCACGCTGGCTCCGGTGTCACGGGGGATGCTGCCGCGCCGCTTCTTCTCCTTCTCGGCCTCGGTGTAGGTGCAGTTGCGGTTGAGGGCCAGGCGTGCGGGCGCGGCGGGCTCGTCGTCGTCGACGGTGCCGGGCTCGGGGAGGACCGGCTTCTCGTCGGTGGCATCGAGGAAGGTCTCCCGGTCCTGGGCGGTCACCCACATGTGGGCGGCTCGGCCGCGGCGGCCCTGCTGGGCTGGGAGGTAGAGGGGTACGTACTGGCCTCCGGCGGTGGCGCCGATCAGTTGGTCGAGGTGCATTCCGAGAACGGGGGACCAGGCTCCGTGCCACTGGTTGCAGCGGCCGTAATTGCGATCGGGGCAGGGCACTGGGCTTGTGCTGTCGCACCGCACCATCTCGAGTTCCTTGACGCCGCCGCGGACGAGGAGGGCGTTGCCGCTGGAGATGGCCTCTTCGGGAAGGTGGTCGATGCGCGCCCATGGGGTGCGGTCGATGAGGGGTGCTCCGCGGTCGTCGGTCGTCCATAGCGGGCTGAGCCCGTCGGCGCGGGCGATGTCGGTCCGTTTGGAAACGGAAGGCCCGGTCTCGTAGGAGAGCTGGATCTCGCAGCCGAGCCGGAGTCCCTTGTCGCCGTGGACCAGGACGTCGGTGCGACGTCTGCCGTCCGGCGCTCGGGCCTCCAGCTCGGCCGAGAACCCAGCGGTCTCGGCCGCACGGGCGATGCGCTCTTTGAGTGCCTTGTGCCTGGGGCTCTCGGGCCGGGTGGGGTGCCGAATGCCGGTGGTGTAGTGGACAGCAATCGGCCGTCCCCGCCGCATCTGCAGAAACATCCACTGCGGGCAGCCCGGATCGCGCTCCCTGCAGTCGAGGCACTCCAGGTGCCCCTTCGGCGTCTTGCCGCCCTTGATGCCGTACAGCTGCCGCCACAATCTGGCATCAGCTGGGTCGTTGAGGTCCAGCTCCGACAGGTTGATCTCGCCGAGTTCCTTGTGGAACACACCGTGCGCCATACGAGTGACGTTACGGGCAGCCACCGACAATCAACAGAGCGCAATAGTCGGCCACAGATGCTTGTCCTGTACGCCACGCTGCCGGTCGTCCACCTGCTTGGATACGAGATCTAGCCGGGGAGGAAGCAGATGGCGCTCAATATCGAGTTCTTGTGGGATGAGTCGGTCACGCTTGGGGAGATCGAGGCGTTCGCCGCACAGGCGAGGGCAAGCGGCGCTGATTCCGGGACGGCCCTGGAGGCCGTGATGCTGCCCCAGGACGATTCGGTGCAGCTCGGGTGGCGCGTCACCTCCACTGGCGCACCGGCGGAGACGTCACGCGGGGTGGAGATGCCGCATCGGCTCATGTGGAACTTGCACAGCTTGCTGGAGCAGATCGGCAGCGGAGACGGTGATGTGCGGCAACTGCAGTCAGAGGTAATTGATCTTGATGCAGCGCTTTGGGAGGCCTTGATGAAGCACGTGGGAGACCAGTAGACCTGTACGGGCTGCTGGGGCGGAGCGCTCTCCGTGGTCGCGCTCCGCCCTTAAGAGGTGGTGAAATGCGCTTTCTGTCTGTTGGCGGCTGTCAAAGTGGCCTGTAGTGTGGAAGCAAGTCAGGGGCCGTGGGCCTCTGGAAGTGGAGCCAGGTGACCTGGGGCAGACCGGGAGCCTGGCTCGGCGCATTTCTGGACTCGTCAGCAGCCTGTAGGCACGTCGAAGTCGATCAGCGCATCTCCGAGAATGTCCCGGTACTGGGCATCACCCTGCCGGTGCGCCCGGACTGAACCGGCGACGATGTCCGACACCCAGAGCAGCGGTTCCAATGCACCTGGGATGTGGTCGGCCCTGAGCGTGGTGCCTTTGGGCAGACCCCGGCGGACCTCGCTGATGGTCGCGATGTCCCGCTTGTTGAGTTCCTTCTCCCGGGCTTCCAGGTAGAGCTGGTTGACCCCGAAGCCGTGCAGCTGACGAGCGAGCTCGCCCAGCGATTTACTGCGGGCCCTTTCCTGCCGGCGCCGAGGCACTGGCGAGCCCACCGAGACGATGTGCAGCTGCTCCTGGGCGGCGACAAGCTGTGCGGCGTAGCGGCGCTGCTGCTGGTTCATCTCGGTCCAGTGGACCTTGCTGGTGTCGCGCCGCCCTTTCAGCCGGCGCATGGTTTCGCGGACGGTATCGACCGCGGCGGGCTCGATGACGGCCGCCGCGATGATGTAGAAGCCGGTGGCGTTGTGCTCGTGGAAGGATTCGTCGAGCCAGGCAGGTATCAGTTGTTCGTCAGGTCGGGTACGCGGACGTTCCCCCGGTGCATGGCTGATGAGGTCACCTCCCTCTCTGGGAACTGCGGGCAGCGGTCTTGGCCGTGGCCGCCCCGGCGGCCGGGGCGCTGGTGGTCTCCTTCTTGCTCTTGCGGGGCTGCATCACGGACGTGCGGGTGTACTGGTACGCCATGACCACACCGCTGGGGGCCAGCGGGGCCTTGGTGTAGTGCTCACGGCGCTTGACCAGGGCGAGATCGAGGAGCTTCTTCAGACCGCGCTCATGGGTGTCGGCGGACCAGCCGTACCAGTCAGGTGCCTTTTCTGCGGGGAAGGTCGACCAGTTCTTCTCCCGGGCGATGGTCAGCAGCAGCGCCAGTCCGGGCAGGTCGATCTTCTGGTCGTAGCCCTTTGTCCAGAAGGACGCCGGGATCTGCAGGAAGCGTTCTTCCTCGGACTCCCCGCGGGGCCGGTCGTACGCCTTGCCACTGCCGTCCTCCCGCAGCAGAGTCACAGTGATCTTGGCGCCGGTGCGGGTGCAGGTGATCAGGTTGCGCTTCTGGATCCGGAGCAGGGTGCGCCAGGCACCGGTGCGGGCAGCCTGGTCGGTCGCGGTGTCCTGGATGTCCATGAGCCGGGCCCACACCGCGCTGTCGTGGGTGGTTGACCAGCCATCAGCCCCGCTGCTGCAGGCCGCCACGATCATCAGGTACGCCTTGAGCGCCCGCAGGTCCCGCCCCGTCACGAAGTCCTTCAGCGGTCCGTGCCGGCACGCGGATCCCCTCACCGCCTGTACGAACGTCTTCCGCAGGGGCACGTTCGCACGGACCGAGCGCTTGAGGAGCGCCACCCGGGTGTCGCTTCCGGTCGCCTTATTCGCCTGCCTGTCCTGCTGGTTGGGCGCTGTCGTCGTCATGTCTCAGAAGCTAGCCGGATAACCACGCAGAGAACAAACAGTTCAGCACTGCCAACTCTGCCCGGCTGAGCGGGTATATGAGAGAGCCAAGTGAAAGGTCAAGGTGAAAGAACCACGGTGACAGAACCGTGGGAGAACAAACTGATAAGGGATTCTGAGACACGTCAGCTCTCGGCTCTGCACGCCCCGCGTCCGGCCGACGATCGGCTCAGTGCCTACCGCCGACCACTTCATTTTTGGCTCTTCGGTCGCTTCCGTGGGCGGGGTTATGCGGTTTGACGGCTTGGTAGGTGGGGGCGGTGTCCGCCGAGGGTGAGCATGGCGAGGGCGAT
>NZ_JBITER010000110.1:0-6103 GCF_044455345.1 Streptomyces sp. NPDC051286 | reverse complement strand
TAGAGAAACGTCTCTCAGGCGCCCTCACCCATGTCCGCGCAGGTCAGACCCCAGATTCGTGACTCTAGGACGCTGAATTACGCGGAACGCAGGCCCAGGCGACAAGTTCTATGCGGGCCTGGTCGACGCGTTCGGCCGCTGGATGAACCCGTAAGCCGATCTCGGGGGCGCACCGTCGCCGGGGCTGGCTGCCTCCTGCCGGACGGGCGATCACGTTAACGGGTTCTTCGGTGTGCCTGTGAACAGAGGCCAGCCGGTACGGGCTGGCGCCGTCCTGAGACTTCACTGCACGATGTGGGCGGTGTGGGCGGCGGCCAGCCAGTCGGGGAATTCGTGGAGCAGCCGGTCGAAGAGCTGGTGGTCGCCCGTGGCCTTCGGGGTGCGGCCGGCGTGGAAAAAGCCGGCGTTGTCGACGATGCGGCTGGCTGGTACGGCAAGGGTGTCCAGCCTCTGCAGGAACGCGAACTCGTTGCTGCCGGGGTCGCCGAAGCCAACGAACTGCCAGAACAGGGGGAGCCGTGCTGCCTTGCATAGGTAGCGTTCGGCGGCGAGCTTGCTGGTGGGCCCGCCGTCGGTCTGGAAGATGACCAGGGCGGGCGAGCGGCTGCCGGACTCCATGTAGTGGTCGATGACCTCGTCCATGGCCCAGTGGTAGTTCGTGCGCCCCATATGGCCGAGGTTTTCGTGCAGCTTGTTGATGCGGCCGCGGTGCCTGCCGAGCGTCAGGTCAGTGGACCCGTCGACATCCGTGGAGAAGAACACCACCGGCACGATCCCGTCGTCGTCGAGATGAGCCGACAGCGACAGGACCTGTTCGGCCAGATGCTGCATGGTCCCGTCCCGGTAGTAGGGCCGCATCGACCCGGACCGGTCCAGCACGAGGTACACCGCGGCCCGCACGCCCTCCAGCCCATGCCCGCGGATACTGTCGCCCGCGACCTTGTACAGGCTGACCAGGTCGGGCGCACGTTCTTGCACCTTGGACAGGCTGATAGCTGGTGCTCGCTGCATGCCGTTCGTCGCGGTCATCCCCTCATGGTGACGCCTCGCTGCTGACCAAAAGCAGCGTTTACCCAATGCGACCGATGCGAAAGAGATGAAGTAGCTCCGAGTACTGCCTGTCGACCTGCCTGACCTGGAGCCGCTGGTGTCCTTGCCCGATCTTCCCCATCCTTTTGCGGAACGGCTCCATGCCCTCGTCACCGACGCGGGCTCCGTCGCGGACCTGCGCCGCTACTTCGGCATGGACCGACCTCCAGGGACCGCTGCGTTCACAGGAAGCCGATTCGAGGCTCTGGGCGGTGGAGGTGACCACCCAGCAGTCGCCGACGCGGTAACTGCTGAGGACCTCATCGCAGTGCAAACCCTGTCAGTCACCGTTCCCACGGCTGCCGCACTGGATCTTCTGGAAGGCCACGCCGGGACACAACTTTCCACACTGCTTCGTGCCATTCCCCGGGACATGGACATGGCCGACGCCACGGAAGCCGACCTGGCTCCCGGTTCACCGGCACACAAAGCGTGGCACCTACTCCGTGACCAGCCAGGCATCGGATGGGTCACCGCCGGCAAACTCCTCGCCCGCAAACGACCCCGACTACTGCCCGTCTACGACCGCGTCGTACGCTGCGCCGTCGGCCAACCACGCTCCTTCTGGCACGCCCTGCACAGCGCCCTACGCGCCGACGACTACGCCCTCCAACGCGAACTGCTGACCCTGCGGCAGGCTGCCCGACTACCCGAAACGGTCAGCGTGCTGCGGGTCTGTGACGTCGTGGTCTGGATGCGGCATCACACCGATCACCAAGACGCTGGCTGCGCCTGGGAGTGATCTCGCCAAGGGAGCGGTGGCGCGGTGAGGACCTACCGGGTGTCGTCGATCCTTCGCTTGGGCATCGGGGAGGACGGCTTCGGGCGTCCCGACGGTCGAGCGGGGTTGGTTACTCGATGTCGACTCCGTGTGCGCGGGCGAGTCCGTCGAGGCCGTCAGCCCAGCCTTGCCCGATGGCCCGTAGTTTCCAGATGGGTTGGCCGTCTGTGTGGTGCCGGTAGAGCTCGGCGATGACCATGGCGCGGATGTTGGGATCTGCTGGGGGCTGGAATGTCCAGGCGGCGCCGGTGGCACAGTCCATGTAGAGCGCCGCGTGGGTGAGGGCGGCGCAGGTCAGGCCGGTGTCCACGTCCATGTTGATGGAGACGACGACGCGTTGGACGTGCTCGGGCAGGGCGGTGAGGTGTACGGCGGCCTTCTCGGTGACGTGAGGGCCTTCGGCCTGCTTGCCCAGGAGGCGGGCCGCGCCGTTGGCGGCAGAAGGCTGGTTGTAGAAGACGAAGTCCTGGTCGTCGGACACGCGGCCGTCCGTGCCAGTCAGGAAGAGGGTCAGGTCGGCGTCCGCTCCGGCGAAGGTGAACGCGATGAGCATTCCTTGCCAGGCTTCTTCCGGCAGCACCACTGTCTGGCCGGGGATGAGAGACGTGGGCGGCTCGCGGTGTGGTTGCGGGGCCGGGTTCGGAGGATGGGGCGAGATCGGTGAAGTCGCCGTGTCGCTCTGCCATTCCGCGAAGGTGCGGATCCGGTACGGATCAGATCCGGTGGCCGGTGTACGGCCACCTGGGGTGCTGTTGGCACCGAGGCCGATGTCCAGGTCGGCCAGGGAAGGTTCCGGTGTGTCCGGGTCCTCTTGGGCGTGGTCGAGGAGGTCCTGGAGTCCGGCAGTGCGGCTGGTGTCGAGCGGCTTGATCGTGCCGGAGAAGTTCCCGGAGGCCGTCGTGGTGACCGAACACGCCACGTCCTGCCCGATGTCCAGGAACCGCAGGGCGTCCTCGGGTTCGTGCCAGGGTGCCGATTCGACGGCCTGGCGGGTCCAGCGCCCGTAGGCCACGAAGCCGAGGAGCTGGGTGTCAGGGAGGCGGGTGAGAACAGCGAGATCGATGGCAGTGATGCCGGGTGCGGTGGCGAATCCTTCCTTGAGGGTGGCGATGATGTTGGAGCCCATGGAGGTGAGCCACCACAGGGTCCGGTCTCGTTTGGTGAGGTTCTTGAGGGTGGGGCGCCCGCTGGGCGTGAGGCCCGGGGTCTGGGTGGGCATCGCGTCGAGATCCTGCTGGCGCATGACGACCGACAGCACCGAGCCGTCGACACCGACCGCGCACCCAGCAGCCGGATTGTCGGAGAACGCGGTGTTCACCGCCTCGCAGACGGTCTCCTCGTCGTTTGCCGCGAGTGCCTGCCACCAGTGTTCCGCCTCGGCGCACAGCGATGCGTGCGCGGCATGCAGACGTGCCTGTTCGGCGGACAGGAAGGAGGGCGCCTCCAGAGCCGCACGGGACTTGGCCGCGCTGCGTTCGGCGCGGGCGAAACGGCCCACTCCCTGTAGATGGAATGCCTGAGCCTCGGCTTGCGCCCAGGGCAGGCCCAGCGGGGGAGGCCCAGGCACGACGGGTTGGTGCGCCATTGGGAAGGACTGCAGATGCACGCTGGTCATCTGCCGACGAAGCTCCGTCAACTGGGCAATAGCTGCATCCCGCTGGGCATCTTGCTGTGCGCGCTCCGCCTGCCGACGTGCCCGGTCGAGCTGCGCCGCCGAAGGTGCCACGGATCTGGGGCGCGAGGCCGTGCGGCGGGTACTCGTCCCGCGGCGGCTGCCTCCGCCGCGCAGCGAGCTCGAGGCGTAGAAGGGGCCGAGACCGGACGAGACGCGGGTTCCGCCGCTGCCGACGCTGATGCGTGCCGCGCGGGGACCGACCGACGTACGTACACCTCGTGTTGAGACCCGCACACTCATTCCCGGCACACCGACCCGGAAGGCGTTGTCAAGTTGTTGATGCGGCGGTCGTTTGAGGGTGTGTCGGGGTGTGGCAGGCCCGGTTTCCGCCTGTGGTTCAGGCCGTGGTGGGCATGGCGGTGGTGCCGGTGATCTCATTCCAGGTCTCGAAGCGGTGGTGCATCTCGGTGCGGTATCCGGTGGCGGTGAGCAGGTGGCGCCGGGGTCGGAAGTGCGGCGAGACCTGACTGAACACCGACAGGTATTTCTGTGCTCCGCGGGGTGAGCGGAAGCCCTTCATCGCGCGTTCGCGCTGGCGGGTGGGCTGGTGGGAGTTCTCCGCCCGGTTGTTCAAGCCCTTGTGCGAGCGGTGTTCCACCGAGCCCATCAGTTCTCGGTGAGCCGGCCCGTAGGAGCGGCACTTGTCGGTCACCAGCACCCTCGGTACCCGGCGCTGCTTCTTCATGAGCTTGGCCAGGAACCGCCTCGCGGCCTTCGCGTCCTGCTTGGACTGGACCAGAATGTCCAGCACGTTTCCGTCCTGGTCCACCGCGCGCCACAGGTACTGCCGCACCCCGTTGACCTTGATGAACACCTCGTCGAGGTGCCATTTGTCGCCCGCCTGGGGCCGACAGCGGCGCAAGGCGGCCGCGTACTCGGGGCCGAACCGGTCGCACCACCGACGGATGGCCTCGTGGGAGACGGTGATCCCGCGGGCCAGGAGCAGTTCCTCGACCTCACGGAACGAGAGCGGGAAGCGGTGGTACAGCCACACCGCGTGGGAGATGATCTCCGCCGGGAACCTGAACCCCTTGTACGACACCGATGCCTCGGTCTCCACGGCCAGTCCCTCCCCGATGATCAACAAACCCGACGATCATCCCAGCCCCAAGCTCGCCAGCTCAAGTTGACAATGCCCCTCGGAGGACTCGTGGACCTGCTCGACACCATCTGGAAGGTCGCTCTGACCCTGGCCGTCATCCTCTTCGGCCTCGGCCTCACCGGACGGTTCCTCTTCGCCTCCGCCCGCAGCGCGGATATCGCGAGCACCCCCGCTCAGCAGCCGATGGTCTTCGCCCCGCAGATCGACACCGGAGGCACCCGCCTTCTCGGCCGCAGCGGCGACGTCAACATCCAGATCGGCGACCGCAACCGCAACAAGCAGTAACCCGGCGCTCTCCCGCCGACCCGTCTGGCACCCGGAACCGCCCCACGCGGCGGCGCCGGGGCCCGGACAGGCCGACCGGCCTCGCGCACCATCTGGTAATAGGTTGAGCGAAACCGGTCGTTAGACTCCCATGGCCGAGGCAAAGCGACTGGTTTCCGCCCTATGACGTTCTCCTATACCGAGTGCCATTTCTGCGCCCCGGTCGGTGATGGTCAGGAGCCGTCCGTCTGCTCGCAGGTGGGCCGAGCTCACGCTGCGGTCGGCCACCCACAGGAAGCGAGTCGGGGTGTCGAGGAGCTTGCTATACGCGACCACCAGGACACGCCGATTACTGAGAATGACAAAGCAACCACGAGCCCCACGCCATGCTGCTGTGCTGCGAGGGTGGCGGACCGGAAACACCACAACTAGGGACTCGTCCTCTGCCAGCAGCGCCTTTACCCGGCCACGTTCCTTCCATGATCGCCCGCTGTAGGAAACGGTCCACCACGCCGCGATCACCAATGCGTAGAGAATCAACGCGGTGGTGGCGCCGATGGCGTACACAAATACCCCGGCGAGCGCGGGCAGGCCCAACCACAATATGGCAAATACAGCCAACCGTTTGCGTAGCGCCTGGCGTACCACCACGCGCGGTACCCGGTACCCGTCGTCGTACATTTCTCGCATCCTTATCGGATCGGCGAAGGGCAGGGTGCCCCGCGCGGGGGCACCCTGCCCGGCTAGTTCTTAGAGTCCTTTGCCCACTCGGCTGAGGATCGATCCGGCTCCGCCGCCACCGATGGAACCGAACGCGGCGCCCCCGGCGCATGACTTGAGTAGATCACCGCCACGCTTTCCGTTGTACGAGTCGGAAGTCATCGCGCCCACGCACCCGCCCAGGCCGAAGCCGATGTAGGGGTTTCCGGTCACGACGG
This sequence comes from Streptomyces sp. NPDC051286, assembly GCF_044455345.1. NCBI lineage: Bacteria > Bacillati > Actinomycetota > Actinomycetes > Kitasatosporales > Streptomycetaceae > Streptomyces > Streptomyces sp. NPDC051286. Next base: position 254 of record NZ_JBITER010000110.1, on the reverse strand, counting down.
TTCCGGTGATGCCGATTGCTGTGCCGAGGACTCCGCCCAGCACCTCACCCCATCCCCACAGGCCAGTGGGATCGATCACGTTGGTTGGGTCGCCGGAGGCGTAGAGGTAGGGGTTAGCCTCCAGGCCGGACGGGTCGGGCTGGGTGAAGCGGCCGATGCCCGGGTCGTAGTAGCGGGCGTTGAAGTGGTACAGCCCGGTCGGGTCCTGGTAGCCTCCGGCGAACCGGTGGGGCTGGGGGACCTGTTCGGTGGCG
>NZ_JBITER010000109.1:0-6837 GCF_044455345.1 Streptomyces sp. NPDC051286 | reverse complement strand
ATCGCCCTCGCCATGCTCACCCTCGGCGGACACCGCCCCCACCTACCAAGCCGTCAAACCGCATAACCCCGCCCACGGAAGCGACCGAAGAGCCGAAAAAAGCCTCCCCGGCGGATCGGAATCCGTACCGAGAAGGCTTACGTGACGACCAGCATTCTAGCAGGGCTTCCACCAGCAGGTCATCGGATACGGGGGCTTCGAGGGCGGGTATCCCAGCGGTAGAGGGACCAGGCACGTCGGATGAGGCAGCGGATGGTGATGATGGCGCTGGCCAGGGCGATGAAGAACTCGACCGGAGCTTTTCGTCGCTCGGTGCAACGGCGGAGCTTGCCGAAGTTGTTCATCCACGAGTTCGTGCGTTCAACCACCCAGCGCCCGCCGGCCTGGATGGGAGTCTTCGCGCCGCGCTTGGCGATCTGCCCAGTGATCCCTCTCGCCGGCAGGTCCTGGTGGACCATGCTGTAGTCGTAGCCTGCGTCCAGGATCAGCCGCGGGCTAGCGGGTAGCGGCCCCAGGGATGCTTGAAGGTCGACGAAGCGGTCGAGGGTAGCGGGTAGCAGAGCGTGGTCGCGGGTGTTGGCCGGCGCGGGATGGGTAACCAGAGGAATTCCCTGTCCATCAGTCAACTGTGAACGTGTGATGCCTTGTTTGGCTCGGTCGACGGGGCTCTTGCCCGCGCACTCGCCGAGATCGTCGGCCGCGGCGGTGGCGGTCGCGAGGGTGATGCGGACGTGGTCGAGTTCCCGCGTAAAGATCGTCAATTTGTTCTATCTCCATGGAATGATCACCGGCATGGAGATCCTTCGGTATGTGTTCCTCGTCTTCCACCTCTTCGGGTTCGCCGCGATCCTGGGTGGCCTCTTCTTCCAACTGCGGGGGAAGGACCCGGTGACTGGCAGTTACATGGTGAGCAGCACGGTCGTCCAGCTGGTCACCGGTGCGGGACTCATCTGGACCCGAATATCGCTGGATCTGCCAGTGGATCACGCGAAGATGGGGGTGAAACTGGCCTTGGACGTCCTGGTGGCGGTGACAGCGCTGGTGGGCATGCGCAACAAGCAACCGTGGGCCTTCTATGCCGTGGGAGCGTTCACAGCGGCGGCAGCCGTCGTGGCCGTCGCCTGGCAGTAACCTTCAGGCGATATTGAGCCGAAACGATTTGGTTTCCTACTGGATTGTGTAGCGGACGTGGCGGGCGTGGAAGTAGCCGCGGACGATGTGGGGGCTGGCGCTGGCGGCGGTGGAGGAAGCGGCGGGCCGTTGTCACGTTGTTGGGTGTGTGGGTGTCTGACGATGTGTTGAGGTGTGGTGGGGCCGGGTTCCGGGCCGGTGTTCAGACCACGGTGGGCAGGCCGGTGACGCCGGTGATCTGCTCCCGGATGGTGAAGCGGACGGTCATTTCGGCGCGGTGTTGGGTGCCGGTCATCAGGTGGCGGCGGGGGCCGGAAGTGGGGTGAGATGCCGGTGAACGCGGACAGGAACCGCTGCGCGGCGCCCACGCTGCGGAAGCCTTTCATCGGGCGTTCGGGCGCTGTCACGTTGGCTGACGGGGTGAGATGATCTTCGGGTTGATCATGGTGGAGGGGGTTGTTCGTGGGGGACGGGTCGCCGTCGTACAAGGGGCACCGGTACCCGGTCGAGGTGATCTCCCACTGCGTGTGGCTGTACTTCCGGTTCCCGCTGTCATTGCGTGAGGTGGAGGAGCTGATGCTGCAGCGCGGCGTCGTCGTCTCGTACGAGACGGTCCGCCGCTGGTGTGCCAAGTTCGGGCAGAGCTACGCCAGCGCGCTGCGCCGCAGGCAGCCCCGTCCCTGTGACACATGGCATCTGGACGAGGTCTTCGTCAGGATCAACGGAGAGCAGAAGTACCTGTGGCGGGCCGTCGACCAGGACGGAACGGTACTGGACATCCTCGTGCAGAACTGCCGGGACACCGCCGCGGCCAGGCGGTTCTTCCGCCGCCTGAAGAAGACCCGTACGGTGCCCCGGGTGGTCGTCACCGACAAGCTGCGCTCCTACGGCGCCGCTCACCGCGAGGTCATGCCCTCGGTGGAGCACCGATCCCACAAGGGTCTGAACAACCGGGCGGAGAACAGCTATCAGCCCACCCGGCAACGCGAACGCGCGGATGAAGGGCTTCCGCTCCGTCGGCGGGACGCAGCGGTTCCTGTCGGCGTTCAGCGGCATCTCACCTCATTTCCGGCCCCGCCGCCACCTGATGACCGCATACGACTACCGGGCCGAGATGACCATCCGCTTCGCCATCTGGGACCACATCACCGGCGCCACCGGCCTGCCCACCGCGGTCTGAACACCGGCCCGGAACCCGGCCCCCGCCACGCCCCGACACACAGGCAGACACGTACTCACTCAACAACGTGACAGCGCCCCTACCGGTCCGCGCCCTCAAGGACGGGCAACTCGCCCTTCTCAGCGGAGACTTCGCCACCCGAAGCCACAACGACACCTACTTCACCCGCGACCGGACTGCCCCCCGCGTCACGATCGAGGCCAACTCCATCCAGGCCCTCACCGAAATCGTCCAGCGCACTCCGCTCGCCACCGTCCTGCCTGACGCCATCACTCACGACCACCCCCACCTCACCCCCGTCCCCCTCGACCCGCCCCTGCCCACCCGCACCGTCACCCTCCTGCACCGCGAGGGCGCCTACCAAAGCGCCGCCACCCGCGCCTTCACCGAGCTCACCCACGACCTCGTCCGCACCCGTGGCTACGCCCCGCCCCTGTGAACCGCAAGGACCCCGCCCCGGGGCGGGGTCCTTGCGGGAGAAGACCCTGTGGTAGCTGCTGGGCGCGATGCCAGCCGCAGCCGCTGCGGCTGTGATATCGCCGCATGCGGGGACGGTTGACGAGGTCGTGGAGTACTTCGATGAGGCCGTGGAAGGTGTCCTCGCCGGCGGCAGTGCGGCGGTCAGGCGCCGGATCCGGTCTTCGCCGGCCGAGCCGATCGGTGCGGTGCAGCCGATTCGGGCGCGGGCGTCGATGACGAACTCGACGAGACGGCACGGATCCTGACGGACCGGATCCGGAGGCCGGTCGGCGCAGCGCCGACGTGAAGGTGGGCCAGGCGGTGCGGAAGATCCGGCAGTGCCGGAGTACTGCCGCGGCACCACCGTGCGCGACGGCCAGGACCGGAGGAAATCACCCGGGCTGTCGGAATCCGGATGTCAGGAACCCGACACCATCAAGGACGTGACATGTACAGGTTGATAATGGCAGACTCTTCTCCGGCCGCGCGGGGCTGGACGTTCCCCACAGGGATCTCGCACCGCTGCGGTCATGTCCTCCTCACCGCACCACCAGCTCTACTCGGGCAGTACCCCCTGCCCGGGCTGTCACCGGCCGCAACCCCGGTCGCCGCAGAAGGAGTTCCGAGTGAGAACGACCCCCCGCAAAGCTGTTGCCGCGAGCGCGCTCATAGCGGCCGCCGCGATGATCGCCGTTGCGCTCCCCACGCCCGCCACCGCCGGCACCCAGGCCGACGCGCCCAAGGCGAAGGTCCGGGCCGGCGCGCTGCAGGTCCAGCTCAGCGCGAGCGAGCGCGCCACGCTGCTCGCCGACGCGCAGGCCACCGTCGCCGCCACCGCCAAGACCTTGGGCCTGGGCGGCCAGGAACAACTGCTGGTGAAGTCCGTCCTGAAGGACGCCGACGGCACAGTGCACACCCGCTACGAGCGGACCTTCGCGGGCCTGCCGGTCCTCGGCGGCGACCTCGTCGTCCACGCGGCGGCGAACGGCGCCGTCAAGAGCGTCAGCAAGGCGACCAAGGCGACGGTGAAGGTCGCATCGACCACCGCCGTGAAGAGCGCCGACTCGGCGAAGACCTTCGCGCTCGACCGCGCCAAGGCCAAGGGCGCCACCGCCCCGAAGGCCGGCACCGTCCGCAAGGTCGTCTGGGCCGCCTCCGGCAAGCCCGTGCTGGCCTGGGAGTCCGTGATCGGCGGCGTGCAGCACGACGGCACCCCGTCCGAGCTGCACGTCATCACCGACGCCACCACCGGTGCCAAACTGTTCGAGTACCAGGGCATCGAGACCGGCACCGGCACCGGCCAGTACAACGGGCAGGTCACCCTCGGCACCACGCTGTCGGGCTCGACCTACGAGATGACCGACGGCACCCGCGGCGGCCACAAGACGTACGACCTGAACGGCGGCAGCTCCGGCACTGGCACGCTGTTCACCGACGCGGACGACGTCTGGGGCAACGGCCTGCCGAGCGACCGTCAGACCGCCGGTGTTGACGCCGCGTTCGGCGCCCAGGCCACGTGGGACTACTACAAGAACGTCCACGGCCGCAACGGCATCAGGAACGACGGCGTCGGCGCCTACTCCCGCGTGCACTACGGCAACTCCTACGTCAACGCCTTCTGGTCCGACTCCTGCTTCTGCATGACCTACGGCGACGGCTCCGGCAACACCAAGCCGCTCACCTCCCTCGACGTGGCCGCCCACGAGATGAGCCACGGCGTCACCTCCAACACCGCCGGCCTGATCTACAGCGGCGAGTCCGGCGGCCTCAACGAGGCGACCTCGGACATCATGGCCGCGGCCGTCGAGTTCTACGTGAACTCCGCGACCGACCCGGGTGACTACCTGGTCGGCGAGAAGATCGACATCAACGGCAACGGCACCCCGCTTCGCTACATGGACCAGCCGAGCAAGGACGGCACGTCCAAGGACGCCTGGTACTCCGGCATCGGCAGCATCGACGTCCACTACTCCTCCGGCCCGGCCAACCACTGGTTCTACCTGGCCTCCGAGGGCAGCGGCGCCAAGGTCGTCAACGGCGTGAGCTACAACAGCCCGACCTCCGACGGCCTGCCCGTCACCGCGATCGGCCGCGACGCCGCCGCTAAGATCTGGTACCGCGCACTGTCGACCTACATGACCTCCTCCACCAACTACGCCGCCGCCCGCACCGCCACCCTGCAGGCGGCCGCCGACCTGTACGGGCTCGGCAGCGACACCTACAACAACACCGCCAACGCCTGGGCCGCCATCAACGTCGGCCCCCGCATCGTCCAGGGCGTGACGGTCACCGACCCTGGCCTTCAGACCACGCTGGTCAACAAGTCCGCGAGCCTGCAGATCCAGGCCACCAGCACCAACCCGGGCGCGCTGACCTACACGGCCACCGGCCTGCCGGCCGGCCTGTCGCTCGACGCCTCCACCGGCCTGATCTCCGGCACCCCCACCAAGCTGGGCACCAGCACGGTCACGGTCACAGTCACGGACTCGACCAACGCCTCCTCCACCGCGACGTTCACCTGGAACGTCGTCAGCGTGATCAAGACCTTCGAGAACACCACCGACGTCGCCATCCCCGACGGGGGCGCCGCGGTCTACTCGGACGTCAACGTCACCGGGATCGCCGGCAAGGCACCGAGTGCCCTCAAGGTCGACGTGAACATCAAGCACACCTGGCGCGGTGACCTGGTCATCGACCTGGTGGCCCCTGACGGCACGCTGTACCGCCTGAAGGATTCCAACATCAACGACTCGGCCGACGACGTGCTCGCCACCTACACCGTGAACGCCTCCAAGAAGACCGCCAACGGCACCTGGAGGCTCAAGGTCCAGGACATGTTCCGCGGCGACAGCGGCTTCATCGACAGCTGGAAGCTGAACTTCTGACCTCAATAGCAGCACACTGAGGCGGCGGGACTCCTCCCGCCCGGGCCCGGCCGGCCATGACCCGGCCGGGCCCGCAGATGTGCGCACCCAGCCCCGCGACGCCGCCCCCCATGTGCTGGTCCGTCTCAGACGCGGAACACGGCTGGGTGGCGCTGCGCCGGACTCCACCACCTGCGACCCGAAGCCGCACCTCCTCCCATTTCTTGAGGGGCGCCCGGCGGATAAGGCTCCGGCGCCATGACGACGAGGACCTGGTGCTGACCACGGCCGCGCGCGCCGAGCAGGACAGCACGGTCCTGGGCGCGACCAGCCGCATGTTCGTGGAGATGATGCGCACGCCCGAGGGCCGCACGCTCATCATGGACGTACTGCCGGCAACCTTCCCATGGGTGCGCTACCTGCCTGCCCACGGGCGCGGGCGATGGTGTCGAACACCCACTTGTGAAACACAAGCCGCGGGAAGAACAGGCCTTCGACGTCGAAGTTGAGCGAAAAAGATGGGCTCATTCGCACATCCCGGTGCACGGTGCGGACGCAGACGAAGGTGTCGGGAGAGTGCCAGCCCGATCCGATGGGGCCGATGCGGTTGATCCTCGCGTGGATACGGTTCCCGTGGACCAAAGCGGCACAGCCGTGCTCCCTGGCTTTCGATGCCGGGACGCTGTTGGCCCAGCGGCTGAACTCGTCGAGATACCCGTGCCCGGACAGCTCCCGCAGGCTGATCTTCTCCATCCGCACGTTCTCTGGGCCGTCGAGGAACACCATGAGCTGCGGTACTCCCCTGCGGCGCTGCCAGTGGGCAGGGAGGCCCCGGACGACGCAGTCCAGCACGCGCAGGACGTCCGCGCGCACCGTGGCATCCAGCGACTGGAGTTCTCTCAGCATGTATGCGCCGCCCTCGTTCACCCCACAAGCGTCCACGAGAGGGACCACCGGCTCAACACTTGTGCCGAGGCTCGGTAGTTGTCACCAACGGCCCCGCCTATCCCTTCAGTCGTAGATCAGTACCGTCGCTGTAGTTTGCTCGGCTCTGTTCGGCGGGGGTCGTGGGGTGCCGGGTGCGGCTGAGCGGCTGCGGTTGCGTCGTCGGTGACAGGCGCGGGCGAGGGCCTGGTGGTAGCGGCGCCAGCGTGACCAGTGCAGCCCGTGCAGGATCCGCTCCTTCGGTGCGGGCTGAGGGGC
>NZ_JBITER010000108.1:0-6879 GCF_044455345.1 Streptomyces sp. NPDC051286 | reverse complement strand
ACTTTAGCGGATTTTCCCGGCCATTCATAATCGAACCTTCGAAATGAATTCCGGCATGCCGAAATCATCCCGGACGGGACATCGCGCAGAGTTTGGTTGCCGCATTCGCGGCGGGATCGGTTGCCGCAGAACCGTTCCGGCTCCGTGACAACTCGGAGAACCTTACGGATCGGCAGGGGGCGTGTCAACCCCGCCAGGTCAAGCCGTTTTCCCCGCTCGCCAACCGGTCGAAGGCGAAGGCGCGGTCGGGCGGTTCGTTGCTCGCGTATTCGATCCGCCCGAGCTCGGCGTCGCATCAGGAGGTCCGCTGTCCGCCCCCGCCTGGAGCCGGACACGGTGGGATGGAAGGCGTGCACGTTCTGGGTGCTGGAGCAGTTCCACCGGATGTTGTGCCGGCGAGAACTGTTCGCGAAGAACTCTTCCAAGTGGGGTGACCCGCGGGCGAAGCTGCTGGGGAGCGTGGGAGCAGGCCAAGCCCGCCGTCCTGGCCTTCCTCGGGCTCCCGGCGGGCGCGGGCGAGTACCTGACGTCGCGGGCCGCGCTACTGAATGGCACCCACCGTGAGATCACCGGGCGCCTGCCGGACAACGCGCAGATCGTCTTCGACCACGACGGCCGCCCGCACTTCACCTGCCCTGGGGCCGGAGCCCGAACCAGCCTCCCTGCTCGGCCTGCGCGCGAGGGCTGACCGACCCCGCTGGGCGACGCGCACGAGGTGGATCGGCAAGACCTTGCACAGCCTGCGTCTGGCAGGCGAGCCCGGCTACCGCCACCAGGCCAAGGTGCAGGCCAACCGTTCCTAACCAGTGTGCGTGAGTGAGTCTTGTACCCACTGCTGCGCCCTGGGCGCATCCCGAACGGTGCTGGATGCACTGGGTTCCCGCGTTAGAACCCTCAGCTCCCGCAAACCACCCACCACATCACCCCCGCCCTCAAGGCCAGACTCCCGCTATCCAGCCCAGCGAGCAGCAGCCGCCAAGGTCACCCACCCGGACCCAGAACCCCCGTTCCCACCGACGGCCCCGACGATGACCACGCTGATGATCGACTGCAGCACGCTGCCGACGACGTGCCCGATGATCACAGAGCCGCGGTGGACCGCGATCGTACGGAAGCGGGCGATGAGGCCCTCGGTCATGTCGTTGGAGACGGAGACCGCGGTGCCGATCGTGGTGCTGCCGATGGTCATCAGCACGAGGCCCGGGACGAGATACGCGATGTACTCGGAGCGGTCCGCACCGCCGCCGCCGATGCCCGCGCTCATCACGTCGCCGAAGATATAGACGAAGAGCAGCAGCAAGATCGGCGTGAGCAGCAGGTTCAGGGTCATGGACGGGTAGCGCCGCGCGTGCAGCAGATTCCGCCGCAACATCGTCGACGAGTCGCGCACGGCGAGGGAGAGGGAGCTCATCGGACATCGTCCTTGGACTGGTTGTTCTGGCTGGGCACGCTGGAGCCGGTCAGGGCGAAGAACACGTCGTCGAGGTCGGGGGTGTGCACGGTCAGCTCGTCCGCCTCGATGCCGGCCGAGTCCAGCCAGTCGAGGATCGAGCGCAGCTCGCGCTGGCTGCCGTCGCTGGGGATCTGCAACGACAAAGCCTCGTCATCCCGGGTGACCTCGCGCAGAGCGGAGGCGGCCGCCTGGTACACCGTCGGATCGGAGAACCGGATCCGGACGTGCCCGCCGGGGATCAGCCGCTTCAGCTCGTCGGCACTCCCCTCGGCGACGATCTTGCCGCCGTTCAGCAGCGCAATGCGGTCGGCGAGCTCGTCGGCCTCCTCCAGGTACTGAGTGGTGAGGAAGACGGTGACGCCGCCGGAGACGAGCTCGCGGATGATCTGCCACATGTTGTGGCGGGCGCGCGGGTCGAGGCCGGTGGTCGGCTCGTCGAGGAAGATGATCCGCGGGCTGCCGACCAGGGTCATGGCGATGTCCAGGCGGCGCTTCATCCCGCCGGAGTAGGTGGAGGCGGGCCTCGATGCGGCCTCGGTGAGGTCGAACCGCTCGAGCAGCTCGGCGGCGACGCGCCGCCCCTCACGCTTGGACAGATGGTGCAGGTCCGCCATGAGGAGCATGTTCTCCTCGCCGGTGATCAGCCCGTCGGCGGCGGAGAACTGCCCGGTGACACCGATCGCTGCCCGCACGGCCTGCGGGTCGGCGGCCAGGTCGTGACCGCCGACGTGCAGGTCGCCGGCGTCGGCGGTGATGAGGGTGGAGAGGATCTTCACGGCGGTGGTCTTGCCTGCGCCGTTCGGCCCGAGCAGCGCGAACACGGACCCGGCCGGGACGTGCAGATCGATGCCGTCGAGCACGGTCTCGTCGCCGTACGACTTGCGCAGACCGACGGCGGAGACGGCGGCCGACGACGGGTGACCGTCAGCCTGCCTGGATATGGGCATGACAGATGAAGCCATGGGGCCCTCCCGTTCGAAGGCTGAAGTGACTGGGGGATCGGGTGAGATGAGGCCGGTACGGGGGATGAGAGCGCTCAGGCCCTGGCTCGGGGGACGTCGATCGTGCGGTGCCGGGTGCAGGCGCGGAACCTCGACGGGTTTCTCGGTCTCTTCGGGCCCGGCGGCGTTCTCCAGTAGGTTGCGCAGGGCCCGAATCCGGTGTTAACCGCCGGCCGGGCGACGGTGCCCTCGGCGAGGCCAACCTGCAGATCACCGCACGCGGTTCCGAGCACGACCGAACCGCGGGCCACCTCGCCGAGGCGAATGCTGCCGTTGGACGTCGAAGTCCAGATCGAGCCGACCGCTCTCGGCGTGGCCGTAGATCGCATCTATGTCGGCTGCGGATTCTCCGGCGCCCGCGGCGACGGGTTGACCGCCCGCGGCCGTCAGCCGGCTGGCCCCGCGGTCCGGGCGGGTGTCCGGCGCCGTGGCGGTGTTACTCGCAGAACACCTGCACCTTTCCACTGGGATCGTCGACGTCGACGGTGACGTCGTCGAGCTGCTCGATGAGCTCCTCAAGGTGCTGCGGCTTGAGCTCGGTGAGGTCGATCGGCACCCCTGACTTGTTCAGCTCCGCGTTGATCCTGGTGAGCGCCTGCGGAGGGACAAGGCTCGCGAGCCGGACCCCGGCGCGCAGCAGCTGTAGCGGGAGCTGGACGTTGCCCGGCTTGGCCCGTCGCCGCCGTCGTCCACCCGAGTTCACCACCACGCGCAGGTACTTGGGGCAGGGTTTCGGGCGGGGCGCGGCTCCCCGCGGCGACTCGGGCTGTTCTCGTTCGAGGACTTCGATCAGCCGCTCGGCCTCGTCCGCGGTGATCTTGCCCTCGGCCGACATCTGCAGGATCTGGCGGCGCTGCTCGTTCATCGTCGCTCTCCCTCCCTGACTCATCTGACGCTTACCAGCACGGCCGTTCGGCCCTGCTCAAGCTCGAACCGGGTGCCAGGCAGCGCCCACAGCAGTTGCCCGGTGCCGCGCAGCGCGCCCACCGGGGTGGCGAGGCAGGCGACCAGTCCGGCCAGCAGCAGCGGTGACAGCACCAGCAGTACCGGCAGGACAGGGACGTACAGTCCCAGCCGGCGGCCGCCGGGACGGCGATAGCGCACCGCCACCAGCTGCGGGACCATCGGGACCTCTCCAGCTCGGCCAGCGCCAGGGCCTGGACGTGAAGACGATACGGGCGCATGCCTACACCGTCTTGATGCTGCTCAACTTCCTTACAGCACGGGGCCTGGACTTGCGGCTGGCGACCGAGAACGACGTGTTGGAGTTCCGGCGGTATCGGCGCGAGGATGCCGAGGAGACGGTCGGCGAGGCCACCTGGGATTGGGACGCCGCCGCGATCGGTGGGCTCTATGAAGCCGGGCCTACGGCAGATCACCGTGCTGGAGACGGACGTCGGCCTGAACCCGCTGGCGCTGTTCATCGGCCAGGGCGACCGGATGCTCACCGGCTCGTGCTGGGACCGCATCCGCTGGCGCCGATCTGGATGAGGCGCTCGGCAATCGGCAGGGCCGGGCGGGCCCGCTGCCAAAAGTCCTGCAGGGAGTTGCAGGACTGGCCGGCCGCGATCCGCGTCACCTGCACCTGTGAGATGCCCTTCACCGAGGCCAGGGAGACCCGGACGCCCCAGCCTGTGCCGGTCTCCTCCACCGTGCACCAGAGGCGGGAGCGGTTGATGTCGACGGGAAGGACCGGGACGTTGTGGCGGCGGGCGTCGGCGACGATCACCCGCAGCGGCCACATGCCGGGGTCGTGCTCCAGCAGCCCCGCATACAGCGCTGCCGGGTGATGGGCCTTCAGCCACGCGGACTGCAGGGCCGGGGCGGCGAACGCGACGGCGTGCGCGCGGCGGAACCCTTCTCCGAACTAATACTCCAGCCGTAGATCGTGATCTTGCTGGTCGGGGCTGGCCGGGGGAGCCTCAGCATCCTTGGGGGTAACCCCCGGCACCGTCCTGAGGACAGCGCATCGGTACGTCAGGGGGAAAGCCGGATGGGGCGATCCCCCTTCCGCTGATGGGATGGTCGCCGACCGCCGGCTCCGGGGGCGACACAGTCGCGGGCCACAGCCTGAGCGGTCCCTGAACGCGCGCGCAACCTGAACAGAGAAGGGGTCGTCATGCATGGGTTAAGAAGGCGTCGGCGAGGCCTGCTCGTCCTGACCAGCCTGGCTACAGCCGTCCTCGCCGCATCGACCGCGCCCACGGCGGCGGCGAAGCCGCGGCCGGCCGATCCGCTCCAACGGCAGGTGGAAGCGATCCACGACACCGGGGCCGTCGGTGTGCACGCCGAGGTGACGTCACCGGACGCACGCGACAGCGCGTACGCCGGGACGGCCGCGATGAACACAAGGAGACCGATGCCGCGGGACGGGAGGTTCCGGATCGGCAGTGCCACCAAGACCTTCACCGCCACGGTTGTGCTGCAACTCGTCGGCGAGGGGCGAATGTCCCTGGAGGACACCGTCGAGCAGTGGCTGCCGGGAGTGGTCCGGGGCAACGGCAACGACGGCAGCCAGATCACTGTGCGGCAGCTGCTGCAGCACACCAGCGGCATCCCTGATGTCGGGCCGCAGATAACCGCGTTGACTAGCGCGGACGGCTATCGGGCCGAGCGGTTCCGCACGTACACCCCCGAGGAGCTGGTGGGTCTGGCGATGCGGCACCCTCCCGAGTTCTCCCCGGGCACTGACTGGTCGTACTCCAACACCAACTACATTCTCGCCGCAATGATCATCCCCAAGGTCACCGGCCGGAGTTGGGCACGGGAGGTGAAGGACCGGATCATCCGCCCGCTGGATCTGAGGGACACCAGTACGCCCGGCGTCTTCCCGTCCATCCTGGGCCCGCACGCCCAGGGCTACGCCGCGTTCGGCACCGACACCGGCATCGACGTCACGGAGCTCAATTCGAGTATGGCCGTCGGCTCCGGCTCGATCATCAGCACCGCGCACGACCTGAACCAGTTCTACGGCGCGCTGCTCGGCGGCCGTCTGCTGGCTCCGGCGCAGCTCGACGAGATGACGACCACCATGCCCGCGCCCGAGCTGGGCGTGAGGTATGGACTCGGTCTTGCCGAGATTCCGTTGCCCTGTGGCGGCAGCTACTTCGGCCACCGGGGCGAACTCCTCGGCTATGTCACCTGGGGTGGCGCCACCCGAGACGGGGCCCGGACCGCCGTGGTGTACGTCACCAGCGACGGCGGCCAGGACACCCAGCAGGCCATGATCACACTCATGGGTCAGGAACTGTGCCGGACCCGCTCCTAGTACTCCAGCCGTAGAACGCGATCTTGCTGGTGGACCGACTGCGGGAAGGTCACGGCCACCGCTGATCATCGGTGTGTGAAGACTGAAGATCTTGCGGTGGCCGTGGGTCACAGCGAAGACCCTGCCCGCTGGCAGGAGGCGTTCGAGGTCCTGATGGGCCGGATAGCGGAACGGTTCGCGCGGGTTGAACCCCGGCGCCGGGTGTGGGACTTGGTATTGGGACTGCTGTCGGACCTGCCGCGCAAGAACTGCTGGACAATCGCCGAGTGGTCCAGGGAGGCCAGTCCGGACGGCATGCAGCACCTGCTCGGCCGCGCCAATAGGAATGCCGACACCGTGCGCGATGACGTCCGTGAGTACGTGCGGGACCATCTGTACGACGAGGATGCGGTGCTCGTGGTCGACGAGACCGGGGACGTGAAGAAGGGCACGCACACCGTCGGCGTCCAGCGCCAGTACACCGGCACCACCGGGAGGATCGAAAACGCGCAGGTCGCCGTCTACCTCGTCTATGCAGGCCGGCACGGACACGCGGCGGTGGACCGTGAGCTGTACATCCCACGCTCGTGGACATGCAACCCGGACCGCTGCCAGGCCGCCGGACTGAACGAGGACACCGTCTTCGCGACCAAGCCGGAGCTGGCCACCCGCAGCCGAGGTGGCTCGTCTTGTGGCCCATGGCGCACAGCATGTTGATATTGGCCAGGGAGATCAATCGTGGGTTGTCTTGGCAGACCCCGAAGGCAACGAGTTCTGTGTCCTTGGCCAGCGGCGTCAGTAAGCCGGCTGTCTTGCTCTCGAACAACCGTTAGCGCTCTGAACTCCGCATTCGCCCTCGTAGTCAAGGTGCGTCGAGCCCGATCGCTCCGCGACGACCAGGGCGGGACGCCGACTCCTGAGGAGGATGGCTCCTCGCCAGCTTGATCAAGGTGTGGGGCCTATAGTCGCTCCCTGCTGTGGTGCGACCGGCGGCCTGGAGGACGGCGGGAACCCCGAGGAAGGTCGGAGATTTCTTGCGCTCCTCGCGTGCGTCGATTTGAGAAATCTTCTCTTCGGCAGCCGGCCCCGTGAACGCAGAAAAGCCCCGCACCAGAGGTGCGGGGCTTTCCCGGAATAATTGTTCGGCGGCGTCCTACTCTCCCACAGGGTCCCCCCTG
>NZ_JBITER010000107.1:1188-6894 GCF_044455345.1 Streptomyces sp. NPDC051286 | reverse complement strand
CGCACGACGGCGGAGCTCAAGTGGGTATCGGGAAGGTCGTGCCATGACTCGATCCTTTCATGAAATCGAGTCTCCATTCGAATCGGGGCGGTTCAACCACAGGGCAGCAGCTGTTCCTCGCCGACCAGATCCGCCGCGTCCATCTCGCCGGACGCCACCGATCACGAACCTCCCCCGCCACTGTTCGGCACCAGCCCAGAGCACTTTGCTGGACGGTTCCACGGTGGCGGCAGGACCAGCTGTTCGAGGCCGCGCGGGACATGTCCCGCGTCACCGTGGCCGACGTGGCGCCGCTCGACCCCGCCTTCACCGACTACGTCGCCGCGCAGGCCGACAACCACGCCGATGCCCAGGGCTGGTCACCAGGTCTACGCGAGCGCGTGCAACAGAGCCTGTACCTGCTCACCGCCGTCCACGGACCGCACGAGACGATCAAGGCCAGCACCGTCGCCACGCTGCCACGCCAGCGAAGCCGACGCGCCGTCGTCCGGGTCACCGAGATCCTCGCCACCCTCGCACTCCTCAACGACGACCGTCCCGATCCACTCGACAGGTGGATCCACCGTCGGTTAAGCCGCGTGCACCCGGAGATCGGTGAAGAAGCCCTGGTGTGGATCAACATCGTGCGACACGGCGGGCCACGCCTCCGTCCCCGCTCACCCGCCACCGTCCGCAACCAGCTCTCCTCCGCGATCCCCTTCCTCTTCGACTGCTCGGAGCGCTACTGCACCCTCCGCCAGGTCACCCGCGGCGATCTCACCGAGTGGCTCGCCCAGTGCGCCGCACCCCACAACGAGGCCGTCGCGCTACGCAGCATGTTCAAGATCCTCAAGAGCCAGCGGCTGCTGTTCACCAATCCCGCCCGCGGTGTGAGCCTCGGCGCCAGGCCGGGCACGGTGCCCAAGCCGCTGAGCCCAGAAGCGATCAAGTCCATGGCCGAGGCTGCGGCCACCGACCCCGCCCTGAAGCTGCTGATCGCCCTCATCGGCATCCATGCGCTCTACCCCCACCAAGCCCGAGCACTGCTCGTGTCCGCCATCGACTTCATCCGCGGCCGGCTCGCCCTCGGCGACATCGACCACCCCCTCGACACCTTCACCCGACAGGCCGCCGCCAACTACATCGAGTTGCGGCGCGAACGCTGGCCGAACACCCGCAACCCTCACCTGTTCATCAGCTCGCAGACCGAGTACTCGCGCGCAGCGGTCACCATCGGCTGGATGCAAGTCGTGCTGCGCGGCCTCCCGGTCACCGCCCAGCGACTCCGTGAGGACCGGATTCTCGAAGAGGCCGCCGTCACCGGCGCCGACCCGCAGCACCTGTGCGTGGTGTTCAACATCACCCCGGAGACCGGTCTGCGCTACATCCGCTTCTTCCAACCCGACCCGTCGGACAGCGACGGCGCGTCCCCCAGCCACATGGAGTCGTGACCGACATTCCCACCGGCAGTACGCCGTGAGGCCACGTGATCGTGCATCTCATCCGGCACCGCCTCGGAACCCAGGGCCACCGACGAAATGCGCTTACCTGCTGTGATGGCTCCGGTCACGTGTGGGGGATCCCGAGCTCTGTGGATGCAGTTCCCGGCCGGGTTTGCGGCGCACCAAGGTAACTCATAGCACCCCAATGGAAGTGGTACGTGGCGACGAACCGCGCGCGTGGACGGACATCCACGCGGCGATCGTGGACCTGCTCGCGGGCCATCTACCGGCGACGGACTGGGGGGAGAGGGCTCTCCCGGGTGGCGCCCGTGGCGGAGCTCTTCGTGGTGCGGCCACGAGGGCGTTGTCAGAGGCGATTGGCAAGATTGCGGCCATGAATGTCACTCCTGTCACTCCGCCACGGCCGATCGATGTTGTCGCGGTCTTTCCCCAACTGGCCCTGTTGGCCCGCACGGCGACCCGCCTGCACCCCCGCCCTGGGGTGCCGACGTGGCACGACAGCTCGATCGGCGGGCCGCTGCTGTGGCCCGCTGAGGAACCGTGGCCGCACTGCGAGGAACCGCATGTGGTGGATGGCATCAACCCAGCCCAGTCCCCGGCGGATCTGCGGCTGGAACGACGTATCTTCGCCGCCTCGCACGGCCGGGACATGACTCCGGAGGAACGGGAGACTCTTGAGCGGATCCGGCCCCCTCAGACGTATCCGGTGAGGCTGGCGGTCCAGTCGTACGACAGCCCCATAGCCATGCTGCCCGTCGCGCAGCTGTACGTACGGGATGTGCCCGATCTGAGCCCGCCGGAGGGCAAGGACCTTCTCCAGGTTCTGTGGTGCCCCTTCGATCATCCGATCATGCCCAGGACCCTGCTCTTCTGGCGTTCCGCAGCCGCCGTCACCGACATCCTCGACACGCCCCCCGAGCCGCCCGCAGTGCAGTTCGACGGCTATCTACCGGAACCGTGCGTGCTCGAACCGGAGCAGATCACCGAGTACCCCGACCATCTGGAGCTGAGCGAAGAACTGCAGGAGCAGCTCAAGCAGTGGAGTGTGCCGCAGGCAGCAGAGGAAGACATGGACCCGGACACGTACTACGACTGTGTGCTGTCCAACGCACCCGGCTGGAAGGTCGGCGGCTGGCCCGCTTGGAACTCCACCGACCCCAGCCCGCAGCCCTGCTCCGAGTGCGGCACCGGCATGGAGGTCCTGATGACCGTCGCCACGTTTGAGGAAGGGGACGACGCCGGGAACAGCTGGTCTCCGTACCCCCACCCAGGTGCTGGACCGTACCCCGGCCACCGCGGCTACAACGCGACCGGGGTCCAGATAGGCAGCGGCTACCGGCAGCATCTGTTCGTCTGCCCGGCGAAGCCCGAGCATCCACACATCGAGTTGATGACGTAGCGAGCAATGCTGGAGACCTGTGGATCGGTTCCGGCAGGGACGCGGAGGGCGTACCTTCCCGAATGATCCTTTGATGGTCTCCGAGTAGGCCCGCGTTCGCAGCGCGGGTCGGGAAGGCACGCCCGTGCTCAGCGTAGTCACCGACGACGGCTCCACCCAGTCCGGCTCCCTGATCGACGAGATCGTCCGCGAAGGCGCCCGCCGGATGCTGGCCGCCGCGCTGGAGGCGGAAGTCAACCAGTACATAGCCGAGTTGACCGCGGAGACCGACGAGCAAGGGCGCCGGCTGGTGGTGCGCAACGGCCACCACTGGACCCGCACCGTGGTCACCGCCGCCGGCCCGGTCGAGGTCAGGGCCCCACGAGTGAACGACCGACGCGTCGACGACGCCACCGGCGAGCGCAAGCGGTTCTCCTCGAAGATCCTCGCGCCGTGGTGCCGCAAGTCGCCGAAGATCTCCGAGGTGCTGCCCCTGCTCTACCTGCACGGACTGTCCTCCGGGGACTTCGTCCCGGCCCTGGAGCAGTTCCTCGGCGGCACGGCCGGCCTATCGCCCGCCACCGTCACCCGGCTGACCAAGCAGTGGAGCGACGACCACGCCGCCTTCCAGACCCGTGACCTGTCCGACCGCGACTACGTCTACGTCTGGGCCGACGGCGTGCACCCCAAGGTCCGCCTCGGCCAGGCTCATTCGTGCGTCCTGGTCCTGCTCGGCGTCCGACTCGACGGCACCAAGGAGCTCATCGCGATCGCCGAGGGCCTGCGGGAGTCCACCGAGTCGTGGGCCGACCTGCTGCGCGACTGCCGCCGCCGCGGCATGCGCGACCCCGAGCTGGTGGTCGGCGACGGCGCCATGGGCCTTTGGCGGGCACTCGCCGAGGTCTTCCCTGCCGCACGGCCGCAGAGATGTTGGGTTCACAAAGCCCGCAACGTCACCAACTGCCTGCCCAAGTCCGCCCAACCCGGGGCGACGAAGGCCATGCAGGAGATCTACAACGCCGAGGACCGCGGCCACGCCGAGAAGGCGATCGAGGCGTTCGCGAAGACCTACGGCGGCGTTGTCACGTTCTTGGGTGCGTGGGTGCCTGATGGCGCGTCGGGGCGTGGTGGGCCCGCGGTGCGGGCCTGCTCTCAGGCCATGGTGGGCAGGCAGGCGACTCCGGTGATCTGCTCCCAGATCGCGAAGCGGACGGTCATCTCGGCTCTGTAGTCGGTGGCGGTGAGCAGGTGTCGGCGGGGCCGGAAGTGGGGCGAGACGCCGCTGAACGCGGACAGGAACCGTTGGGCACCACCGACGCTGCGGAAGCCTTTCATCGCGCGTTCGCGTTGCCTGGTGGGCTGGTGGCTGTTCTCGGCCCGGTTGTTGAGGCCCTTGTGGGAGCGGTGCTCGACGGAGGGCATGACCTCGCGGTGGGCCGCGCCGTAGGAGCGAAGCTTGTCGGTGACGAGCACCCTCGGCACTGTGCCGGTCTTCTTCAGGAGTTTGCGGAAGAATCGCCTGGCCGCGGCCTTGTCCCGACGGTTCTGGACGAGGATGTCGAGGACGTTGCCGTCCTGGTCGACGGCCCGCCACAGGTACTTCTGCTCACCGTTGATCTTGATGAAGACCTCGTCCAGATGCCACTTGTCGCCGGGCCGGGCCTGCCGGCGGCGCAGCGCGTGGGCATAGGCCTGCCCGAACTTCCCACACCAGCGGCGGACCGTCTCATGCGAGACGATCACACCGCGCTGGAGCATCAGCTCCTCCACCTCGCGGAAGCTGAGCGGGAATCGGAAGTACAGCCACACGCAGTGGGAGATCACCTCAACCGGATACCGGTAACCCCTGTACGACGGCGACGCGCTCTCCACGGACGAGTCCCCCTCCGGCATGATCAACCCGAAGATCATCCCCCCAGTCAGCCAACGTGACAACGCCAAATGAGAGCCCTGATCAAACAGGTCCGCCCCCTCCTTGAGGACCACGGCCACCGCCCCGAGCCGATCCCTGCCCGCCTGATCGACCCCAGCGACCTCGCCAGCTACGTCATGCACGCGACATCCCAGGCCAGCGAGCACGACACGACCCACTAATTCATCGACAGGCCCCCGATGAGAAGCGTCCGCGTTACCCTGCCGGGTATGAGTGAACAAGACCTCGCGGTGGCAGCGTGGGAGCGTATCGAGGGGTGGCTTGTCGAGCGCGCTCCGGCGTCGGCGGCGCTGTTGCGTCCGCCGGCCAGCGATGCGGACGTTGATGCCGTGCAAGAGGCGATCGGGGTGGTGTTTCCGCCTGCTTTACGGGCGTGGTACAAGCTGCACGACGGTATAGATGATCCGGGGACCGGCAAGAGTTGGTGGCCTGCCGGGTTTTTGCCGGGCGCTCAGGGCTGGTACCCGCTGGAGACGCTGCGGGATGCCTATACGGTGCAGATCCGGGACCAGGAGCGCGAGCCGGGACGTATTCCATTCTCCTGTGTGGTGGGCGATATGTGGCACGGGCTCTATGTCGACGCCCGGCTGGGGGAGCCATCTTACGGAAGTCTTGGCCGGTGGTTCGTGGACCGTGAGCCGGAGCTTCTAACGGATCCGGTTGCGGGATGGCCGCTTCACGCGTGGCTTTCCCGGATCGCGGATGCGCTTGAGCAGGGCCGCTGCCTTGTCGGTCCGGATGGGAATCCTGATGAGGACACCTGGCCGGCGCTGACCGAATGCGGCGGCCTGGTGTGGGTGGCCCCTGATGAGGAGCCTCACTCGCCGCCGGGACGAGTCCTTCTGGGCGGCGGTCCCCTGTCGTGGGGGAAATTGGGGGGGGCGCCGGGGGCCGGTCCCAGGAACGGCCCGCGCGCGGGGGTGGTGCTACGCATGGTGGCGGGGAGGTAGCGG
>NZ_JBITER010000107.1:0-1178 GCF_044455345.1 Streptomyces sp. NPDC051286 | reverse complement strand
CCGTCCCCCCACACCCCCGGCCGCCCCGTGGCGCGGGGGGCGCGGCCCCCTTACGTTTTTTAATCGGCCGCCCCCCGGCCCACACAACCCCCCCGCGGGCCCGCCCCCCATTTCCCTACGCCTTGGGGACGGTACAGGTCACCGTCGCCTTGCTGGCGTCGCAGTGTCCGAATTCGGGGAAGGACACCCAGTAGGGGTCCTTGTCGAGGAGCCGGTACTTACCGGAGAAGCCAGAGCTGAACGCGCCGCCCATCGAGGTGGAGTTGATCCACCCGGACATGGAGGACCGGCCGCAGACCTCGTTCCAGGTGGGGCCTGCGAGGCGCTCGTCGTCGTAGAGGCGCCATTCGCCCTGGGTGACGCGGGTGGCGTAGGCCTGTACGCAGGCGTCGCCCGAGGCGACCGGGTTCATGCCGCCGACGACGCCGCCGGGCATACCGCCGGAGTTGTAGCTGGAGGCGTAGGCGAACTCGTCGCACGACGGCTTGTCGCTGGCGCTGATCTCCGGGACGGCCGTGGTCCGCGGGTTTCCGTACTTGGACGCCCAGCTTGTTCCGTCGCTGTTCTTCGGGCAGATGACGTCACGGTTCTTGTTCGGGTCGCGGCCGGGGGCGTTCTTGTCCGCCGAGGGCAGGAAGAACATCGGCTTGTTCGCGGACCGGCTGCCGGGATGGTTGGACAGCTTGGACTGGATCAGCCATGCGTGCGCGACCGCCTGCGGCGTCTTCTTGAAGTTCATCACCCAGGTGGGGACGTACTTGTGGAACGCGCAGCCCGGGGTGGCGGAGGAGATCTTGTCGCAGCGGATCTGCGCGTCGGCGGTCTCCCAGCGCGAAGCGACCGGGTTCGTCACGGGCGAGTAGGCGCTGATCTTCGTGGACAGGTCGAGGGTATCGGACTTGTTCACAGCGTTCCAGGTGTGGTCGTTCTTCCCGACGGCCGTGTGCGAGAACGGGTCAGCTCCCAGCCACTCCAGGGCGCCGTCCCACGACTGCGGACCGTTCGAGCAGCGGTCTGGCATCATGCAGTCGAAGCGAACGTCCAGCGTCACCGATACGAACTTGGCATCAACCTGGATCGGGACCCTTCCTGACAGCCTCGACTGAGGCACCGGGGTTCTCCGGTTAGCCTGGATGGGCGAGACAGGAGCATCCCCCGGCATGACCAGCACCACCAAT
>NZ_JBITER010000106.1:0-7265 GCF_044455345.1 Streptomyces sp. NPDC051286 | reverse complement strand
GCAGGCTGAAGCCCGCCTCCTTCAACAATGCGGCGATCACGTCCCGACCCACCGCGCGGCCCTGGGCGGCGAGCTCGGTGGCCAGATGCCGCAGCGACTTCGTGGTCCAGGTCGACGGCCCTATCGGGTCACCTTGCGTGCTGTCCTCGACCAACGCCAGCAGTGCAGCTCGGAGCCCCGGGTCCTTCACCGCCAGCGCGGGACGCCCCGCACCTCGCCGACGTACCCGGCCATCGGGCTCGGCATCGTCCTCCAACTCGACCAGGCCCCGACTGACGCACCCCGTGGAGACCCCCGCGGCCCTGGCGACAGCCGCGATCCCGCCATGTCCGAGTTGCCGCGCTTCCGCCGCATACAGCAGACGGCACTGCCGCTCGTTGAGATGCGGAGTCACCGCCTCGAACTTCGCCCGCAACGGACTGATCAACTC
Source organism: Streptomyces sp. NPDC051286 (assembly GCF_044455345.1). Lineage (NCBI taxonomy): Bacteria > Bacillati > Actinomycetota > Actinomycetes > Kitasatosporales > Streptomycetaceae > Streptomyces > Streptomyces sp. NPDC051286. The sequence goes on along the minus strand of NZ_JBITER010000106.1, from coordinate 6,835 downwards.
ATCGAAACGGCCCATATCACATCAACGAACCCAAGTCCCGGAAGCAACCCGTAAATTCGCGACGCCTCCACATCGGTGACGCTGAAACCCGTACGCGCAGCCCGCCCCGAATCGCGCAGGGGGTGGCGTGGAGCAGACGCACGGAGAGGCCGGCCCCCAGTGGGGTTGGTCCCAGGCACCGGCCCATCGCCACCCGGAGGGCTACTCGATGACGAGCTCGACCGGGATGTTGCCGCGGGTCGCGTTGGAGTAGGGGCAGACTTGGTGGGCCTGCTCGACCAGCTTGCGGCCGGTGGCCTCGTCGACGGCCTCGGGCAGCTCCACGCGCAGCGTGACCGCGAGACCGAATCCCTCACCCTGCTTGCCGATTGCGACCTCACCGGTCACGGCGGCGTCACTGACGTCGATCTTGGCCTGACGACCGACGAGCCCCAGGGCGCTGGCGAAGCAGGCGGCGTAACCGGCGGCGAACAGCTGCTCCGGGTTCGTGCCCTGGCCGCTGCCGCCCATCTCCACAGGGATGGCCAGCTGCAGATCCAGCTTGCCGTCGGGGGTGACGGCGCGGCCCTCGCGGCCGTGGGTGGCGGTGGCGACGGCGGTGTAGAGCGCTTCCATGAAAGCGGTTCCTCTCGAAAGTAATGTCCCAGCGGCGCTGTCCGGCCGCCTCCATCCAAGGAAAGCACGCAATTAAATTATGCACAACCTAATGGTGCGCAGGGTTATGCTGGATCCATGACCTCCACGTCCAGCCCGAGCCGCGAGGCCCCGTCCGAGGCCGATTACCTCCGCCTCGACCAGCAGATCTGCTTTTCCTTGAACGCCGCGTCACGCGCCTTCGGCAGCGTTTACCGCGTAGTCCTCAAGGACCTCGGGCTCACCTATCCCCAGTACCTGGTGATGCTGGCGCTCTGGGAGCACGGCGAGCTACCGGTGAAGACGCTGGGAGAACACCTGCGGCTCGACTCCGGCACGCTGTCACCGCTACTGAAGCGGTTGGAGGCGGCGGGCCTGGTACGGCGCGAGCGCAGTGCCCAGGACGAGCGGTCGGTGCACATCCACCTCACGGACGAGGGCACGGCACTGCGCGAGCGGGCGCTGGCCGTGCCGCGCCGGATCGCCGCGGCAACCGGCTTCGACCTCGATGAGATCAGCAACCTGCGAGCCCGCCTCAACCGACTCACGGCAGCCCTGGACACGGCAGCACTGGAGCAGAACCCGAGCTGCGCCGACACGGTGTCCGAGAAGTAGCGTCGCTCGCCAGACGTGGGCGGTTCTGCAGAGGGTCCCGATGGTGGCGCTGTCGGAGCGCGAGGAGGCCACCAAGCTGGAGTGCTGACCGCGCTGACCGCCCCGGTCCAGCGTCAGTTCTTCGGCTTCGTGTGGTCACGCGCTCGCCACTACTACGCCGACCGCCGGACTTTTACCGAGACCCTCGCCAGGCTCGCCCCAGAGCCCACCGTGCTGTAGGCCGGTCGACTGCCGCGGTCGGGCCGAGGAAGTCGTCCACCAGCCGATGCTCACCGGCCCCGGTCCCACCCGATTGGATAGCTGTGGATAACTCCCTTCCCCAGCAGGGCCGATCGGTAGGTTGAGCAGGTGACAGCAAGGATCTTCTACATCGGTGACTCGGGAGCAGAGAGCACCGGGTACGTCGTCTACGGCTGGCCGGAGATCGACCTCGCACATTGGAGCGCAGCTCTGCGCCTGCTGCTCAACTTCCGCAAGAAGCTTTACGCGGACACCGGTATCCCTGCCGACTACGAGCTGCACGCCACGCAGTCCCCGGCCGCGGGACCCCGTCGACCAGAGGAGCGTGGAACCGCCAGAAGAGGAACCGGCGCCAGGTGGCCCAGGCCAACCTTGCCGCTATTGCGGCCATGCCCGGCACGCGAGTGGGCGCGGTGTGGCGGCACACCAACGAGAAGGGCCGGGCCTACTACGACCAGCGCGCGTCGGTGTACGGGGCGCTGCTGGCCGACATCGACGCCCGGCTCGGCGCGGCCGGGGACCACGGCATCATCGTCATGGACGGGGACGGGTCGGATCTGACCGATCGGCAGGCCGCGGCGATGGCGGTGCGGGCGATCGACTGGAAGTACGCGCTCGGGGCGGAGCTCACGGACACCGGCTTCGATGCCAGTGTGCTGAGCCGGTTCCGTTCCCGCCTGTCCGACAACGGCATGGAACGGGTGGTCTTCGACCGTCTCCGTGAGTACTGCAAGGAGGAAGGACTGATCGCGGCCGGAGGCAAGCAGCGAACCGATTCCACCCATGTGATCAGTGCGGTGCGGGACTTGAACCGCCTCGAGCTGGCCGGGGAGAGTGTGCGGGCGGTGCTGGAGGCCCTGGCTGTCGCGGCGCCGTCGTGGCTGGCCGGACAGGTCGATGTCGCCGAGTTCGCTCACCGGTACGGGCCGCGGGTGGACGGCTGGCGCATGCCCGCCTCGCAGACGAAACGCGACCGGCTCGCGCAGGTCTTCGGCCAGGACGCGCTGGCGTTGTGCCGGGCGGCCTGGTCACCCGGCACACCCCCATGGATCCGTGAGATCGAGTCCGTACAGCTCCTGCGGCAGATCCTCGTCCAGACCTACTACCTGAGCTGCGACACCAGGGGACGGGAGGTGATCAAGAAGCGGGCCGCCGACGACGAGGGCGTCCCGGAACCTGGTGGCGAGGGCGCGGGCCCTGTCCGTACCGACACCGCGCTGGACGCGACGATACTGCAACTGCGGGTGCACCAGCGGCGGTTGAGCGGCTGAGGCCGGCCACGCGCCCCCTCCGCGCCCGCTCAGTTGTAGTGGTGCTCAGGCGGCGGCGTGGTCGTGCATGTCAGCGGCCCGTCCGCCGGGACGATCCGCTCCACCGAGCCGGGGTTCATATGGACCGAGGCCAGCTGCGCGGCGTTGAGGTAGCCGATGAACAACTGCTTCCCGGCCGGCATCGCGGCCGGGGTGAAGGTGAATGTCACCCTGCCGTCGTGGCTCTTCTCGCCCTTCATCACGTTCGAGACTCCGGGGCCGGACCCGCTGGGATTCAGCTTCCCGTCGTCGTGCGGCCCCTTGCAGAACACACCCTCCTTGATCAGGACTGGGAACCCGGCCTTGCGCAGCGCCTTCTCCAGACCCGCGTGGTCGCTGAAGTACGCGGCCTTGTCCCAGGTGGCAACGACGGTGCCGTCCTTCTTGGTGTCGACGGTGTACGCGGCCGTCTGGATGTGCACCGACCCCGCGCCGGCGCTGTCGCCGGCCGACGGTGGAGCCGTCGAAGGGTTGCTCAGCGCGGGCACCCCGATCGCGAGGGCCGCGGCGGCCGCGACCCCGGCCGTGCCGACAAGGCGGCGCCGATTGCGACGGGCGCGGCCGGCCGCCTCGATCCGCTCCACCGGCGTGGACATGGTGATGTCGTCGAGGGAATCCCTCAGTGCGTTGAGCACCTCGTGCTCGCTCATGGTCCGACCTCCTGGTCGTTGGCGGTGCCGTCATCGGCGGTGACGAGTTGGCCGCGCAACGCCGATACGGCTCGCGACAAATGGGCGGTGACGGTGCCCTCCGCGATCCCCAGCACCTTGGCCGTGGCCCTGGTGTCGAGGTCGAGGAAGACCCGTAGCGCGATCACTTCCCGCTGCCGCTGCGGCAGTTGACGCAGCACGGTGAGCAGACCGGGGTCCAGGCCGGGCTCGGCTTCCCGCGGATCGGGCACATCGGGCGCGCCGTCCTCCAGCGCGACCTCCTTCCGTCTCCGCCGCCACCACGACACCCGGGTGTTCAGCGCCGTGCGCACGATCCATGCGCGCGGTGCCGGGTGTCGGCTGACCTTCGGCCAGGACACCCAGGCCCGCGTGAACGCCTCGGCGACCAGATCCTCGGCGAGCTGCCGATCGCCCACACTCGCCAGGACCGCCCGCAGGCAGACATCCTGGCTGGCTCGGTAGAACTCCTTGAACTCGAGCTGCTTCACACCCCCTATACGCCGCAGCGTCCCCACACACTTACCTCCCCGCCCTGTGAGTAATTGGCTGGGGGCCGTCCGGCCCCGCCAGGCGTCGGATCCCACCACCGGAGGTTCTCGCAGTCATGGGTAACGCGTACACGCTCCAGCTTGGCGATCACCGGCACTCGGTTCCCGCCTGCCGAGGCCAGCAGCACCATCGCGCGCCGATAGCGCACCGAGTTGGTGCTACCCCGGCGCACGATCTGCTGCAGCCGCTGCCCCTCCTGATCGGACAGTCTGCGGACTCGAACGGGCTCTGCCACCGCGCCTCGACCTGTCGGACGGGTCGTCGTCGCCTGACATCCAACCGTGTGCCGTTCGGAAACTCATCGCTGCTGCTCGGAGCGGGTCTGGCGCGCCGTCAGGGTCTGCTGGAACCCTGTCTGGGTGATCGTCTCATTGGTGTACCGGGTGGCTCGGAAGGTGCTTGCAGTCCCGGCGCTGCTGCTGCGCGGGGATGCGGCCAAGGATGCGGAACTGCTTGTGCTGCGGCACGAGAACGCGGTGCTGCGCAGGCAGCTCACGGGCCCGGTGCGGTACGAGCCGGCGGATCGGCTGTGGTTCGCGGCACTGTCCTCGCTGATTTCCCGGCGCCGGTGGGCACGAGTCTTCCCGGTGACGCCCACGACGCTGCTCGCGTGGCACCGCAGGCTGATCGCCAAGAAGTGGGACTACAGCAAGCCCCGGAGCAGGCCCGGGAGACCGTCGACCGCGAGCGCGGTGAAGGCTCTGGTGTTGCGGCTCGCGAAGGAGAATCCGCGCTGGGGCTGCCGACGGATCCAAGGGGAGCTCGTCCGGCTCGGACACCCGGTTGGCTCGACGACGGTCTGGGAGATCCTCACCGCAGCGGGCATCGATCCAGCCCCACGCCGCAGCGGCCCGACGTGGCGAGAGTTCCTGACCGCGCAGACCGAGGGCGTCATCGCCTGCGACTTCCTGCACATCGACCTGGTCGACCTGCGCCGCGTGTACGCGCTGGTCTTCCTCGATCACGGCACACGCCGACTGCACATCGCCGGCGTGACCGCCCATCCCACCAGATCTTGGACGGTGCAGCAGGCGAGAAACCTCGCCGTCGAGTTGGGCGCACGGGTCGACTCGCTGCGCTTCCTGCTCCGCGACCGGGACGCGAAGTACACCGATTCCTTCGACGCGGTCTTCGCAGCCGACGACATCGAGGTCGTGAGGACCGCACCGCGGACTTGTCGGATGAACGCGCACTGTGAACGAGTCATCGGAACCCTGAGACGCGAGGTCCTCGACCACCTGCTGATATGGAACGAGACCCATGCTCGGCAGGGCAGGTCCTTGATGCCTATGCCCGGCACTACAACGGTCATCGCCCGCACCAGGCCCGGGGGCAACTCCCGCCCCTCGCCCACGAGCACCCGGCGCCCATGACCGCTCCGAGTGCTCACCGGCTCCTGCGCACCCAAGTGCTCGGCGGTGTGATCAGCGAGTACAGATACGCGGCTTGACCAGCAGTGACGAGTTTCCGAACGGCACAGGCTTCACAGGGTGATCACAACGGAGTCACGATCACATCCCGTGACCGTTCGAGGTGATCATCGGAGAGGTGTCCGATCGTAGAGTGTGTCGCACCGCGACAGTCCTCCCGTGTCAGCCCTGCATTACGCGCCGCGCCGGGAGGGGCTGTTGCTCCTTCAGACGGAGAGACGAACGAACCATGCGCGCCACCGCCGTACGCCGTACCGCCCTCACTGCCGCTGTGGCATCCCTGGCCCTGCTCGCCACCGCCTGCGGCGGCTCGGACTCCGACGTCAAGGGTGATGGCGGCGCCTCGGGAGGGAAGGGGGACGCCTCCGCCAAGCCTGCGGCGGTCAAGGCGTTGACGTCGGCTGAGCTGGAGAAGGTGTCGCTGGAGCAGGGTGACGTCGCGGGCCACAAGATCACGAAGACCGGCCCCGAGGACATCGCGCAGCCCGAGGACGTCACCGTCGACAAGAAGGAGTGCGAGCCCATCGGCTTCGCCTTCTACGGGGTGAAGCGGGGAACACCGGTCGGGAACGCCGGGCGCAAGGTCGTCGAGGAGCCCCAGAAGGATGCGTCCGCCGACCCCGAGGACGCGCTCGCCGGCATGCTCGATGTGACCTCGTCCCTGGTGACGCTGGCCTCGTACGACGGTGACGGCGCCACGAAGAGCCTCGACGAGCTCCGCGACTCCGCTGCCGCGTGCGCGACCGGTGGGTTCACCCTGTCCATGAAGGGCTCGAAGCAGAAGGTCACCAAGGTGACCGAGGAGAAAGTGACGGGCGGCGAGGAGGCCCTTGCCTGGCGGGTGCAGATAGGGGAGGGGGACGCGGCAGCTCCCTTCAAGCTCGTGAGTGTGCGTCAGGGCGGAACGGTAGCCACGTTCTTCTCGTTCAACCTCGGCAAGACGGGTGCGGAGTCCGACTTCGACCTGCCGACAGCGGTAATCGACGCGCAGGTCGAGAAGCTCGGCTGAGGCATTCGGCCGCCATTCCGGGTCACGACAGCGGTACGAGCCTGACCACGGTGACCGTCAGCACGGACCCGGAGACGTAGTAGAGGACTGTGGCGCCGTATGTGATTTCAGGGTTCGTAGTTGGTGTGGTGGGGTTGGCTTGAGCTGGGGTATCGGGGGTTTTCTGATAACGGAGCGGGTGCTTCCGGGGCGCTGAGTGCGGTGGTGATGGGGCGTTTGACCTGCGATTGTTCGGGGTTCGTTGATAACAGTGGTGTGGTGTTGGCGACGTCTCCGGCATCTAAGAGGGCGTTAAGTCCGTTTCTTGTAGCGGCCTCGTCCGGGTTGGGTGAGGAAGCCTTGGCGGGTGAGGCGCCCGAGGCGGCTTCGGGTGACGTT
>NZ_JBITER010000105.1:0-7475 GCF_044455345.1 Streptomyces sp. NPDC051286 | reverse complement strand
CCTCCGCCTTGCGATCGCACGCACCAGACGCCGCCAGGCCCGCCCTGCGGGCGGACGACGCTCCTTTCGAAACACGCCCTAGTGCCGTGACCGGCAAGCTTTGCCCCGGCGGGCCAAAGCTTGCCGGTCACCAGGGGAGACCCCTGGCCCAACCGCCCTCAATCGCCGGTACATCAAGCCCGTCCGGCGATTGAGGACAAACCGGCTGCCGGATGCCCCGGCCACACACCCGCACGCACCGTCAGAAGAACACCGACCGCCGCTGAACCAGCAACTTGTACAGCGTGTGCTGAATCTGCTCCCGCACCTGATCCGTCAAGTTGAACATCAGCATCGGGTCCTCCGCTGCCTCCACCGGATACCCGTCCGTAGAAATCGGCTCCCCGAACTGAATCGTCCACTTCGTCGGCAGCGGAACCGCGCCCAACGGTCCCAGCCAGGGAAACGTGGGTGTGATCGGGAAGTACGGAATCCCCAGCACCCGCGCCAGCGTCTTCGCGTTGCCGATCATCGGGTAGATCTCCTCCGCCCCCACGATCGAGCACGGCACGATCGGCACCCCGGCCCGCAGCGCCGTCGACACGAAGCCGCCCCGCCCGAACCGCTGCAGCTTGTACCGATCGCCGAACGGCTTGCCGATGCCCTTGAAGCCCTCCGGCATCACGCCGACGACCTCGCCCTGCCTCAGCAGCCGCTCCGCGTCCTCCGCACAGGCCAGCGTGTGCCCGGCCTTCCTGGCCAGCTCGTTCACCACCGGCATCATGAACACCAGGTCCGCGGCGAGCAGCCGTAGATGCCGGCCGGCCGGATGGGTGTCGTGCACGGCGACCTGAAGCATCAGCCCGTCCAGCGGCAACGTCCCCGAGTGGTTGGCCACGATCAGTGCCCCGCCGTCCGACGGGATGTTCTCGATGCCTTTCACCTCGACCCGGAAGTACTTCTCGTACATCGGCCTCAGCACCGACATCAGAACCTGATCGGTGAGCTCCTTGTCGTACCCGAACTCGTCGACCTCGTACTCACCGGTGACCCGCCGCCGCAGAAACGCGAGCCCACCCGCGATCCGCCGGTCCCAGCTGCCGCGCCGAGCCCCTTCGTGAGCCTGCGCACCCTCCACCCCCTGCACCACCTCCTGGGCCTGCACGGCGTCCTGCTGCCCCGGCAGGGCGCTGAGGGCGGCGGTGCCCACCGCGGGCCCCGCCGCCCGCCGGCGGGCGGACCGCTGCGCGCCACCCGACCGTGAACGGTCGTCATCGAACGGAATGACCTTGGCATCCGCCATCGTCGGTGCGCTCCTCTACCTGGCGCCGGGCGTCGGTTGTGTGTCGCCTGCCCCGGTGCTCACCGGAACCTCGCCGGTCCCGCCGACGAACGGCAGCGCCGCCAGCCGGTCGACGGCCCTGCCCACTGTCTCGGGCGGCAACAGTCCGGGACCCAGGCCGCGCGCGAACGCGGCGAACGTCTCCGCGGTGGTGAATCCCGGGTGGAAGCCCAGCGTCTCGCGCATCTGGACGGTGGAGACCACCCTGCCATGCGTGAGCAGCCGGATCTGCTCCGGTGAGAAGTCCGTCATGCCGATCGTACGGAGCGCCTGGCCCACCCACGTGACGGCGGGCAGGGGCACCGGCATCGTCGGCCGCCCGAGCCGCCGCGCGCACTGCGAGAGCAACAGGACCCCGTCGCCGGCGATATTGAACGTGCCACTGTTCAGCGTCCCGCGCCGCGGCTCGTGCGAGGCGATCCGCAGTACGTCGATGACATCGTCCTCGTGCACGAACTGCAGCCGTGGGTCGTACCCGAACACCGTCGGCAGCACGGGCAGTGCCAGGTAGTCGGCGAGCGGCGAGTCCGCGTCCGGCCCCAGGATGTTCGCGAACCGCAGCACGCACACGGCCACGTCGGGCCGGCGGCGTGCGAAGCCCCGTACGTATCCCTCGACCTCCACCGCGTCCTTCGCGAAGCCCCCGCTCGGCAGGGACTTGGGTGGGGTGGTCTCGGTGAAGACCGCCGGATCGCGCGGCGCGGAGCCGTACACACTCGTACTGGACTTGATCACCAGCCGCCGGACCGTCGGCGACTTCTGGCAGACACCGAGCAACTGCATGGTGCCGATGACGTTGGTTTCCTTGATGGTGGTCCGGCCGCCCGCGCCGAGGGTCTTGCCGCTGACGTCCAGATGCACGACCGTGTCGACGGCGTGCGCGGCCAGGACTCTGGCGATCGCGGGCTGGCGAATGTCCACACGTACGAAGTCGGCGTCACCCAACTGTTGTGACGGCGCGACCGCGTCGACGGCGATCACCCGGTCCACGTCCGGATCACGCTGGATGCGCCGCACGAATCGGCCGCCCAGTTGCCGGGCTGCTCCCGTGACGAGCACGACCTTCCCCAAGATCAGCGCCTTCCGTCGAAGAGGTTTCCCCTGGCCGTCACCGTAGCGGGTGGATGTTGCCCTGGGATGACTGCGCGGCGGCCTTCTGCCGAGTCTTTGGCCCAAATGTGCGTCACACGGCCCGCACACGCACGCAGAGGCGCCCTCCCGCAAACGCACCGCAGCCCTCCCGTCATATCGGCGGGAGGGCTGCGGATTCACGAACTGCGTTCGCTTACTTCTTGTTGCGACGCTGAACGCGCGTGCGCTTGAGCAGCTTGCGGTGCTTCTTCTTGGCCATCCGCTTGCGCCGCTTCTTGATAACAGAGCCCACGACTACCCTCGCTCACTTCTCTTCACTGGTGCGGGGCGTCTGGGCCCACACGACCTACGTCGGCCTAGCCTACCCGCCACAGAGTGAGGGACGTAATCCGAGGTGACCGTCAGGCGGACTCCACCCCCACAAAGGACTCGCGGAGATACTCGTGAACCGCTTGCTCCGGGACCCGGAAGGACCTGCCCACCCGGATCGCCGGCAGATGACCGCTGTGCACCAAGCGGTACACGGTCATCTTCGACACGCGCATGACCGAGGCGACTTCCGCCACGGTCAGAAACTTGACCTCGTTGAGAGGCCTCTCGCTGCCAGCACCAGCCATGACCCACCTGTACCTTCCGCACGAGACGCGCACCGGCTTCCCCTCCGGTGACTCTTCGTCGTTGTGCGCTCACTCCCCAGATTAGGGGCGGGTGATGCGAGTGGGGAAGAGGAGGGACCATCGGCCGCCTACTGTGACAGACACGCCCGATTGAGCACATAGCGAGTAAGCGGCCGGTAGTAGGCGGACGGCACGGCGTCGTCGAGCGGAACGGCGACCGAGACCCGCCCCTCGGCCTCCCCGACGAACAGTGCGGGATCGTCCGTATCCGCCAGACCGATTGCCTCAATGCCCAACTGACCTGCGCCGCAGACCCAGCCGTGGTCCCCGACGACCAGCTCCGGAAGCCGCCCGTGGACCATCACCGCCGCCTCCAGCGCGACCCGGACCGGCAGCGGCGAGTGGGTATGTGCGCCCGGCTCACCACCATGGGGCCGCACGCCCGGTTCGCGCACCATGGCGACTCCCCGTACGTAGTCGAGCTTGTACGTGCGTACGCCGAACCGGGTCGTTATGTCGACACATCTCCCCTGCGCGGGGGTGAGTACGGTGCACCCCGCCGCCGACATGGCGTCTGCCAGCGCGACGTAGAAATCGAGCAACCGGTGCGGATGACCGGTCCCGAACAGCACCGGCGCCCGCCGGACCGCCGCGCTCGACAACCGCTGGGCAAACGCGTCCAGACCGGCCAACGTCCGCTCCGGATCGATCACATCAGGACCCGTAACGTGAGCGGGATCGTTCGAAACCCCGCACTTGTCGGCCATCAGCCGAAGCAGATCGGGCGCCTCCCACCCCCATGCGGGGTCGAGCCCGAGCATCACCCGCGGATCCCTGGCCGCGAACAGCCGATAGCTCCGCAGACTCGCCTCCCGCGAGGTGGCCACGGGCCCGGCCAGCCGGGCCGCCAGCAGATGCGCGCGCAGCGCTCCGGTGCTCAACACCCTGCCGATGCTGCCTCAATCACCCGGACGGAGGGCCAAAAGAGAGGTAGAGCCCCACAGTTGGCGTAACCCCGCCCCCCACCGCTGCGCGGAAACGGCCGAACCTGACCGCTCCCGCCCGCCTCAGAGCCTGTCGGGCGACCTCTGACCGGGCGGACACGGCGTGGCACGCATGCTTCCGGCGTTGCCGAAATGCCCTGGTAGCTCCTTCCCCAAGCTCTCAGCTTCGTACGAGCAGGGGAGACCCCATCCGAGGACCTTCCAGCGTCTTGGAACCGCACGCACCACGCCGCGTCCGCTCTCCGCTCGAAGGTCACCCGACGGGCTCTCAGGCCAGCAGCCCCCGCAGCGGGAACGCCGCCCGCCTGGTCGCCCGCACCGCCTGATCCAGCCGGTCCGCCGGGTCGTACCCCGCCTCCCACGGCTGCCACGACGGCGTACGCCCGTCGGTCATCCGGCCCGGCCCCAGCTGCCGGGTCCGGGCATAGACCTCGTCCTGCCACGAGCCAGGAATCACCGCCTCGGGGTCCACCGGCGCATGCGCGGCGATCCCCACCAGATGCGTCCAGGACCTCGGCACCACATCGACGACCGCATACCCACCCCCGCCGAGCGCCACCCACCGCCCACCCTCCGTATGCGCGTGGGCGAGCTCATGGCACGACTCCATGACCGCCCGCTGCGCGTCCAGCGACACCGCCAGATGCGCGAGCGGATCCTCGAAGTGCGTATCGGCCCCGTGCTGGGTCACCAGCACCTGCGGCCGGAAGTCCGCGATCAGCTCGGGCACCACCGCGTGGAAGGCCCGCAGCCACCCCGCGTCCCCCGTACCGGCGGGCAGTGCCACATTCACCGCGGCCCCCTCCCCCGCACCGGAACCGGTCTCCTCCGGCCAGCCGGTCTGCGGGAAGAGCGTCCGCGGATGTTCGTGCAGCGACACGGTCAGCACCCGCGGGTCCTCCCAGAACGCGGCCTGCACCCCGTCACCGTGGTGGACGTCCACATCGATGTACGCGACCCGCTCCGCGCCCAGCTCCAGCAGCCGGGCAATGGCCAGCGCCGGGTCGTTGTAGATGCAGAACCCCGCCGCACCGCCCGGCATCGCATGGTGCAGCCCGCCCGCGAAGTTCACCGCATGCGCGGTGTCCCCGCGCCAGACCGCCTCGGCGGCGGCCACCGACTGCCCGGCGATCAGCGCCGACACCTCGTGCATCCCCACGAACGCCGGATCATCCATCGTCCCGAGCCCGTAGTTCTGATCGGCCGCCCGGGGATCCGCGGAGGCCGCCCGCACGGCCGCCACGTAGTCCTCACGGTGCACGAGCCGCAGCGTGGATTCCCCGGCCGGCTTGGCGGCCACCACATCCACCGCGTTGTCGAGACCGAACGCCCGCACCAGCCCCATCGTCAGGGCAAGCCTGACGGGGTCCATCGGATGACTCTCCCCGAAGTCGTATCCCGTTACTGCGTCATCCCACATCAACTGTGCGCGGCCGCTCATGCCCGTCACCGTATCGGGCAGACTCCGAACCGAACGACTTGGCGTACGCGAGCGTCGCGAGCACCAGCGCCATCGGGACGAGCATCGCGCCCCGGTAGCTCCACGCGTCCCCGAGCGCACCCACCAGCGGCGACCCCACCAGGAACCCCACATAGTTGAAGACATTCAGCCGTGCGATCGCCGTGTCGCTCGTCCCCGGGAACATCCGCCCGGCGGCCGCGAACGTCTGCGGAACGATCACACAGAGCCCGAGCCCCAGCATGGTGAACCCGAGCATCCCGATCCACGCCCCGGAAGCCACCGCCACCACCGCGAACCCGGCCGCGGCCAGCACACTCCCGAACCGCACGACAGTCACAGCCCCGAACCGCCGCACCCCGAAGTCCCCCACGGCCCGCCCCAGCAGCGTCGTCACCATGTAGACGTTGTACGGAACGGTCGACAGCTGCTCGGAACTCCCCAGCACATCCTGCAGATACTTCGCACTCCAGTTGGAGACCGTCGAGTCCCCGATGTACGCGAAGGTCATCACCAGACAGAGCGGCATCAGCAGCTTGAACGAGACGGAGCCGCCCTGACGCTCTGCCCTCTGCCCGTCGGTCTCCGCCTTCCCCTCGACGTACCACCGGCTCCCGATGAACGCGGCAGGCAGCAGCAGGACGACCGCGGGAAGGTATGACATCAGCAGCGTGAGATCCCAGTGCGCCCCGGCCCACGCCATCGACGCCCCGGCGATCCCGCCCAGGCTGTACGCGGCGTGGAACCCGAGCATGATGCTGCGCCCATACGCCCGCTGAAGGCTGACTCCCATCATGTTCATGGCGGCGTCGAGCGCCCCGACGGACAGTCCGAATACCCCGAGCGCGATGGCCGCCTGCCACAGCTCGCTGCCGGCCCCGACACCGAGCAGCGCCAGCAGCACCACGGGCTGCGCCCACCTCAGTACGACCCGGGGCCGTACCCGCGCGACCACCTTCTCGGTGACCACGCTGCCCACACCGGCCAGGATCGGTACGGCGGCAAGGAACACGGGCAGCAGCCCGTCGGATATCCCGTACCGGTCCTGAATGGCAGGAATACGCGTCACGAGCAGGGCAAAGGTGACCCCTTGCACGAAGAAGCTCAACGCCAAGGAAGCCCTACCGTGCCGCAGCCGCGCATCCGTCATGGCCGCAGCGTAGGGCCCTGGCCTACCCGTGGGTAGATGGATCAGGCGAGCAGTTCCCGCAATTGGGCCATGTCGGAGAAGTGCCCGGTCACCCCGGCGAGCCGGTCGGCGGGCATCATCGACGTGAACCCGTACACATCCATCCCCGCGGCCCGTGCCGCCTCCACCCCGAGCGGGCTGTCCTCGATGACGACACACCTCTCGGGCGGAACGCCCATCCGCTCAGCGGCGAGAAGGAACAGATCGGGTGCCGGCTTCCCGTGCCCGACGTCCTCCGCGCTGAAGATCCACTCCTCCTCGAACCACTGGTCGAGCCCGGTCTTGCGCTGCCCGACCCGGATCCGTTCGTGGCTCCCGGAGGAGGCGACGCAGTACGGCACACCGTCGGCGACGAGCTTTCCCAGCACGTCGTCGATTCCTTCGACCGGTTCCAACTCCTCCTGGAACGCGGCGAAGATCCGGGAGTGGAGCGTCTCGTCGAAGTCCGCGGGCAGCTTCTCCCCGGTCCTTTCCTCGACGAGGTCGTGCACCCGGTGCACGGCGGACCCCATGTAGTCACGGAGTGATTCCTCGTACGAGGTGGGGTGACCGAGCTCGGTCAGGTAGCCGGAGAGGATGGCGTTGGAGATCGGCTCACTGTCGACGAGCACACCATCGTTGTCGAAGATGACCAGTTCGTAGCGCATGGTTCGAGCCTAGACGCTCAGAACGCAGAAAAGCCCCGTGCCACAAGGGCACGGGGCTTTCCCGGAATAATTGTTCGGCGGCGTCCTACTCTCCCACAGGGTCCCCCCTGCAGTACCATCGGCGCTGAAAGGCTTAGCTTCCGGGT
>NZ_JBITER010000104.1:0-7973 GCF_044455345.1 Streptomyces sp. NPDC051286 | reverse complement strand
GGTCGGTGCGTGCGATCGGCGTGCGGTGTCGCAGGTCATGTGGCGGAGCCACCTGTCCTGCGGGGCCGTGCGGCGAGTGTGCGTGCCGGGCGTCGCTGCGCAGGCGGGGAACTCAGAACAGGCCCTTAAAGGCCCCACGTCCGGTACTGCCCGCTCTCGTGTCCGCTGCGACCTTTGCCAGCTCTGCCACCTCTGCCAGGAGCCGATCAGATGGCCAAGTTCTCCAAGTCCCACGTGCCGCAGTTCTCCGTCGAGGTGTATCAGAACGAATATCTGCCGGAGGGCGGGCGCGAGGTCAACGCGATCGTCACGGTCACCTCGACCGGCGGCGGCACCACCGGTGGCGTCCCGCTGACCGGTGCGACTCTCTCGCCCACGCAATTGCCGGGCCAGCGGCCGAAAGCCGCCGTAGTGATCATGGTGGACTGCTCCGGTTCGATGGACTATCCGCCGACGAAGATGCGCAACGCCCGTGATGCGACGGCAGCGGCCATCGACACCCTGCGCGACGGCACCTCGTTCGCCGTGGTCGGCGGTACGCACATCGCCAAGGAGGTCTATCCGGGCAACGGCCGCCTCGCCGTGGCCGGCGCGCAGACCCGCGCCCAGGCGAAGGAGGCGCTGCGCCGGCTCAGCGCGGGCGGCGGTACGGCGATCGGCACCTGGCTGCGGCTCACCGACCGGCTGCTCGGTGCCGCCGACGTGGATATCCGGCACGGCATCCTCCTCACCGACGGCCGCAACGAGCACGAGTCGCCGGAGGATCTGCGGGCCGCGCTCGACGCGTGTGCGGGCCGCTTCACCTGTGACGCCCGCGGTGTCGGAACCGACTGGGAGGTGAAAGAGGTCACAGGCATAGCCTCGGCGCTGCTCGGCACGGCCGACATCGTCGCCGACCCGGCGGGACTCGCCGCGGACTTCACGCAGATGATGGAGAACGCGATGGGCAAGGAGGTCGCGGACGTGGCGCTGCGCCTGTGGACGCCCGTCGGGGTCGAGATCAGGTTCGTGAAGCAGGTCGCGCCGACGGTCACCGAACTGACCGACCGCCGCACCGAGACGAGCCCGCGCGCCGGGGACTACCCGACCGGTTCCTGGGGTGACGAGTCCCGCGACTACCACGTGTGTGTACGGGTGCCGGAGGCCGGGATCGGGCAGGAGATGCTCGCGGCCCGCGTCTCGCTGATCCTCCCCGACTCGTCGGGCACGGCGGCCCCCCAGGTCCTCTCGCAGGGGCTGGTGCGGGCGGTGTGGACGGACGACATGGTGGCGTCCACCTCGATCAATCCGCAGGTCGCGCACTACACCGGCCAGGCGGAACTGGCACAAGTCATCCAGCAGGGGCTCGATGCGCGCAAGTCGGGAGACTTCGACGGAGCGACGGCGAAACTCGGCCGTGCGGTGCAGCTGGCATCGGCGTCCGGGAACGAGGACACTGCGAAACTGCTTTCGAAGGTGGTCGACGTCGTCGATGCGGCGACCGGTACTGTGCGACTGAAGGCGAAGGTCGCGGAGGCCGACGAGATGACCCTCGAAACGCGCTCCACCAAGACCGTCCGCGTGAAGAAATAACACGAGGGCCGCGCAGCTCAGCGACGTGGCGAAGCGACAAGACATGACGGCCCCCGGGGCCGGACGAGGAGAGGGGGAAGCGCCGACATGCCGACCTGCCCGAACGGACACCAGTCGGGTTCCGAAGACTGGTGTGAGGTCTGCGGCCATCGCATGGCCGGGGCCGGCGCGCCTGCGGGTGCAGTCCCCCCGCCGCCTCCACCGCCGCCCGCGCCCGGATACGGCTCCCCGCAGGGCCCCGGCTCCAACGCCACCCAGCGGGCAGAGCTCTGCCCGCAGTGCCGCACCCCGCGTGAGGCGATGGCGCCGTTCTGCGAGGAGTGCCGCTGGAACTTCCTCACGAACACGGCGACGTCGTACACCCCGCTGGCCCCGCAGCACGGCGGTCCTGACGGGCCCGGTCCCGGCCGTCCGGTGCCCGGTCTGAACCTGCCGCCCGGCTTCCAGGCGCAGCAGGGGCCGCCCGCACCGCCGCAACAGCGCGATCCGTACGAGTACCAGAGCTCGCGGCCCTCGCAGGTGAACCGCCCGGCCGAGCCGATCACTCCCGGGCCCCCGGCGCCGGGCCCGCAGCAGCCGCCGCACCCGTTCCAGCAGCAGGGCCCGACGCCCCCGTCCTTCCAGCAGCAGGGCCCGCCTCCTGCGCCGTCGTTCCAGCAGCAGGGTCCGCCGCCTCCGCCGTCGTTCCAGCAGCAGAGCGCGCCCCCCGCGTTCGAACAGCCCGGCCCGCCCGCGCCGCCGCAGCCGAAGCCGCAGGCCACGGGTGACGACTGGATGCTGCCACCGCCCTCGCAGCAGCAGGTGCCGACGCAACAGCCGTTCCAGAGCCAGGGCCGGGACCAGGGCCCGAACCAGGGACCGGACCAGAATCAGGCGCCTGCGGGCTGGACGGTGGTCATCGCCCCGGACCGTGAGTACTTCCTGGCGATGATGCAGCGCAGCGGCCCCGAGGCGACCGGGCTCAACCTGCCCGCGTACTCCCCGGAGCAGCGCCTGCCGCTCACCGGCAACCAGGTCACCATCGGCCGTCGCCGGCACAGCACCGGCGAGTCCCCCGACGTCGATCTGTCCGTGCCGCCGGAGGATCCGGGCGTCTCGCACCAGCACGCGGTGCTGGTGCAGCAGCCCGACGGCAGCTGGGCCGTGGTCGACCAGAACTCCACCAACGGCACCACGCTGAACGGTGCCGAGGACCCGATCCAGCCCTACGTCCCCGTACCGCTCCAGGACGGCGACCAGGTGCATGTCGGGGCGTGGACGACGATCACCATCCACCGCGACTGACCGGGTTTCTCAGCCGGCGGCCAGTGGCCAGGCGTACGGCCCCTCGGGGTCGTCCAGCCAGGCCCACTGCCGCCCGTCCCGGACGGTGATGCCGAACCTCTCCCGCTCAGGACGCTTCTCGCGCTGCCAGAGGGAGAGGGCCTCACGCGGGTCGAGGGTGGTGCCGGTCAGCGTCAGCAGGAACTGGAACAAGTCGTTCTCGGCCACCCGCCTCGGCACTCCGCCGGTGTGCGGGTGGCGCACCGGCGGCGGCACCACCCCGCGCAGGGGCACGAAGTACGCGGGTGTGTGCAGGAACCGCCCCTCGGCATACGGGCCGTGCGGTGACGGGCGTACCCGCAGCAGGATCAGCCCGGTCGCGAGCGGTGCCAGGATCCGGGCCTGAGGCCTGCACTGCGCCAGCCAGGCCTCCGGTACGGACGGCAGGGTGCAGGTCACGATGATCCGGTCGTACGGGCCCCGCTCGGGGCAGCCCCGGGCCCCGTCCCCGGTGATCACCGCCGGGTGATAGCCCGCCGCCGACAGATGGTTGCGGGCCGACTCCGTGATCTCCGGGTCGAGGTCCATCGTGGTCACCGCGTCGTCGCCGAGGCGGTGGGCGAGCAGCGCGGCGTTGTAGCCGGTGCCCGCGCCGATCTCCAGAACGGTGTGGCCGTCCCGTATGTCCAGCTCTTCCAGCATCCGGGCCATCAGTGACGGCTGGCTGCTCGACGAGACGAGGTCGCCGTCCCTGATCCGGGTGGCCAGCGCCCCGTCGGCGTACGCGCCGTGCAGCCACTGGGCCTGCCGGGCCGGGTCGGGGTCCTCGCACCAGAGCCGTTCGGGCCCGCTGGTCCCGGTCACGTAGTAGTACGGCACGAACAGATGGCGGGGCACCGTCTCGAACGCGGCACGCCAGGCGGGGTCCTCCAGCACCCCGCCCTCGGCGATCCCCCGCACCATCGCCCGCCGGGCCTCGGCGCCGGCCTCCGCGAACTGATCCAGATGTGGGCCCATACCTCCACTCTCCCGCTCGCGCCCCCCGGAAGCGACGAGGCGGACGGCGGGCCGGACTTCCAGGATGCGGTTCCCTGTGCGGCTCGCCCGGTGGGGAACGGGTGCGCCGATGGCCTGTGCGGTCGTGTCGAGCAAGGGTGCGGCGACGTTCGCCGGCGGGTTGCTTTCCCGGCGATACCGGCACAGGTGAGTGCCCCGGGGGGCTGAGCCGTCCGGGCCTGCCGGGTCCGGGTCCTAGGTCCCGGGTCCTCGGCCGGTGCGTCTGCGACCATGGACGGGTGACAGAGAATCCGCGCGACACCCTTCAGGAGCAGACCTTCTACGAGCAGGTCGGCGGCGAGGAGACCTTCCGGCGCCTGGTCCACCGCTTCTACCAGGGAGTAGCCGAGGACCCGCTGCTGCGGCCGATGTATCCGGAGGAGGACCTGGGGCCCGCCGAGGAGCGGTTCGCCCTGTTCCTGATCCAGTACTGGGGTGGCCCCCGGACGTACAGCGAACAGCGCGGTCACCCCCGGCTGCGGATGCGGCACGTCCCGTTCCAGGTGGACCGGGCCGCGCACGATGCCTGGCTGGGCCGGATGCGGGAGGCTCTGGACGAACTCGGGCTGTCCCCGGAGCACGAGCGGCAACTGTGGGACTACCTCACGTACGCCGCCGCCTCGATGGTGAACACCGAGGGCTGACGTCGCAGCCCCGTCCCTCTCTCCCCCCACACGCATGCCCTGTGCGGAATGCGGTGCTCCGCTGCCGGATAACGGTCACGATTCCATCAAGGTGTGTGCGTAAGCGGTTTCCAGCAGTGGGTGCGCTCTGGAAGCGTCCTGGTACGGCAACCGCGTAGCAGTACCAGAGCGTCGGGGGCGTGCGGGGCAACAGTGTCGAGGGGGCCATGTGACGGGGTTCGTCTTTCTGCGAGTGAGGGCGCATCGGCTCCTTCTCGCCGCAGCCGTCCTGGCCGTCCTGCTCACCACATCGGTGCTGGCGGCGCTCACGGTCGCCGCCGTCGGGATCGGTGCCGTCGCTCTCGACACCGCTCCGCTGCGGGCCGACCCGCGGTCGCTGGCGCTCCCTGCGCCCGGCGTGGTCGCACTCGCCGCCGCCGTGGCAGCCGTGCAGGCCTGCTCGGCCGGGCGCCGTGGATCGATCACCGAACTCAGGGCAGGAGACACCCGATGACGTCGTCGACAACCGACACCACGCTGGCGGAACTCGAACAGCGGGCCGCCGCACGCCACAACCGACCCTCGTACGGGCACGACGCACTGATCGCCTGCGATCGGCTGGTCCGCATCTTCACCGCGGACGGAGTGGAGGTGCAGGCTCTCCAGGGCCTCGATCTGCTGGTCACCGAGGGCGAGTTGATGGCGCTCGTCGGGGCATCCGGCAGCGGCAAGTCGACCCTGATGAACGTTTTGGCGGGCCTCGACGTGCCGACGGCCGGGTCGGCGAAGGTCGCGGGCTGCGATCTGCTGTCGATGGGCCAGAAGGAACGGCTCCGCTACCGCCGGGACGTCGTCGGGTTCGTCTGGCAGCAGACCGCCCGCAATCTGCTCCCGTACCTCACCGCCGTCCAGAACGTCACGCTGCCCATGCAGCTGCGCGGCCGCGGCCGGAACCGTGAACGCGCCGCGCGCGCCGAGTCGCTGCTGCAGATGCTGGAGGTCGCGGACTGCCGCGACCGGCGGCCCCCGCAGATGTCCGGCGGCCAGCAGCAGCGGGTGGCGATCGCGGTCGCGCTCGCCAACGATCCCTCGGTGCTGCTCGCCGACGAACCGACCGGCGAGCTGGACTCGGCGACGGGCGAGCAGGTGTTCGCCGCGTTCCGCCGGGCCAACGAGGAGCTGGGGACGACCATCGTGATCGTCACCCACGACCAGGCGGTGGCGAGCGAGGTCCGTCGTACGGTCGCCATCCGGGACGGCCGTACGTCCTCCGAGGTACTGCGCCGCACCGAGGTCGACGCGGCGACGGGCCTGGAGTCCCAGGTGGCACGCGAGTACGCGATGCTCGACCGCGCGGGCCGGCTGCAACTGCCCGCCGACTACACGGAGACGCTCGGGATGGAGCACCGGGTGATGCTTGAGCTGGAGCGCGACCACATCGGGGTCTGGCCGGACGACCAGTCGCGCCCGTGACGGGTGTTGGTGGTGCTAGCCACAGGTCGCTCAGGCCGGGTGGCCCGATGTCCTCGCGCCGCGTACGCCCCTAGCGTCTTACGGGAGCAATCCACCTGATCCCGAGGAGCACCATGCGCGTCGCCAAGCTGGCCGCCGCCGGCCTGGGCCTGACCTGTCTACTGACAGGCTGCGTGTCCGCGTCGGCCACCCCCGCCGCCCCCCCCTCCCACCAGCGGCTCGTCTGGGGCCCCTGCTCGCCGCAGCAGCAGGAACTGAAGGAGGCGGGCGCGCAGTGCGCGAAGGTGACCGTCCCGCTCGACTACTCCGACCCCGGGGGCCGGACCATCCGGATCGCCGTCTCACGAATCAAGGCCACCGCGAAGCACGGGCAGCGACGGGGCGTCCTGCTGTCCAACCCGGGCGGTCCGGGCGGCCCCGGACTCGCCAGCACCCTGCTTCTGCGGCCCGCCTTGAAGGATGCGGCCGACCGCTACGACCTGATCGGCTTCGATCCCCGTTTCCTCGGCGAGTCCACCCCCATCGCCTGCGACCCCGCCGCCCCGACGCCCGCGCCCGGCCCGACCACGACCCGCCGCGAGGACTTCGAGCAGTCGGTACGGTCCGCCCGCGACACCGCACGCCGCTGCCAGGAGCACGGGGACAACGCACAGCTCCTCCCCCACGCCACGACCCGGAACGTCGCCCGCGACATGGACGCGATCCGCGCGGCGCTGGGTGAGCGCAGACTGTCGTACTACGGCGTCTCATACGGCGCCGATCTGGGCGCCGTCTACACCCAGATGTTCCCGCGCCGCACCGACCGCGTCGTCATCGACTCCTCCACCGACCCGTCGGACACCCAGTACGAACTCTTCCAGCGGGCGGGCAGACCGCTCGAAGAGGCGCTGGACGCCTGGGCCGGCTGGACCGCGCGGCAGGACGGCACCTACCGGCTCGGCAGCACACCGGCCGAAGTCCGGGCGAGCGTCCAGCGGTTGCTCGACGGGGCCGAGCGGCGCCCGGTCACCGTCTCCGGCGTCCGGCTCGACGCGCCGTTGCTGCGGCTGGTGCTGAGGCAGCTCATCCAGCACGAGGAGTACGACCCGGCGCTCGCCGCTACGGTGCGCGACCTGGCCGATGCCGCCGCGGGCAGGCCGGTCGAGCCCGGCCCGGAGCTCGCCGCCATGCTCGAAATGCTCGCGTCGCCCGAGATGGCGGACAGCATGCTGGGCGGAACCCTCTTCATGTGCGGCGACCGCGGCTGGCCGGCCGGCGGCTGGCCGGGGAACCCGGAGACGTACTGGCGGAACATGGAACGCAGCCGCGCCGCCCAGCCCGTCTTCGGCCCGCTCGTCAACAGCATGATTGCCCCGTGCGCGTTCTGGACGAGCACGTCCCGCGAGCCCGCCACGGTGATCGGCAACGACGTACCCGTGCTGATGCTCCAGGCCCGGCGCGACAACAACGTCCCGTACGAAGGGGCCTTGGCCCTGCACCACCGCCTGACCGGCTCCCGGCTGGTGACGGCGGACATCCGCTCGCACGGGGTGTACGGGCGCGGATTCGACGGCCTCACCCCCGTTCCCTGCGCCGACCGGGCCGTCAACGACTATCTGCGCGGCGGCCCCCTGCCCGCGGCCGACCTGAGCTGCCCCGGCACCGGGGAGGACCGTTGATCAGCCGACGTACGGGCCTGGCGGCCACGGCCCTGCTCACCGGAGCGTCCGGCACCGCGGCAACGGCCACCGCACCCCGCCACGCCCCCGGGCTCCGCAGCCACCTCCAGAGCGATGTGGACGCGATCCTGGCCACCGGGGCCACCGGCGTACTGGCCGAGGTACGGAGTGCCCACGGCCGGACGACGGCCCGGGCCGGAAGCGCCGATCTGACGGACCCTCCTAGGAGGGTGCTGAAGATCTTGGCCGGGCTCCCGACGCCTTGCACGCACATCTGCGGCGTTGCCAAAACGGCCTGATAGCTCCGCTATGAGGCCGCTTCGGCGCC
>NZ_JBITER010000103.1:0-8092 GCF_044455345.1 Streptomyces sp. NPDC051286 | reverse complement strand
AGAGATCTACCGGCTCATCGTCCCCACGAGCACCCCAGCCAACCACCCAAGCCCCGCGGGAGTCGTTGCTTGACATCCATAGGGGCATCAACGCCGGTTTCGCGGCCGACGGCCTGCTTCCGCAGCCAGCGCTTTTACCTTGTCCCTCGATTTAGTTTCAAACGATACCGTATCGGATGAAGTAGTCTAAGTACATGGCCGCCGACGTTCCTTACCAAACCACCGCCTCGCGTGCGACTGACCGCCCCGGGGATGCCTCGCCTTTCGCTCTCGGCTTGCTGCTGCGCCGGGCGCACTGGCGCGCGGCCGCGGTGATGGGGGAGGCGCTCCGTCCGCTCGGCGTGGAGTTGCGGCACTTCGCTGTGCTGATCGAGCTGGTCAACCACGGGCCTACGGTGCAGCGGGACCTGGCGGCAGCGACGGGGTCGGACAAGGCGGGAATCATGCGGGTCGTGGACGACCTGGAGCGGAAGGGCCTGGCCGTACGCAAAGCCGTTCCGGGGGACCGGCGGGTACGAGCAGTGGAGATCACACCTCAGGGACTCGAACTATTCGACGCGGCCCATGTGGCTGCGGGGCCGCTGGCCGAGCGGCTGGTCGCCGAACTGGAGCCCGGCGACACCGAGCAGCTGACGGCCCTGCTCACCCGGCTTGCCAATCCCGCAGACGACGAGGCGTAAGCCCGCCCGCGCACCGGTTGCCCGCCGCGTCGGCGCGCTTCGTCTCGTGCGGTTTCCGCAGTGAACCTCCGCATTGAGAGCTGCGGCCGTCGTCGCTACGCGCCCGCCTACCGGCGGGCGGCTGGTCAGGGCTTCGTTGCCCGACGGGTCGAGTCGTCCGCACGGCAGCCGTGCCGCATGTCTGGCCGGTGGCTGCTCGGGCCCGGCATCACCGTCGTATCGATGGGCGTCTCGCCGACAGGGCGAACACCTGGCCGCCCTCGGCGCCGGGCTGCCTGACCCAGGTATAGAGGCGCCACGGGCGCCCTCGGAGAGGGCGCAGGCCCCGAGAATGCCGTGTGACGTCGTGGGCGAGGCGTCACACGGCATCCGCCGACCGTGAGGGTTACGCAGCAAGACGCTCTGCGAGTTCCTTCGCCTTGGCGGTCGCGTCCTCGAAGGCGCGGTTGCGGGGGCCTCGTAGAGAGGGACCAGTTCTGACATGGCCGGGTTGCGGGGGGCCATGGTGAGTTCCGGGACGATGAAGTCGAGGTCCAGGCCGAGGGTTCCCTTGAGGACGGCCTCCAGATAGTTCTGCACGAACTCGTAGCCCTCGCGCGGGGTGCCCGGCGCGCAGGAGCCGCCGCGGCTGGCGACGACGAT
This sequence comes from Streptomyces sp. NPDC051286, assembly GCF_044455345.1. Classification (NCBI taxonomy): domain Bacteria; kingdom Bacillati; phylum Actinomycetota; class Actinomycetes; order Kitasatosporales; family Streptomycetaceae; genus Streptomyces; species Streptomyces sp. NPDC051286. The sequence continues at coordinate 6,770 of NZ_JBITER010000103.1, read as the reverse complement.
CACCGGGGTGCCCTGGGCTGAGGGTGTCTCGCCCGCGGTGCGGCCGAGCAGGAGCACGCTGTCCAGCCACGCCTTGAGGGTCGACGGGATTGAGAAGTTGTACATGGCGGCGCCGATCAGGACGGCGTCCGCCTCCTCCAGTTCCTCGATGAGCTTCACGCGCGCGGCGAACGCGGCGGACTGCTCCGGGGCGCGCTCGGCAGGGGCGGCGTAACCGGCGGACCATGCGGCGGCGGTGATGTGCGGGACAGGGGCGGCGGCCAGGTCGCGGTAGATCATCGTGCCCTCCGGGTGCTGTTCCTCCCAGGTCTTGCGGAAGGCGGCCGTGACCGAACGGGACGAGGACGCCTCGCCCGGGAACACGGACGAGTCGATGTGCAGCAGCGTGGCCATGGGTTTTCCTCAAGGAACGGCGCCCGAGGCGGGGAGCCAGGGGCTGGGGATTCATGCTCGACGATAGTTGCACACGATATGGTATCGAGTGATACCGTTGTAAGTGTGATGAAGGTGAACCCGGCGAGAGATGGAGGCGGGTGATCATGGACGTCTACGAGGCGGTCACGAGCCGACGAGCGGTGCGCCGATTCACCGACCAACCTGTCCCGAAGAAGACGCTGGAGCGCGTGCTGTCCGCCGCGGCCTGGGCGCCGTCCGGATCGAACATCCAGCCGTGGCACACCTACGTGCTGACCGGCGCACCGCTGGCCGAACTCAAGAAACGGGCCGGCGAGCGCCTGGCCTCGGGCGACCCCTGGGACGCGCCAGAGTACGAGATGTATCCGCCCGAACTGAAGGCTCCGTACCGCGAGCGCCGATCCGCCTTCGGCGAGCAGCGCTACGGTGCACTCGGCATCGCGCGCGAGGACCTGGAGGCGCGCCAGCGGGCCGCTGCCGCGAACTGGGACTGCTTCGGCGCACCCGCCGCCCTGTTCTGCTACATCGACAAAGACATGGGTTCACCCCAATGGGCCGACGTCGGCATGTATCTGCAGACCGTCATGCTGCTGCTCCGCGCCGAAGAGCTGCACAGCTGCACGCAGATGGCCTGGGCGAAGTACCACAAGACCGTCGCGGAGGTCCTGTCATCCCCGGACGGACTCATCCTCTTCTGCGGCATGTCGATCGGGTTCGAAGACGTCACAGCGGGTGACGCCCGTACAGGCCGGGCGCCGCTCGACGAGACGGTCACGTTCGTCGACGGCCTCTGACGCCGTCCCTCATTGGTCGATCAACGAGCCGTTTCATGCTGCGTCCATGGCTGTTCATATGCCATATTGCACGCAAAATGTAGCGAAGGGTGTGTCATGAAATTCGCAGTCATCGGCGGTACCGGGCTGATCGGGTCGCAGGTCGTCAAGAAACTGAACGCCGCCGGGCACGAGGCGGTACCACACTCGCAGTCCACCGGAGTCGACGTCATCAGCGGCCAGGGGCTGGACGAGGCGGTGGCGGGAGCCGATGTCGTCGTCAACCTGACGAACTCCCCGACCTTCGACGAAGCCTCCCCGGCCTTCTTCCAGACCTCGATGGAAAACCTCCTGGCCGCGGCTCACAAGGGCGGCGTCGGCCACTTCGTCATCCTCTCGATCGTCGGCACGGACCAGGTACCGGAGCTGGACTACTACCGGGCCAAGGCGCTCCAGGAGAACATCCTCGCGGCCGGGCCGATCCCCTACTCGATCGTCCGGGCGACGCAGTTCATGGAGTTCATGGACGCCGTCATGTCCTGGACCGCCGACAAAGACACCGTCCGGCTGCCCGCCACGCCGATCCAGCCGATCGCCTCCAAGGACGTGGCCGACGCGGTGGCGAAGGTCGCCGCGGGCACCCCGCTGAACGGCAAGCACAACATCGCCGGCCCCGAGATCTTCCCCCTGGACGAGCTGGGCCGGATCACGCTGTCCCACAAGGGCGACAACCGTACCGTCGTCACCGACCCCACCGCCGGCATGTTCGCCGCCGTCAAAGGTGACGTCCTCACCGACAAGGACGCCCACCTCGCCCCTACCCACTACGCCGACTGGCTCTCCTGACATCCCCCGCCTCCTGCGCGTCCTGTCCCAGCCCGGCAGTCCTTTCGATGCGCCCGCCGGGCCGTGGCAGCTTGAGTCGGATGGGTATCCGGCTGCGGTCCCCGGTCCCCGGTCAGGCGGAGAGCGGGGGACTCGCATGCACCCACTCTCGTCCCGCCGGGCTAGACGGGCCACGGCTCTCGGGGTGGGACGGGCCCGAGGGCGTCGCGACAGTCGACCGCTGGCATAGCCGCTGGATGCGCCGGTGCCCCAGCGGTCCCGGATTGTCACTGAGCGGACAGGTGGAGCAGATGAGGGAGGCAGATGATCTTGGATGTCTATGAGGCGGTCACGAGCCGACGGGCGGTGCGCGGGTTCACCGACCGGCCCGTCCCGAGGCGGGTGCTGGAGCGGGTGCTGTCCGCCGCGGCCTGGGCGCCGTCCGGATCAAACCTCCAGCCGTGGCGCGCCTACGTGGTGACCGGTAGGCCGCTGGCCGAGCTCAAGAGGCGCGCCGGCGAGCGCGTGGCGGCAGCCGACCCCTGGGACGAGCGGGAGTACGAGATGTACCCGCCCGCACTGAAGTCTCCGTACCATGAGCGCCGATCCGCCTTCGGCCATGAGCGCTACAGCGCACTCGGTATTGCGCGCGAGGACTGGGAGGCGCGCCAGAGGGCCGCCGCCGCGAACTGGGACTGCTTCGGTGCACCCGCCGCCCTGTTCTGCTACATCGACCGCGACATGGGCCAGCCTCAATGGTCCGACGTCGGCATGTATCTGCAGACCGTCATGTTGCTGCTCCGCGCCGAAGGGCTGCACAGTTGCCCGCAGATGGCATGGTCGGTGTATCGCAAGACGGTCGCGGAGATCCTGTCACCACCCGACGAGCTCATCCTCTTCTGTGGCATGTCGATCGGGTTCGAGGACGCAACGGTGGGTTACGCCCGTACGGGCCGGGCACCGCTCGACGAGACCGTCACGTTCGTCGAGGAGTAGATTCACGACTGCGTGACGATCACGATCGGCCGGGACGCCATCCTGGTCGGCGGCGACGCCGGTTTCCCGACTTGAGCGCGAGCTCATACTCCCTGACGTCCAGCTGGTCAGCGGGCCCTTCTGCGTGAGCGGATGGCGGAGCACGAGTCGTCACGATGTGGGTCGCACCTCACAACGAACGTGCTCTGACCTTGACGTTTATCCTCGGCGGGCTTCGTGCTCCTTGATGGTTTCGGCGCGTTTGACGGTCTTGCCGACGTCGTGGCGCTTGGCGCGGTGTCTGTTCTTCGAGCCGGGCGGCCGTCCGGGGCCGGGGCGGGAAGGTTTCGGTGCGGCTGCCGGGCAGGCCGCGGTCGGTCGGAGGTTGCGAAACCCGCGGCGGACGCGGGCGGGGGTGAGGCGGCGGGGTTCGGTGCGGCGTTCCCAGGGGCGGCGGAGGTCTTCGGCGAGGGGGCGGGCAAGGCGGAGCTGGGTGTGAGCGGCGATGACGAGCCAGGTCCACAGGTCGGCGGTGTCGGCGTGGCGGACCTGCGGGGCGGTCCACCCGAGCGTCTGCTTCATCAGCCGGAAGGTGTGCTCAAGATCGAATCTGCGGAGGTAGGACTGCCACCACAGGTCCACCTGAGCGCTGGTGGCGGCGGTGGCGGAGCACCACAGCCAGACCGGTTTCGGGTCACGGTCGCCTGGCAGGCGCTCGACCTTGAGACGGATCAACGTGCCGTGCAGGACGGGCAGTTCCTCTTTGGCGTGCTCCAGCCAGGGGCCGCGGTGGGTGAGCCTTGGGTGCATCTGGTCCCAGGCGATCGCCTCGGCCTTGCCGTAGCGGGTGGTGTCCGTGACCGTGGTGGCGTCGGGCTCGTGCCAGCTGTCGGGCTTGGCGAAGGTGAGGACGCCGCCGTGCCGGCGGGGCCGCCCGCCCTTCGGGCCGGAACGGGTCGGGCCCGGGTCGCGGAGCATGACGCGGTCCGAGCGCAGGCGCCCGACCAGCACGACCGGCAAGTCGGCCAGGACGTGGGAGAGGTAGGCAACGTCGTATCCGGAGTCCATCACGATCAGGATCTCCAGGTCGCCCGGCTGCCAATGCCCGGCTTGTGTCAACCGCCCGATGACATCGCGTAGTTGGGCGGCGGTGACGGCGGTCGCATCGTCGGCTGGGCCCAGACGCACGGCGTCCAGCAGCGCGACCCAGGATGTGCGGCCGGACTCCAGCGCGCCGACGAAAGAGTACGGCCATCCGGGAACCAGCTGGTCCGTCTTGCGGTCACCGCGTCCATAGACGTGGCAGAACAGTCTCTCGTCGCTGGTGGGGGCGTCCGGGCGCAACCAGTTGGACACGTCCACGGCCAGCACGATCCGCCCGTCGGCCGCCCTTGGCAGCGGCAGGCCGGCCAGGGTCCGGCGCAAGCGCATCGGCTCCAGCCAGCCCCGGTCCAAGGCTGCGTACAGGGCGCCGTGCCCACGTCGATGCTCGACCGCCAGCGACAACTCGACCAGCGTCTTCACCGGCCCGTCCGCGCACAACACCGCGTCGGTGAGCTCGAAGAGCACGTCCGCGCGGGCGTAGAGGCATTCGTAGAACTCGACCCGAAAGCGGGACAACACGTCCAACGCCTCGCCTGCAGGCGCATCGATAGACAGACTCATACACAGCGGCCGTTCTCTTGTACTTCGTGACTCGACATCTCGAAGCGTGGAGAACGGCCGCCCCCGCTGTCCCGGAAAGAACCGCAGATCAGCAGGTCGGGTGACCTGCGACGTTAAACGTCAAGCTGACCTGGTGGGCCCGGACATCGAGGAACTGTCCGGACCCACCCACCACACCTCCACCAGGACTCGGTGTGCGCTGGTAGACGGAAACGCTTCAGACGGATCGCGCACGAAGTCCGTACGGATTGCGTACAAAGTCCGTTCGAAGGACGGCGACCGTGCACAGGAGGCCGAGGCGGCGCAACAGCCCGCTGGGAAGCCAGGCGGCATCGCGCCAGGTGGACTCGTAGACGACCGGCTCCGAGCCCACCTCACCGGATAGGAACTCTCGAACCTGAGACAGCATCACCCGCCATGAGATAACGCCCCACGACAGCGATCCCACCCATCCGCCTCTCACCTCGCGACAGCGACACTCCTCCCCACAAACAACTGCTGACCAGCCCCACAACAACCCGCCCGGATCAGCCCACACCGCCGTACCCGTCGCGTACGTCCTCGTCCCACCCGGCGCCACCGCGAAAACCCTCATCACCGAGTTCGCCCGCTACCTCGGCATCCCCACAAACATCCGCATGACCCAGACCCAGATCACCGACGCCGTCTGCCACACCTACACCGCCGCCGGCGTCCAACTCGTCCTCATCGACGAAATCCACCGCCTCAACCCCCCGCACCACCACCGGCGCCCAAACCGCCGACCTGATCAAAGACCTCACCGAACGCCTGCCCGCGACCTTCGTCTACGCCGGCATCAACGTCACCGACACAGCCCTGTTCACCGGCACCCGCGGCGCCCAACTCGCCGGACGGGCCACGCTCGTCGACTGCGGCCTCCTCCCAGCCCGCCACGGCACCCGCCAACCGTTCACCGATGTCATCACCGACATCGAAAACGCCCTCGACCTCCAACAGCACACACCCGGCACCCTCCCCCGCCACACCCCCTACCTCCACCAGCGCACCGCCGGCCGCATCGGAAGCCTCGCCCGCCTCATCCGCCAAGCCGCCATCACCGCCATCTGCGACTGCACCGAACGCATCACCAAGAAAACACTCGAAGCCATCCAGCTCGACCACCTCGCCGAAGAACACAGCCGCCCCCGCACCCGCCGACCGGCCACACCGGCATGATGCGGACGTGAAGAAGACCATGGACTCGCCAGTTGGCGAGGAGTTCGCTGCCCTCTGCGGCCGGGTGTGGGACGTCCTCATCCCCGCCCGCGCCGGCTACCTGGCCGACGTCTCACCCCACTAACCGGCACCGACTCCTACCGCCTCGCCAGCACCCGAGCCCGAGCCGAGCAGGCGGCCAAAGCCGGCTGATCCCTGCCGCTACCTACCGCGACGGCCCCGCCGCCCTCCGGGCGGCGGGGCCGTCGTCCAGACGTCACGACTCATCGACCAGCCCGAAGTCCTGGGGAAATGCCTCAAGGAACTCCCGCCGCGCGGAATCGGTCTCCGCCTCGGCCATCTCTCCAAGCACATCAAGCAGGTCACGCCGTTGATCACTCGACAACTGCTTCAGCACCGCAGCCACACCCTCCAGGGCCTTCACCGCGTCATCGAGGTCCATCTGTTCGTCGTCCGCGCCGTCGATGAACCACGTCATGTCGACCAAGGCCTCGGTCAAGGCATACGCCAGCGATGAGTACTCAGATGCCACGGTGATCCCCCCCGAATCGACGGCCACGGATCGCACCGCCATCCCACCACATCGCTCACGACAGCACGGAGGTCCTGCGGCCAGCGCAGGCCGCCCCGCCGTCATACGCATCAGCCATGCCTGCCGATGCGTCCGTCCGCCCACATCCCCCGACGTCATTTCCCGTGAACAATCACGGGCACTCCGATCGCCCACTGCCTCCCAACGACGTGGACAAACGCTGCTGCTGAACGTGAACAAAGCCACCAACCACGCAGCAAGTCACTGACCAGCACAAATCCGCACCAGTCCTTTAGAGGGCGTTAAGTCCCTTTTCCCTTGGTTCGTGATCGCTCGTTCGTGGGATTGGCCGTCGTACAGGCCAGCCGTTCGGCATGTGCATGCTGGGA
>NZ_JBITER010000102.1:0-8395 GCF_044455345.1 Streptomyces sp. NPDC051286 | reverse complement strand
AAACAACCCCGGCAGCGTCGACCCCCCGAACACCACACCCGTGTCGTTCCACTCCACCAACACCCGACGCCGCTCCTCAGCACCGAGAACATCCAGCGCCGAGACCCGCACCGCCGGATCGGCAACAAGCACCTCCAGTGCCCGCGCCCACCGCGACGCCAACTCCTCAGCCGTACCCGCGTCGAACAGATCCGCCGCCGCGATCACCAGACCCCGAATGCCCGCCGGGGCTCCTTCACTGTCGAAGAGTTCTCCGACGCTGACCTCTATGTCGAACTTCGAAGCCGAGTCGCCCGTAAACAGTGCCTCTGCCCGCACCCCGGGCAGTTCGACCGCTGCTTCGGCGTTGTTCTGCACGGTGAGCATGACCTGGAACAGCGGGTGCCGGGACAGGGAACGCGTGGGGGCCAGCTCTTCCACCAGCCGCTCGAACGGCACGTCCTGGTGCGCGAACGCGCCCAGTCCGGCCTCGCGCACCCGTCGGAGAAGTTCGCGGAACGTCGGGTCTCCGGAGACGTCGGTCCGCAGCACGAGTGTGTTGACGAAGAAGCCGACCAGGTCGTCCAGCGCCTCGTCGGTACGCCCGGCGATCGCCGAACCGACCGGGATGTCGGTGCCTGCGCCGAGCCGGGACAGCAGCGTGGCCAGAGCCGCCTGCAGGGCCATGAACAGCGTCACGCCTTCGGCCCGCGCCAGCTCCACCAGCCGTGCGTGAACCTCCGCGGGGATCTCCAAAGGCACACTGTGTCCCTGGTAGCTCGCCACCGCCGGACGCGGCCGGTCGAACGGAAGATCCAGCTCCTCCGGAGCACCAGCCAGCGCCTCACGCCAGTAGCTCACCTGACGCGAGATCACACTCTCCGGGTCGCTCTCCTCACCCAGAAGTTCGCGCTGCCACAGCGCGTAATCCCCGTACTGCACCGGCAGCGACTCCCACTTCGGTGCCCGGCCCGCGCGACGCGCCGCGTAGGCGACCGAGACGTCCCGGGTCAGCGGGGCGGTGGACCAACCGTCGCCCGCAATGTGGTGCACCACCACGACCAGTACCTGCTCCCCCGCAGGGGTTCTGAACAGCCATGCGCGGAAGGGCACTTCGACCGCGAGGTCGAAGACGTGGTCCTGCGCCGCCTCGATCGCGTCCACCAGCCGGTCCGGTGCCACGTCCACCACCTGGAGCTCCCACTCCAACTCACCGACATCCAGCACCTGCTGCCACGACTGGCCGTTCTCGACCGGGATGACCGTACGGAGCGCCTCATGCCGCCCGATGACGTCCCGCAGCGCCGCGCCCAGCGCGTCCGGGTCGACGTCGCCGCTGAGCCGTACCGCGATCGGAATGTTGTAGGTGGCGCTGGGGCCTTCCAGCTGGGTGAGGAACCACAGTCTGCGCTGGGCGTACGACAGCGGCACCCGCTCCGGACGCTCTCCGGCCCTCAAGGCCACCCGGGCGGACCGTTCCTCCGCGAGCCTGGCGGCCAGTCCGGCGACGGTCGGAGCTTCGAACAGCGCCCGGATCTCGACCTCCACGCCGAGCACGGCCCGGATACGGCTCACCAGCCGCACCGCGAGCAGGGATTGGCCACCGAGTGCGAAGAAGTCGTCGTCGACCCCGACGCTCTCCAGGCCGAGCACTTGCGCGAAAGCGCCACACAGCAGCTCCTCCCGCAGAGAGACCGGCCCCCGTCCGACGCCGGTCAGCGCTGCGACCTCCGGAACCGGAAGCGCCTTGCGGTCCAGCTTTCCGTTCACGGTCAGCGGCAGTTCGTCCAGGACGACAACGGCGGACGGCACCATGTACTCCGGCAGGCGCTCACCGACCTGGGCACGCAACAGTGCCGGCAGCCCGTCAGACCTGCCGTCTGCGGGGACGATGTAGGCGACGAGTCGCTTGTCACCGGGCGTGTCCTCCCGGGCGATCACCGCGGCCTGGGCCACCGGCGCCTGCGCCAGCAGAACCGCCTCGACCTCACCCGGCTCGATACGGAAGCCCCGGATCTTCACCTGGTCGTCCGCACGACCTGCGAACACCAGCTGACCATCGACCGTCCAGCGGGCACGGTCACCCGTGCGGTACATCCGCTCACCGGCGACACCGAACGGATTCGCCACAAAGCGTTCAGCCGTCATACCCGCACGCCCCACATACCCGCGCGCCAGACCCGCACCCGCCACATACAGCTCACCAGCCACACCCACCGGCACCGGCGACAGACGCTCATCGAGGACGTAAACGCGGGTGTTGATTACGGAGGTGCCGATCGGCACCTCACCGGCCTCGGGATCACACCGCCACAACGTGGCATCCACCGTCGTCTCGGTCGGACCGTAGGAGTTGAACATCCGCCGACCCACCGCCCACCGCGCCATCACCTCCGGCGGGCACGCCTCACCCGCCACCACCAACACCACATCGGGGTCGATCGAGGCCGCATCCAGCGTCGCCAGCACCGCGGGCGGAAGCGTCACATGCGACACCGCCTGCTCGGACAGGAACTCCGGCAACGCACCACCCAGCCGCCGCTCCCGCGGAATCACCACCAGCGCCGCACCCGACAGCAACGCCATGCACCAGTCCCACCCGAAGGTGTCAAAACTGCACGAGGCGAACTGCCCCACCCGATGTCCGGAACCCACACCCAGATACCGGACATGACCCTCATGGAAACTCGCGAACCCGGCATGCGACACCAGCACACCCTTCGGGCGCCCCGTCGACCCCGAGGTGTAGATCACGTACGCCGGATGCGACGGCGACAACGCCACGCTCCGCTCACCGTCGACGACCGCATCCGAGGACAGATCCGCCAGCGCCTCGACCGTCCCGGGCTCATCCAGTACGAGCCGCGGCAACGGCTCCGGCAGCACAGCAGCCGACGCACGCGACGTCACCCCCACCACCGCACCCGAATCGCCCACCATGTAGGCGATCCGCTCCACCGGATACTCCGGATCCACGGGGAGGTAGGCGGCCCCCGCCTTCAGCACACCCAGCAGCGCCACCATCAGGTCCACGCCACGCTCCAGCGTGACCGCCACCACCGACTCCGGTCCCACACCCCGGTCGATCAACAGCCGCGCCAACTGGTTCGCACGCGCCTCGAGTTGCGCGTACGACACCTCAACCCCGCCCGCGACCACCGCCACCGCATCCGGCGTCCGCCCCACCTGCCCCTCGAACAACCCAGGCAACGTCGAAACACCCAACTCCACCCCGGTGTCGTTCCACTCCACCAACACCCGACGCCGCTCGGCCTCACCCAGCACATCCACCGCACTCAGCCGCGTCTGCGGGGCAGCGACAAGGTGCTCCAGCACCCGGATCCACCGCTGTGCGAACTGCCGCGCAGCCTCCGGACGGAACAGATCGGCTGAGACCGTCACCACACCCCGCACCCCGGCCGGTGTCCCGTCGGCCTCCAGCCGCTCCCCGAGGATCACGTCCAGGTCGAACTTCGCCGCGTGTTCCTCGGTCGGCAGCTCCTCCGTGCTCACGCCCGGCAGGTCGAGCTCCGCCTCACCGGTGTTCTGCAGGGTGAGGATCACCTGGAACAGGGGGTGCCGTGACAACGAGCGGACCGGCGCCAGCTCCTCCACCAGGCGTTCAAAGGGCACGTCCTGGTGCCCGTAGGCGGACAGGCCGGTCTCGCGCACCCGGGCCAGGGTTTCGCGGAGCGTCGGGTCGCCCGACAGATCGGTGCGTATCACGAGGGTGTTGACGAAGAAGCCGACCAGGTCGTCCAGAGCCTCGTCCGTACGGCCGGCGATCGTCGAACCGATCGGCACATCCGTACCCGCGCCGAGCCGCGACAGCAGCACCGCCAGCGCGCCCTGCAACACCATGTACAGCGTCACACCCTCCGCCCGCGCCAGCTCCATCAGCCGGCCGTGCAGCTCCGCCCCGATGACCAGCGGCACACTGTGGCCACGGTGACTCGCCACCGCGGGACGAGCGAAGTCGAACGGCAGCTCCAACTCCTCCGGCGCGCCTTCCAGCGCTGTGCGCCAGTAGGAGACCTGGCGTGACAGCAGGCTGCCGGGGTCCTCCTCGTCACCGAGGAGTTCGCGCTGCCAGAGGGCGTAGTCCGCGTACTGGACAGGCAGCGGCTCCCAGTCGGGCACGTGGCCGCTACACCGCGCCTCGTACGCCACGGACAGGTCACGGGCCAGCGGACCCATCGACCAGCCGTCACCCGCGATGTGATGCATGGCCACAACCAGGACGTGCTCGTCCGGCCCGTGCGTGAATAGCGACGCCCTGAAGGGGACTTCGACCGACAGATCGAAGACATGGTCCTGGGCCCGGGCGACCTCACCGGCCAGCTCCTCCGGTGTCACCTCCACCACCGGCAGTTCCCACGCGAGCTCGTCCGGTTCCAGAATGCGCTGGTGGGGTTCGCCGTCTGACACTGCGAACACCGTGCGCAGCACCTCGTGCCGTGCGACGACGTCCCGGAACGCCGCCTCCAGGGCCGCGCGGTCAAGGGGGCCGGCCAGCCTCAGCACCGCGGGGATGTTGTAGGTCGGGCTCGGGCCTTCCAGCTGGTGGACGAACCACAGGCGGCTCTGCGCGAACGACAGTGGCACCCGCTCCGGACGCTCCCCGGCCGTCAGCGCCACCCGGGCCGAGCCCGCCGCCGCCAGCCGGGCCGCCAGGGCCGCCGCGGTCGACGCCTCGAACAGAACGCGCAGCGGCAGCTCGACACCCAGCACCGAGCGGATCCGGCTCACCAGCCGCACCGCGAGCAGCGAGTGACCGCCCAGCCGGAAGAAGTCGTCGTCGACTCCCAGATTCTCGATCCCGAGGACCTGTCGGAAGATCCCGCACAGGATCTCCTCGGTCGGGCTGGAAGGCGCTCGGCCGTGCGTCGATCCGGTGCTGTAGTCGGGGGCGGGCAGGGCCTTGCGGTCCAGCTTGCCGTTCACGGTCAGCGGCAGCGCGTCGAGGACGACAACGACGGACGGCACCATGTGGTCCGGCAGCTGTTCGCCCACGTACGCGGGCAGGAGCGTGCCCGGCCCGCCGGCCCCGACGGGCTCCCCGCCGGCCTCCGCGGCGGAGTCGACGGGCACTACGTAGGCGATCAGTCGCCGGTCACCGGCCGGGTCCTCACCGGTGACCACGGCGGCCTGGGCGACGAGCGGGTGGCTGGTGAGAACGGCCTCGATCTCCCCGGGCTCGATACGGAAGCCCCGCATCTTCACCTGGTCGTCGACCCGGGCCATGTACTCGAGGTTGCCGTCCTCGCGCCATCGCACCAGGTCTCCGGTCCGGTACAGCCTCGATCCCGCCGGGCCGAACAGGTCGGCCACGAACCGCTCCGCCGTCAGCCCGGGTCGCCGCAGATAGCCACGGGCCAGTCCCGCACCGGCCACGTACAGTTCGCCGACCGCGCCGACCGGCACAGGTGACAGGGATCCGTCCAGAACGTACACGCGGGTGTTGACGATGGGTGTGCCGATCGGCACCTCTTCCACCCCGGGGCGGCATTCCCACACGGTGGCGTCGATCGTGGTCTCCGTCGGACCGTAGGAGTTGAACATCGACCTGCCGGGGGTCCAGCGCGCCAGGAGTTCCGGCGGGCAGGCCTCGCCGCCCACGTCGATGATCACGTCCCCGGCGATCGAGCCCTCGTCCATGGTGGCCAGCACCGCGGGCGGGAACGCCACATGTGTCAGCCGCTGCTCCGCGATGAACTCCGCCAGTTCCGCGCCGAGGCGGCGGCTCGTCGGCACGACCACCAGCGTCGCGCCGGACAGCAGGGTCAGGGCCCACTCCGAGCAGAACATGTCGAAGCCGATCGACGCGAACTGCAGCATCCGGGTGCCCGGTCCGACCCCGCCGGGGTACCGGCGGGCCAGGGCCTCCGCTGTGTTGGCCAGTCCCCCGTGCGTCACGACCACGCCCTTCGGGCGGCCCGTGGAGCCCGAGGTGTAGATGACGTATGCCGGATGCGAGGGCAGCAGCTCCGCCCGTTCGGTGCCATCCAGGTTCCCGGTGGGTAGTTCCGCCAGTTCGCCGTTCACTTCCAGCGAGTCGAGGAACACCAGCTCGACGCCCGACTCCCCTACGAGCCCGGCGGTGCCCGACGCGGCCAGCACCACGGCCGGCGTGGCGTCCTGAAGCATGTAGGCGACGCGTTCCGCCGGGTAGTCCGGGTCGACGGACAGGTAGGCGCCGCCGGCCTTGAGGACGCCCAACACCGCCGCCATCATCTCGGCGCCCCGCTCCAGCATCACCGCGACGACCGACTCGGGCCTGACGCCACGACCGGACAGCAGCCGCGCGATCCTGTTCGCCCGGGCATTCAGTTCGGCGTACGACACGTCGGTGCCGTCTCCGGCGACTGCCACCGCGTCCGGGGTCCGCAGCGCGTGACCCTCGAAGAGCTCCACCACCGACTTACCGGGGAGTTCGGCCGCGGTCTCGTTCCAGTCCCCGAGGACGCGGCGGCGCAGCGCCTCGTCCAGCACCTGGACAGTGCCGAGCGAAGGGTCCGGGCCGCCGGCCAGGACGCCCTCGAGCGCGGCGACCAGGTTCTCCACCGCAGTCCGGAGCAGTGCGGCCACCACATCGGGATCGATCGGTGTCACCGCGTCCACGACCAGCTCGAAGCCGTCACCGTCGTCGTCGATGTCCACGGTCAGTGGGTAGTTGGTGCGTTCCCTCGAGAACACCAGCTCCACACCGTCCAGCGCGGTGTCGTCCAGCCGCCTGCCGTCCGTGGTGTGCCGGTAGTTGAGGATCGAAGTGAACAGCGGCACTTCCGTCGGCACACCGCTGGCCTGCTGTGCGACCGCCAGTGAGGCGTGCTCGTGCTCCATCAGCCCGGCCAACTGGGCCCGCATGGCGGCGACCGCCGCCTGGACACCCGTGCTCTCCAACCGTGCGCGTACCGGCAGCGTGTTCAGGAAGGGCCCCGCCACCCGGCCCGCCCCTGCTCCCGCGTTCATCCGGCCGAGCAGCACCGTGCCGAACACGACGTCGTCCCGGCCGCTGACCGCCGCCAGCGTACGGGCCCAGGCCACATGCAGCAGGGTCGCGGGACTGGCACCCAGCCGCCGAGAGACTTCCCGCAGCCGCCCGGCGACTGACGCCTCCAGTTCCGCCCGTGCCTGAACCGCGGCGGCACCGTCCCCTCGCACGTCCACCAGCCCGAAGGATGCGGTGGGCTCGGTGACGTCGCCGAGCAGGTCGGTGAAGAACCGCTCGTGCTCGGACTGCGCCACCCCGCGCGCCTGCGCGACGAAGTCCCGGAACGGCAGCGGCTCGGGAAGCTCGTCGCCCCGGCCGTCAAGGAACGCCCGCACCTCCGACAACACCACGGCCATGGCCATGTGGTCCTGCACGATGTGATGAGCCCGGAGCAGTGCCAGCCAGCGGCCGGTGTCCGGCTCCGCGGCCGCGTGCACGTCGATCAGCGGTGCCCGGCGCAGATCGATCGACCGGCCGCCGATCGCCATCAGCTCGGCTTCCGGGTCCGTGGTGTGCGGGTCCAGTCGGACTTCGGTGACGGGCAGGACGGCGTGACGGCGCACGACCTGGACCGGCTCGCGCAGACCCTCCCAGACGATGCCGGTACGGAACACGTCATGCCGGTCGACGACCCGCTGCAGCGCACCCAGAAACGCGTCCAGCCGCTCACGCGAGTCGAACTTCAACACCCGCGGCATGACGTACGCGTCCTCACCGCCGTCGGCGAGGATGTGGTGGAAGAGCAGACCCTCCTGCAGGGGAGCGAGCGGATAGATGTCGGCGACGTTGGCCGCGCCTCCCTCGACATCAGCGACGACCTGCTCGATCTCGGCGGCGGGCAGCTCGACGAGAGTCAGCATCTCCGGAGTGATCTCGACGGCATCGTCCGGGATGCCGTTCGCCGGCACGGCAACCGCTTCCCTGCCTCCGGCCGCGCCAGCGGTGGCGCCCGCGGCCGCGGCGAGCCCGGCCGGGGTCGGCGCGTCGAACAGCGCCCGCACCGACACCGTCACGCCCTGGGCGCGCAAGCGTTCCGCCAGCGAGACGGCGAGCAGTGAATGCCCGCCCAGCTGGAAGAAGTTGTCGTCCACACCCACGGCGTCGAGGCCGAGGACCTCCGCGAAGACCGTACAGAGGATTTCCTCGCGGGCGTTGGCCGGCCCTCGGCTGCTGGTAGCGGTGTATTCAGGGGCGGGCAGGGCCTTGCGGTCCAGCTTGCCGTTCACGGTCACCGGGAGCGCGTCGAGGACGACCACGGCGGACGGGACCATGTAATCCGGGAGTCGACTTTCAGCGAACTTCCGTACCTCGTCAACGATTTGAGGTACCTCACCGTCGGGGACGACGTAGGCGACCAGGCGGGTGTCTGCCGGGATGTCCTCGCGGGCGATCACCGCGGCCTGCACAACCTGCGGATGCGCG
>NZ_JBITER010000101.1:0-8412 GCF_044455345.1 Streptomyces sp. NPDC051286 | reverse complement strand
GCCGAACCCGACAAGCGGGACTACTACCTGGCCTGGGGCCCGCAGGAGACCGAGGTGGAGGAGCTGGTACTGGTGCCCGGCGCGCGCTGGCGGGTCGAAGAAGCTATCAAGCTGGCCAAGTCGGCGGCCGGGATGGCCGACTACGAGGTGCGCTCCTTCCACGGCTGGTACCGACACATCACCCTGGCGCAACTGGCCGCCGCTTTCCTGGTCGCCCAGGCCGCCGCCGCACGCGAACAGGCCACTCCCCGGCCCGGCTGGCCACCGGGGCAGAGAGGGGGACTTCCGTGGTCCCACCAGCCTCGATGACACCGCCCCGATCGCCTACACCGCCTACGAGGTCCGCCGACTCCTTGAGGTGATGGCCCCTCAGCCCGCACCGAAGGAGCGGATCCTGCACGGGCTGCACTGGTCACGCTGGCGCCGCTACCACCAGGCCCTCGCCCGCGCCTGTCACCGCCGACGCAACCGCAGCCGCTCAGCCGCACCCGGCACCCCACGACCCTCGCCGAACAGAGCCGAGCAAACTACAGCGACGGTACTGATCTACGACTGAAGGGATAGGCTGCACAGAAACCAGGTCGAAGCAGCCGGACTGTCACCAGAGAGGCGCGGGAGTTGTCACACATAGCCGATGACTGGTCTTCCTGTCGGCGGGGCACAGTGTGACTCGCGACGACCTCATCGCCATGCTCCACGAACAGACTCCGGCATGCGGGCCTGCACGTAACGCCTTGATCGCCGGGGCTGACTTCGTCGTCTGGGACGGCCTGGTCCCGGCCAACCGGCACGTGGGCGTCTTCCGGGGTCGAATGCACCACTCCTTGAAGCGTGGCCACACGATCGATGGCCTGGCCGACAGTGTCGACATCCTTCGGCAAGCCGGGGAAGAGCCGCTTCGTACCGGGTCCATTGATGCGGTGGACAGATCATCCTGGTTCACGATCTTCCTGAACTCCACGGCTCCGGCGTGGATATCACGCCCCAGACACCGATGGGCGGCACGTCTCTCATGCCGCAGCGTCAGCTCGCCGAAAACCGCTGACAGCGCGCGTGGTCACCAACCACGGCCGGCCCGCCGCTACCGGGCAGCCCGTTGCGGTCGGCCTCGTCGTATCCACGTGTGGCGCACGCAGGGGCCTTACTTGCTCCGGGAGGCGTGCCTCCGGCCGCCGCGCTCCGGGCGTTCAGGCCGTCGGGGTGAGGAACTGGCGGGCGCCGCGCAGCGTGGTGCGCAGTCTGCGCTGGGTCGCGCGGCTGTCGAGGCGTACATCAAGAGGCCCCCGCAGTGCGCTGTGAGCCCGCAGGCCCGTGGGCAGTCGGGTTTCGTCGAGTCCGTCGCGTCTGGCGATGAGAAGGCCGAGTTCGTGACGGCTCAGGGCCTCGCTTCCGCCGAGATGATGGATGCCGCTCGCATCAGCCAACGCGAGTTCCAGCAGAGCCGCGGCTAGGTCGACCACATGCACCGGACAGCGGATGTCGTCGGTGAACAGGGCCCCGGTGCGGGCCCCAGTGGCCAGTTCGTACACAGCGCGCTCGTGCGCGGACTGCCCGTCGCCGATGATCAGCGAGGTCCGGGCGACCACGGCGCCCGGATGCACGAGAAGGACCCCTGTCTCCGCCGCGGCCTTGGCCGCCCCGTAAGGAGTGACAGGGTCGGGTAGGCAGGACTCCTCGTAGCGGACACGGGACCCGGAGAAAACGGCGTCAGACGAGACGTGGACCAGACGGCTGCCGCACTTTGCCGCCGCCATCGCCAACCGGACAGGACCCTCGGCTGTGACCGCCCAATCCGGCCCGCCGCTCGACGCGTTGACGACGACACGGGGCCGGACCTCGGCCAAGGTCGCGTCCACACGTCCGGGATCCCGCAGATCCAGGGCGTGCCACGTGACCCCGGCGGCGCTCCCGGGCCTGGTCGCGTACGTCGCGGCCGTCGGGTGGCCGGCCAACGCCGCTTGCCGGCGCAGCTCGGCACCGAGGAACCCGGACCCACCGACGATCAAAACGGTCACGACGCCACACCCTAGACCCACCTAGCCGACCGGCAACACCACAGACCAAGGGCCATGGCCTCGTGCACGCAGCACCCCTGTCTCGACGATCGTGAGTGCGGCAACAGTGCCGGAAGGCCACTGCGACTCGGCGATGATGGACCTCATGGCCGACTCCGTCCGCATCAGCAGTGCGCGTCCGCGCCGGGAGCCCCGGGTGCTGCGCCCACATCAGATGAAGGGGCGGGACGCGGCGGCCCGGCATTTGCGCAGGCCCGGGACCCGGGGTCTGTTGGTGTCGGCGACCGGGACGGGCAAGACGCTGGTCGCGATCCGGCTGGTGGACGTGCTGGGCCTGCGGCTGGTCCTGGTGGTGGTCCCCACGCTGGACCTGGCCGCGCAGACCGCTTTGGCGTGGCGAGCGGACGGCCACCGGGAGCACATGGTGATCGTCTCCTCGATGGACGCCCATGGCCACGACCAGCTGTACGCGAACCGGGTCGGCTCGACCAGCAACGCGGCTGCCCTGGCTGCGGCGATGTCCGTCGTGGGCCCCGGCGCCGACCAGCTGCCCGCCCTCACCGTCATCTGCACCTACGACTCCCTCGACAAGATCGAGGCAGCCTGCCGGCACACCGGCCTAAGCGTTCCGCCGTTCGAACTCGCGATCATGGACGAGGCACATCGCATCGCAGGCCGGCCGGACAAGAAGTGGGCCGTCGTCAACGACGCCACCCGCATCCGCGCGGAGCGCCGCCTCTACATGACCGCGACCCCGCGCAGCTTCGCCGCCCCCGACCTAGGAGGGCACTGAAGATCTTGGCCGGGCTCCCGACGCCTTGCACGCACATCTGCGGCGTTGCCAAAACGGCCTGATAGCTCCGCTATGAGGCCGCTTCGGCGCCTTGCAGCTGCACGCACCAGACGCCGCTCGCTGATCCGGCCAAGATCTTCAGCACCCTCCTAGCCGGGTCCGCGAACCCCCGCACACCCCGCCCCAGCCGTCGGGACACCGACATCGGCGTAGACGCCTTCACCAATTCGATGGACAACGAAGCCGTCTACGGAAGGAAGATCTTCGACTACCCTCTGGCGCAGGCAGTCGCCGACGAAGTGGCCGCCGACTGCCGCATCGTGGTGCCCACCATCATCGACAGCGAACTCCGGTCCACCCTCAACCTCCCCGCCCCCGGCACCACCGACCACGACACCGCTCCCGGCGACGACGACGCGCTGCGGCGTCCAGTGGCCTTCTGCCCTGGGGACGGCGTGGTGCGGGGACTCGACGAAGTCCTCGTCGTCGGGACTGAGCAGGCGGGGACGGCCTCTCGCCCACCGAGGGTCCAGGCAGGCCAGGCCGATCTCGTTGAACCTGTGGATCACGTCCGGGACGGTGTGCTCGTCCGCCTGCACCAGCTTTTCTCGACCGTCAGGCGGCTGATCAGGGAAGATGGAGAATTGGGGCCGGACTATTTAGGGTCAGCACGTGGGTTTCATCATGGTGTGCGAAGACGACGCGGCGGTCCGTGGCGTCCTCAAGCGCGCCCTGGAGCACGACGGGCACACCGTTTCCGTCGCCGCCACGGCCGACAGCCTGCTGCGGCAGCTCGCACCGGCGCCCCAGCTGGTCGTCCTGGATCTCGGGCTGCCGGACGCCGACGGCCGCGATGTCTGCCTGGCGCTCCGGGCTCGCGGCGTCGACGCGCCGGTGCTGATGCTCACCGCCTTGGACGGCCTGCATCACAAGGTGGGCGGCTTCGAGGCCGGCGCCGACGACTACATGACCAAACCCTTCGACATCCCGGAACTGCTGGTCCGCGTCCGAGCGCTGCTGCGCCGGGCCACCGTGGCGCCCGCACCGCACGAGGTCGTCCTCGATCCGGCGAAGCACATGGTGACCTACGATGCGGTGAGCATGAGCCTCACCCCGACCGAGTTCCGGCTACTGGGCCGCCTGATCGCCTCGCCGGGCGACGCGGTACGCCGCCACGCTCTCATCGCCGCCGGCTGGCCCCACGGAGCGCAGGTCAGCGACAACACCCTCGACTCCTACGTGCGCCGGCTGCGGACCAAGCTCGGTCCGCTGGGTGTGGCCGAGCGTCTGGCGACCGTGCGCGGCGTGGGCTACCGATGGCAGTGACGGGATTCCGCAGAAGCGTCGTTGCGCTCACTGTGCTGATCGCCACCGCCGTGGTCGCCATCCTGGTCGTCGTCTCGCACGTGCTGCTGAGCAGGGTGACGGACGCCGACGCACACGATCTGGCCCGTACGCGCGCCGAGGCGGTCGCGGCGAACGTCAGCGCCAAGGGCGGCCGTGTCGTGCTCACGGAGAACAGCAGCGAGGCGCTGGACGAGGTCGCCTGGGTGTATGCCGACGGCCGTCTGATCGACGGGAACGTACCGGCGAGCGTGGTCGGCCGCGTCGAGGAGCTGGCGGACTCGGGGCGATCGCAGACCGCGACCGTCGGCGACCACCTCCTGTACGCGCGGCAGGTCCCGGTCGACGGCCACCACGTCATGGTGATCGTCCGGGTGGACCTCACGCCCTACGAGACATCCGAGCAGCGCAGCCTGACCTTGTCGCTGATACTGGGCGGCCTCACGATCGTCCTCGCCGGCGGTGTCGCGCACCTCGTGGTGCACCGCGCGCTGCGGGTCGTGCACGAGATGGCCGCCCTCGCCGACGACTGGGGTCATCACGAACCCGGGCGCCGCTTCAACCTCGGAGTCCCCCGCGACGAGTTCGGGGAACTGGGACAGACCCTGGACCACCTTCTGGAGCGCGTCGACAACGCGCTGGCAGACGAGCGTCGGCTCACCGACGAGATCGCCCACGAACTGCGGACACCGCTCACGGTCCTGCGAGGCGAGGCGCAGCTGGCGCAGCTGTCCGGCGAGCCTGTGGTGCCGGAGGCGGTGCTGAGCGAGGTCGACCGCCTCGATGCGGCGATCACGACGATTCTGCGCGCCGCGCGCGCACGGACGGACGACGGGACCCGGTGTGATCTGTGCTCCGCCGCGCGGCAGGCGATCGGCAGTCGCGCGGTCGAGATCGCCTTTCCGCCGAAGGTCGAGGTGGCCGTGGCGCCCGAAGTCGCCGTGTCGCTGCTGTCACCCCTGCTGGAGAACGGCCTGCGGCATGCGAAGTCCCGTGTGTGGATCACCGCGCGCAACCAGGGCGAGGCCATCGTGGTCGATGTCCTGGACGACGGCCCAGGGTTCGATCCCGCCGAGGTCGAGCGGGTCTTCGAAGCGGGTGTGACCGGCGGCGGCGGGTACGGGCTGGGGCTGCCGGTGGTCAGGCGCATCGCCGCCTCGGCCGGTGTGGAGGTCCGCGCGATCGCGGACGGCCGCGGGCACGTCGAGGTGACACTCCCGGCCGCGCGCGCAGCCACGTAGTCAGGTTGCTTGCAGGTTCCCTCCGTAAACCTCCCTGCATGACAACGACAACGGAAGCCCGAACGCGCAGTGGGCGCCTCATGCTCAACAAGGTTCCCGAGGTCACCATCTGGTTCTGGGTGATCAAGGTCCTGTGCACCACCGTGGGCGAGAGCTTCGCCGACTGGATCAACATGAAGCTGGGCGTCGGCCTGGTGAACACGGCTTGGATCTTCACCGCGGTCTTCGTGGTGGTCCTGGCCGTCCAGCTGCGGCTGAAGCGGTACGTCCCGTTCCCCTACTGGCTGACCGTGGTCGTTGTCAGTGTCACGGGCACCCTGTACACCGACATCCTCACCGACCAGCTCAACGTGCCGCTGTGGATCAGCTCCGCCGTGTTCTCGGTCCTGCTCGCCGTGGTCTTCGGCGTGTGGTGGCTGCGCGAGCGCACCCTCTCGATCCACTCGGTCACGACGCTGCCGCGCGAGTCGTTCTACTGGCTCGCCGTTCTCGTCACCTTCGCGCTCGGCACCGCGACCGGCGACTGGACCCTCGAGCTCACCGGCTGGAGCCCGGGCGCCTCGGTCCTGCTGCCGCTCGGCCTCATCGCGGCGATCACGCTGCTGTGGAAGTTCGGCGCGAACCCGGTGCTGTCCTTCTGGCTCGCCTACATCCTGACCCGCCCGCTGGGCGCGAACATCGGTGACTGGCTGGCCTCCCCCAAGGTCGCCCAGAACCCGGGTGACCCGACCGGTCTCGCGCTGGGCACGTTCACCACCAGCCTGATCTTCCTCGGCCTGATCCTGGCGACGGTGGTCTACCTGACGGTGACGCGCTCGGACGTGACCGAGACCTACGAGGCCGCCCACGCCGCCCACGCCGCCCACGCCACCGGCGACCCGCGCAAGGAGCGCGTCGCACTGGCCGGCTTCGGCCTGCTGGCCGTCGCCACCACGGGCCTGCTGGTCTGGGCCCACAGCCAGCCGCACGTCGGCCCGGCGCCGGAGACCGACAACACCTCCGCCGTCCAGATGGCTCCTGGCCAGGCGGTGAAGAAATTCCCGCCCACCAAGGTCGATGCGCTGAAGACCCTCGCCTCCACCTCGCTCAAGGACGCACGCTCGGGAAACGCGACCGGCGCGCACGCGGCCGCCCAGTCGCTGCGTGACCTGTGGGATGCCGACCAAGCCTCGCTGCAGCCGCTGGACCAGACCGGCTGGACCTCTATCGACGCCCAGATGGACAAAGTTCTGAAGACCTTCGGCATCGATCACTCGAACCCGCCGATGTCGCCTGCGCAGCAGGAGAAGGAACTGAACGCCCTCCTGACGGACATGGGCTGACAGACCACCCAGCGCCCGGCCGACTCATCCGGCCAGCGGGTTGAGTGTGCCGGGCCACGCCGAGAACCGTGCCGCCTCGGCAGATGCCGACGAGCCGTGGACAGTGCAGGCGGCCGGCTGTGGCAGCCCGGCCATGTCCGCGGACTCCTGTGGGCGGTCGAAGCCGGCGTCAATGGCTTAGATCGACCCGCTGTTGCCCCACGCTGGTCAGTCGCGGTGGCGGCGGATGCGCCAGAAGCAGGCGCCGGTCACCAGACAGACCCGGGCCCTCCACGCCTACCTGCGCTGGCGCAACACCAAGGCCCGCCACCCAACGTCCTCGCCATCCAACGACGCGGGGTCGGGTAGCCCAGCTCAGCCCCGGGCTACCCGACCTCGGGGGACAGACGTTCTTGACGGCTGTTCGTAAGGGGATCCTCCACCGAACAACCGCGATCTTGGAACTCCGCGATCGGCGACCTGCGGTGACGGCGTCTCATTTAGACCGTGTCCTATGTGGTGAGGCGGACGAGTCGTTTGTAGCAGCAGATGGCGGCGGCGAGTCCGAGAAAGGCCAGGTAGTTGCGGGGATGACGCTCGTATCGGGGGCTGAGTCTGCGGTAACCGGACAGCCACGACATGGTCCGCTCGATCACCCACCTTCGGCGACCCAACCGCCTGCTGGACTCGATGCCTTTGCGGGCGATGCGCACGCCGATGCGCTTGCCGCGTAACCATTTACGCAGGTGAGGGATGTCGTAGGTGAGCCTTCCCTCTGTGGCGCGACCCGGCGGCTGTCGTCGGGGTGATCAGCGACCAGAAGACCGAGTGCAACATTCCGTATCGCGTCTCGTGCCGTGCTCTGGGGGTGTCGGAAGCGTGGTTCTACAAGTGGCGCCGGCGCCCTGTCCGGCCGACGAAACGCGAGGTCAGGCGGGCCGAGCTGGCGGAGAGGATCCGGTACTTCTTCGACCGGTCGGGCAAGACGTACGGCTTGCCGAGGATCACGCTGGATCTGTGGGAGGAGGGCTGGCAGGTGTCGCAGAACACCGTCGCGGACGTCATGGCCGAGCTCGGCCTCCAGGGCCGCAGACCGCCGCGTCGACGCAGGTCGCTGACGCGGCAGGGTAAGCGGAAAGCTTCCCCCGACCTGGTGCGACGCGGGTTCGACGCCATCGCGCCGGACGTGCTGTGGTGGGGTGACATGACCGAGATCGACACCGGCGAGGGCAAGCTCTACCTCGCGTCCGTCCACGACGCGTTCTCCCGCCGGGCACTCGGTTCCCCGAGCGCGGTGCCGTGCTCGTCGAGCCAGTCGAGCAGTTCCAGGGCCCGGCGCAGTCGCGATCGCATCTGGTGCTGTGTGGTGGCGCGTAGCGGGCGGTGCCGGTGGACCCGGCGGATGCGGTGGAGCAGATACCAATGAGTGAAGGGGGTGACGAGCTGCCGCTGAGGGAGCGGTGCCTGGGCCAAGAGGGCGTCCGCCCAGCGGGGCAGGGCCTCCAATCGTTCGTCCCGCGGCGGCAGCACCGCGGCGACGACGAGGACGTCGCGGATGTAGCGAGTGGTCGGCGTGTTGGGGAGGTCGTCGAGCTGTTGGAGGGTGATCTCCTCATCGGAAATGGCTAGCCCCATCCTCCGCACATGACCGGTTCGGATGAACTGACGATGCGACCGGTACCTCTGTGGGGTGCCGGTCGTTGAGTGGGACATGCCGA
>NZ_JBITER010000100.1:0-8427 GCF_044455345.1 Streptomyces sp. NPDC051286 | reverse complement strand
CCGCTGGTGGGGCAGGCGGCGGTGATCGCGCGGGAGGACGTGCCGGGAGACCGGCGGCTGGTCGCGTATGTCGTCCCCGCCGACACGGACACGGACGAGAACGGCGGCAACCTGGACATCGTCGGAGTCGTGAGGGACTTCGTCTCCAGCCGACTGCCGGAGCACATGGTTCCCTCAGCCGTGGTTGTTCTCGACGCGCTGCCGCTGACCGTCAACGGAAAGGTGGACCGCAAGGCACTGCCCGCCCCGGCGTACGTCACCCGTGGCGGCCGTGGCCCGGCCGATGCCCGCGAGGAGATCCTGTGCGCGGCCTTCGCGGAGGTCCTCGGCCTGGAGACCGTGGGAGTGGACGACGACTTCTTCCGGTTGGGCGGGCATTCGCTGCTCGCGGTGTCGCTGGTGGAGCGCCTGCGCGTCCGGGGCGTGACCGTGTCCGTCCGGGCGTTGTTCCAGACGCCGACGCCCGCCGGCCTCGCGGCCGCCGCGGGCGCGGAGCAGGTCGACGTGCCTGCGAACGCGATTCCCGCCGGCGCTGATGAGATCACGCCGGGCATGCTTCCCCTCGTCGAACTGGCGACCGCTGAGATCGAGCGGATCGTGGCGGGTGTGGAGGGCGGTGCGGCGAATGTGGCTGACGTCTATCCGCTCGCGCCTCTGCAGGAGGGCCTGCTCTTCCATCACCTCCTTTCCGACGGTGGTGAGGACGCGTATGTGACGCCGACCGTTCTGGAGTTCGACACGCGCGAGCGGCTGGATGCCTTCCTCGGCGCGTTGCAGCACGTCGTCGACCGGCATGACGTGTTCCGTACCGGGATCGTCTGGGAGGGTCTGCGCGAGCCGGTCCAGGTGGTGCGCCGTCACGCGGCCGTGCCTGTGGCGACGGTCGTACTGGATCCGGAAGGGGCTGCTCCGGTGGAGCAGTTGCTGGTCGCGGGCGGTCCGTCGATGGACGTGGGCCGGGCGCCGTTGATCGACGTCCACGCGGCCGCCGATCCCGGCACCGCACACTGGCTGGCGCTGGTGCGGGTGCACCACCTGGTGCAGGACCACACCGCTCTTGAAGTGATGCTGGAGGAGGTGGAGGCGTTCCTCACGGGCCGCGGTGACGAGCTGGCTGAGCCTTTGCCGTTCCGTAACTTCGTCGCCCAGGCACGTGGTGGGGTGGAGCGTTCTGAGCACGAGCGGTTCTTCGCCGAGTTGCTCGGTGATGTGACGGAGCCGACTGCCCCGTACGGGGTGGTGGATGTGCGTGGTGATGGTGCCGGGGTGGTCCGGGCGGGGCTGGCGTTGTCGGCCGGGTCTTCTTCGCGTGTGCGGGAGGTGGCCCGCAGGCTGGGGGCCAGCCCTGCCACGGTGCTGCATGTGGCCTGGGCCCGGACGCTGGCGGCGGTCAGCGGTCGTGAGGACGTGGTGTTCGGCACGGTGCTGTTCGGCCGGATGAACGCGGGTGCGGGTGCGGACCGGGTGACCGGTCCGTTCATGAACACGCTGCCTGTCCGCGTCCGCGTGGACGATGCCGATGTGCTGTCCGCGGTCGACGGTATGCGCGCGCAGCTGGCGGCACTGCTCGAGCACGAGCATGCTCCGCTGGCGCTCGCCCAGCAGGTCAGCGGCGTACCGGCGGACGTCCCGCTGTTCACCGCGCTGTTCAACTACCGGCACAACACCGCTCCCGCCGCCGGCACCGGCGAGGAGCAGCAGGGCGAGGGGCTCGCCGGAATCAGGACGCTGTTCTCGCGGGAGCGCACGAACTACCCCCTGACCGTGTCGGTCGACGACGACGGGGACGGCGCCGGGATCGGACTGTCCGTGGACGCGGCGGCCCCCATCGATCCGGGAGCCGTGGCCCTGCTGCTGTGCACCGCGGTGGAGAACCTCGTCGCGGCACTGGAAGAGGCGCTGGAGGACGGCCGCCCGCGGCTTCCGCTGGGCGCCGTCCAGGTCCTGGGCGAGGACGAGCGGCGCCGCGTGCTCGTCGACTGGAACGACACCGCGGCCGACGTCACGGCCGAGACCCTCCCGGAGCTGTTCGAGGCCCAGGTGGCCCGCACCCCTGATGCGGTCGCCGTCGTCCATGCCGGCACCGAGATGTCGTACGCGGAACTGGACGCCCGGGCGAACCGGCTGGCCCGCCTGCTCATCGGCCGCGGCGTGGGACCGGAGTCGGTGGTGGGGGTGGTGCTCAACCGTGGTGTCGACATGGTGGTCGCGCTGCTCGGCGTGCTGAAGGCGGGCGGCGCCTATCTGCCGGTCGACCCGGCCTATCCGGCCGAGCGGATCGCCTTCCTGCTCGCCGACGCCGGTGCGGTGTGCGCCCTGACCCGGGGCGACGTGCGGCTCGACGACAGTGCCGGTGTGCCGCTGGTCGTACTCGACGAGCCCGCGACGCTCGGTGAGCTGGCCCTGCTCGACGACGGGGCCCTGCCCGCGGACGAGCGTGCCGGGCTGCTGCCGGAGCACCCGGCGTACGTCATCTACACCTCCGGTTCCACCGGCCGGCCCAAGGGCGTGGTCACACCGCACCGGGCCATCAGGCGGGTCGTGCGGGAGACGAACTACATCGAGCTGTCGGAACGCGACGTCGTCGCACAGCTGGCGTCGATGTCCTTCGACGCGGCGACGTTCGAGACATGGGGAGCTCTGCTCAACGGCGCGACCTTGGCCGTGGCCCCGCCTGGCAGGCTGTCCGTCGCGGAACTCGACGACTTCCTCTCCGCCCACGCGGTCACCACGCTGTGGCTGACCGCCGGGCTCTTCCACGAGGTCGTGGACACCGACATCGAGGCGCTGCGCGGGCTGCGTCATCTGCTCGCGGGCGGCGACGTGCTGTCGCCCTCGCACTGCCGGACCGTGCTGGAACGTTTTCCCGGAGTGCGGTTGCTCAACGGGTACGGGCCCACGGAGACCACGACCTTCACGGCCGTCCACGCGCTGAGCCGGTCGCCCCTGGAGCAGGGGACGAGTGTGCCCATCGGCGCTCCGATCAGCGACACCCGGGTGTACGTGCTGGACGCCGCGCTGCGGCCGGTGCCCATCGGTGTCGCGGGAGAGCTGTACGTGTCCGGAGCGGGTCTGGCACGGGGCTACGTGGGACGGCCGGAGCTCACCGCCGAGCGCTTCGTGGCGTGCCCGTTCGGGTCCGCCGGGGAGCGCGTGTACCGGACGGGCGATGTGGTCCGCTGGAGTGCGGACGGCCGGCTCGAGTTCGTCGGCCGTGCGGACGAGCAGGTGAAGCTCCGCGGGTTCCGCGTCGAACTCGGTGAGGTCGAGGCCGCCCTGGCCGGGCACGAGCAGGTGGCCCAGGTCGCCGTCGTGGCACGTGAGGACGTGCCGGGTGACAGGCGGCTGGTGGCCTACGTCGTGCCCGTCGACGCCGATGCTGTCAGTGGAACGCTGACCTCGGATCTGCTTACGTTCGCGTCCGGGCAGCTGCCCGCGTACATGGTGCCGGCGGCCGTGGTCGTGCTCGCCTCCCTGCCGCTGACAGTGAACGGCAAGGTGGACCGCAAGGCCCTCCCCGCCCTGGACTACGCTGCTGCGGCGGTCGCGACGGCCCCGGCGGGCGTCGGCCGCGGGTCGGCCACGGTGCAGGAGGAGATCCTGTGCGGGGTGTTCGCGCGGGTGCTCGGCCTGGAAGCGGTCGGCGTCCACGACGACTTCTTCGCCCTCGGTGGTCATTCCCTGCTCGCCATGCGCCTGGTGAGCCGGATCCGTGCGGTGCTGGGCGTCGAGCTGCGGCTGCAGACGCTCTTCGACGTACCGACGGTGGCCGGTCTCGCCGCCTGGCTGTCCGGAGCGGACCGGGCGCGCCTGGTGCTGACGGCGGCCGGGGAGCGCCCGGAGCGGGTGCCGTTGTCGTTCGCGCAGCGCCGGCTGTGGTTCCTCGGCCAGCTGGAGGGCCCGAGCCGGACCTACAACATCCCTGTCGCGGTACGTCTGAACGGCGCGGTGGACCAGGACGCGTTGGGTGCGGCGCTGCGGGACGTCATGGGTCGGCACGAGGTGCTGCGTACGGTGTTCGCGGTGGCGGACGGTGAGCCGTACCAGCGCATTCTGGATCTTCAGGATCTGGAGTGGGAGCTCCAGGTGGTGGATGTGGCGCCGGACGAGCTGCCCGGCGCGGTCGCTGCGGCACAGACGTACGCCTTCGACCTTTCGGTGGAGGTGCCCTTCCGTGCCTGGCTGTTCGTGGCCGGGCCCGAGGAGCGGGTGCTGGTCGTGGTGGTGCACCACATCGCTGGTGACGGCTGGTCGATGGGGCCGTTGGCGGGGGATGTGTCGGTGGCGTATGAGGCGCGGTGTGAGGGTCGGGCGCCGCAGTGGCAGTCGCTGCCGGTGCAGTACGCGGACTATGCGCTGTGGCAGCGGGAGCTGCTGGGCGACGAGCAGGACGCGGACAGTGTGGTCTCCCGGCAGGTGGCGTATTGGCGTGAAGCGCTGGCGGGTGTGCCGGAGGAGCTGGAGCTTCCTTACGACCGTGCTCGTCCGGTGAT
The DNA here is from genome assembly GCF_044455345.1 of Streptomyces sp. NPDC051286. Lineage (NCBI taxonomy): Bacteria > Bacillati > Actinomycetota > Actinomycetes > Kitasatosporales > Streptomycetaceae > Streptomyces > Streptomyces sp. NPDC051286. Next base: position 3,934 of record NZ_JBITER010000100.1, on the reverse strand, counting down.
GGCGAGCCATCGTGGGCACAGTGTGCCGCTGGAGGTTCCGGCGGAGGTTCATGCGCAGCTCGCGAAGCTGGCGCGTGCTGAGGGTGTGACGGTGTTCATGGTGTTGCAGGCCGCGCTGGCGGTGCTGCTGTCGCGACTGGGCGCGGGTACCGACATCCCGGTCGGTTCGGCAATCGCGGGCCGTACTGACGAGGCGATGGATGATCTCGTCGGGTTCTTCGTGAACACGCTGGTGATCCGCACCGATCTGTCGGGTGATCCGACGTTCCGTGAGCTGCTGGGGCGTGTGCGGGAGACAGGGCTGTCGGCGTACGCGCATCAGGACGTGCCGTTCGAGCGGCTGGTGGAGGAGCTGGCCCCGGTCCGTTCGCTGTCGCGGCACCCGCTGTTCCAGGTGATGCTCACGCTGCAGAACACTGCCGAAGCGGTTGTCGACCTGGCGGGCCTGGACACGGAAGGCGTGTTCACGGAGGCCACCACGGCGAAGGTCGACCTCGAGGTCGGTGTGGAGGAGACATTCGACGGCGAGAGCCGGCCGATGGGGCTGCGGGGTGTGGTGACGGTGGCGGCGGACCTGTTCGACGTCGGCACCGCCCAGATCCTCACCCGGCGATGGGTGCGCTTGCTCGGCACCCTCGTCACCGCACCGCAGACGCGGCTGGCCGACGTGGATGTGCTCGGCGGGGACGAGCGGCACCGGCTGCTCGTGGAGTGGAACGACACCCGTGCGGACGCCGCGGCCCTGCCGGCTCCGGACCTGTTCGCCGCCCACGTCGCGGGCACCCCGGACGCGGTGGCGGTGGTCGCCGACGGGACCGAGGTGCCGTACGCGGAACTCGACGCGCGCGCGAACCAGCTGGCCCGGCTGCTGATCGCTCAGGGCGTGGGGCCGGAGAGCGTGGTGGGGCTGGCACTGGAGCGCGGCATCGATCTGGTGGCGTCGCTGCTGGCGGTGCTGAAGGCAGGAGGCGCTTACCTGCCGATCGACATGGGACTGCCGGCGGACCGGATCGCCTTCATGCTCGCCGACGCGGGAGCGGAAGCCGTCGTCACCACCGCAGCCGGTGTCGCGCGCCTGCCGCTGCCGGACGGCGTGCCCGTGCTGACACTCGACGGCCCGGACACTGCGGCGGCCTTGGACGGTCTGCCCGTGACCGCCGTACGGGACGACGAACGGTTGGCGTCGCTGTCGGCCTCGCATCCCGCGTACGTCATCTACACCTCCGGATCCACGGGGCGACCGAAGGGCGTGTCGGTCACGCACGCCGGCCTCGCGAGCCTGGTGGAGGGCCACGCGCGCCATCTGGCGGTCGGGCCCCGGGCCAGGGTGGGGCAGTTCGCGTCCGCCGGTTTCGACGGCTTCGCCTGGGAGTGGTGCATGGCGTTGTTGTCGGGTGCGGCGTTGGTGGTCATCCCGAAGGAACAGCGCCTGGGCGAGAGTCTGACAGGGTTCCTGGCCGAACAGCGGGTCTCCCATGTCGCGCTTCCGCCTGCGGTTCTGGCGACGTTGGACGAGGTGTCGGTCGATCCGGGTGTGGTGCTGGTGGTGGCGGGTGAGGCGTGTCCGCCGGAGGTGATGGCGCGGTGGGCCAGGGGCCGGCGGATGTTCAATTCCTATGGTCCGACCGAGACGACGGTGGATGCCACGCTGTGGGTCTGTGACCCGCAGGCGGGGGAGGTGGCGATCGGTACGCCGGTGGTCAACACCCGCGTGTATGTGCTGGACGGGAATCTTTCGCCGGTGCCTGTCGGTGTGGCGGGTGAGCTTTATGTGGCGGGTGCGGGCCTGGCGCGTGGCTATGTGGGGCGTGCGGATCTGACGGCTGAGCGGTTTGTGGCGAATCCGTTCGGCGAGCCGGGTGAGCGGATGTATCGCACGGGTGACCGTGCCCGTTGGACCGTGGACGGGCAGTTGGTGTTCGCGGGGCGTGCGGACGACCAGGTCAAGATCCGCGGCTTCCGCGTCGAGCTGGGCGAGGTCGAGGCCGCCCTCGCCGGGCACGAGCAGGTGGCCCAGGTCGCCGTCGTGGCACGCGAGGACATCCCAGGGGAAAAGCGCCTGGTCGGCTATGTCGTACCGCACGACGGTACCGCCGACGGTGTCGGACTGTCCGCGGACGTACTCGCACATGCCGCCGGGCAGGTGCCGGAGTACATGGTCCCGTCGGCGGTCGTACTGCTGGATGCACTGCCGTTGACACGGAACGGCAAGCTGGACCGCAAGGCCCTGCCCGCCCCCCACTACGAGACAGGGCCGGGCCGGTCGCCGGGCAGCGTCCAGGAGGAGATCCTGTGCGGGGTGTTCGCGCAGGTACTCGGGCTGGAAAGCATCGGGGTCGACGACGACTTCTTCCGGCTGGGCGGTCATTCGCTGCTCGCCACCCGGCTGGTGAGCCGGATCCGTGCCGTGCTGGGTGTCGAGCTGCCGTTGCGCGTCCTGTTCGAGGCGCCGACGGTGGCGGGTCTGGCGGCCCGGCTGGCGGAGGCGGGTTCGGCTCGGGTGGCGCTGACGGCCGGAGAGCGTCCGGAGCGGGTGCCGTTGTCGTTCGCGCAGAGCCGCCTGTGGTTCCTGGGCCAGCTGGAGGGGCCGAGTGCCACGTACAACATGCCGGTCGCGCTGCGTCTGTCCGGCGAGGTGGACTCGGACGTACTGGACCGGGCTCTGCGGGACGTGATGGGTCGGCACGAGGTGCTGCGCACGGTGTTCGGAGTCGTGGACGGTGAGCCGTACCAGCGGATTCTGGACGTCGAGGATCTGGCGTGGGAGCTGTCCGTGGTCGAGGTGGCCGCGGAGGAACAGAACGCGGCGGTCACCCGGGCCCAGGAGTATGTCTTCGACCTGTCGGTCGAAGTTCCCTTCAGGGCATGGCTGTTCAGGACCGCTGCGGGTGAGCAGACGCTGGTCGTGGTGACCCACCACATCGCCGGCGACGGCTGGTCGATGGGTCCGCTGGCCCATGATCTGTCGGTGGCGTACGAGGCCCGTCACTCGGGCCGGGCGCCGGAGTGGCAGGCGCTGCCCGTCCAGTACGCGGACTACGCGCTCTGGCAGCGCGAACTCCTCGGTGACGAGCAGGACCCCGACAGCGTGATCTCCCGCCAGATCGAGTACTGGCGAGGAGCGCTGGGCGGAGCTCCGGAGGAGTTGGAGCTGCCGTTCGACTTCGCCCGTCCTGCGGTGGCGAGTCACCGTGGGCACAGTGTGCCGCTGGTCATTGCGGCGGAGCTGCACGGCCGGCTGCTGGAGCTGGCGCGGGCGGAAGGCGTGACGCTGTACATGGTGTTGCAGGGCGCGCTGGCGGTGCTGCTGTCGCGTCTGGGCGCGGGCACGGATGTGCCGATCGGTTCGACGATCGCCGGCCGTACGGACGAGGCTCTGGACGACCTGGTCGGCTTCTTCGTCAACACGCTCGTGATGAGGACGAACCTGGCCGGCGACCCGACGTTCCGCGAGCTGCTCGGACGCGTACGCGAGACCGGACTCGAGGCGCACGCGCACCAGGACGTGCCCTTCGAGCGGCTCGTGGAGGAGCTGGCCCCGGTCCGTTCGCTGGCCCGGCACGCGCTGTTCCAGGTGATTCTCACACTGCAGAACACGGACGAGGCGGTGCTCGATCTGCCGGGCCTGGGCGCCGAAGGCCTCCTGGTCGGCGAGCAGACGGCGAAGTTCGACCTGGACGTGATCCTCGGAGAGCGGCTCGACGCCGACGGGGCACCGGCGGGTGTCCGCGGTGCGCTGACGGTCGCGGCGGACCTGTTCCGCCCGGAGGCGGCGCAGCAGTTCGCGAAGCGGTGGATCCGTGTGCTCGAAGCTCTGGTCGCTGCCCCGCAGACCCGGCTGAGCGCGGTGGATGTGCTGGGTGAGGCCGAGCGGTGTCGGGTGTTGGTGGAGTGGAACGACACCGGGGTGGAGCTGGGTGTGTCCACGGTGCCG
>NZ_JBITER010000099.1:0-8563 GCF_044455345.1 Streptomyces sp. NPDC051286 | reverse complement strand
CCTAGAGAAACGTCTCTCAGGCGCCCTCACCCATGTCCGCGCAGGTCAGACCCCAGATTCGTGACTCTAGGACGCTGAATTACGCGGAACGCAGGTGAGCCGTTCATGACGATGCACACGGCCATCGTCCTCCTGTCGGCGGCGTTCATCGGCCTGATTGCGGGAGGTCTCACGTTCCTGAGCAGCGAGGCAGTCCCGGGGGGCGTGCTTGCGGGGCTGAGTGCCTCCGGAGTCTCCGTCCCTGTGCTCCGCCAGCTGATCCGCTGAGGCGGTTACAGACCGGTGCGCCCACGTGTCTCCGCGGCCCGAGTGCTTCAGGAGCGTGTGACGGCTCCGGAGGCAAACCACTGCACGAGGGTGGCGGCGAGGTGGATACCCGCTCGCGAGGCCTCCAAGGTCTCGGAGACGGTGCCAGTCTGCTTGCCATGCCGGGATGTCTGCCCGTCCCACAGGGTGCGCATCATCGCTTCCACGGGGGCTATTGGGTCCCCGCCGGCCGGGGTGGAGATGGCCGTGCGGAACTTGGCCCGCGCGTTGCCGATTTCGCCGAGCATGGTGCCGAGCGTCGCCCTGGCGTGGTTCGGCTGGATGACCGAGTGCGCCGCGCACTCGACGGCTTTGATCGCTTCGCTGTAGGCCCGTACCGGGTCGGGGTGCAGTCCGTACGCGGCTTGCCATGCGGTGGCCAGGTGCTCGGCCGCCGATCCGGCACTGGGTTCGGCCGACGCTGCCCCTGCCGATAATGTCATCCGCCCTGGTGGGAGTGGGTGTACGGGGTGTGGGGGGGGGCTGGGGCCCGGCGGTCGGATGGGCACTCTCGCGCGGTTAGTGTTCGCCCAGGCATGATGATCAATCGTGCTGTTGCGACTGGCTTATCTGACTGTGACGAACGCGTTCGCGATGCTGCGTCTGCTGCCAATGAGCGATCGGGACAAGGATGCGGAGATCCTCGCCCTCCGCCATCAGATCATGGTCCTGGAGCGCCAACTCGGCCAAGACAGGGTGCGGTTCACCCCGAGCGATCGCGCGTTCCTGGCGGCCCTGCTGCACCGGCTGCCGCGCGACGTGCTGCGCCGGGTACGACTACTGGTACGGCCGGACACGGTTTTGCGCTGGCACCGGGACCTGGTCGCGCGTCGCCACGCGGCTCGTTCCCGACCAAAGCGTTCGGGAAGACCGCGGACCGTACGCTCCATCCGACAATTGGTGCTGCGACTCGCGCGCGAGAACCCCAACTGGGGATATCGCCGCATCCACGGCGAACTCCTCGTCCTGGGTGTCACTGTGGCTGCCTCCACCGTTTGGGAGATCCTCCAGGAAGCCGGGGTCGCCCCGGTGCCCGAGCGTGCTTCCAGCACGTGGGCGGACTTCCTACGCTCCCAGGCCGACGCCCTGCTGGCATGTGACTTCCTGGAGACGGTCACCTTGTCCGGGGCTCGGCTGTATGTGTTCGCGGTGATCGAACACGCCAGCCGGCGCATCCGCATCCTCGGTGCCACCGCCCACCCGACCGCCTCTTGGGTGACACAGACCGCGAGGAACCTCGTCATGGACCTCGAGGACGCCGACTGCCGGGCAAGATTCCTGATCCGGGACCGCGACGGGAAGTTCCCCGCCCTGTTCGACACCATCCTGAACGACACGGGGATCGAGGTCGTGCTCAGCGGCGTCCGGATACCGCGCATGAACTCGATCATGGAACGGTGGGTGCAGACCTGCCGGCGTGAACTCCTCGACCGCACCCTGATCTGGAACCAACGCCACCTGCTCCACGCGCTGCGGGAGTTCGAGGAACACTACAACTCCCACCGGCCCCACCAAGGCATGGCCAACGCCCGCCCGCTCCACCCGCTGCCGGCTCCGGCCACCGATCCGGAGCAGATCGCTCGCCTCGACATACGGAGACGTGAACGGCTCGGCGGCATCCTCCACGAGTACCAACATGCCGCATGACCTGCGCGGATGAGCTTTTCGGCAGGGGCAAGGTCCATGTCCGCTTCACCAGTCTGGCGTGCCAGCGCAGGACCGTGCGCGGGGTGACCAAGAGTTTCAGGCTGAGGCGCTGACGCTTGTTCAATAGACGAACAAGGGCGGCGATTACCGCCCGGTCGCCGAGGGTGAAAGCGGGCTTTGGCCTGCCGCGTTCCAGGACGCTCAGCTGATGGCGCAGCACCAGGATCTCGACGTCTTTCGCCGCGGAGGAGCGGGCCAGCAGCCGCAGCCAACCCAGGAGCAGGCAGCAGAACCGGTAGAGCAGACGTATCGCCACGAGACCCGAGCGTGCACCGAGGCGATCCCGGAGGCCCGCGATGTGATCACATCGTGACTCCAGAACTGCAGCTCAGCATGGGTGACATGGGTTGTCGGCACGCACAAGGTTGGGTCAGTCTTCCCCGTAGTGCTGGGAGACCGCTTCCCAATCCTTGGCCCACCAGCCGCAGAGGCGGTAGATCTCTGCGGCCGTGGGGTCTTGGTCCTTCACGGAGCGCAGGTGGTCGAGCAACCCGACCTTGTGTCGCCGAGCTGCGATCACGTATTCGAGTACGTCATCGCCGCTGATGTGATCGTGGTCCGTTGCCCACAGGGCATACTCGGGCCAGAGCATCCCCGCGTAATCGTGGAACTCTCCGAGATCCTCCTCCGAGTCGTTCCACGCCTCGCTGTAGGCGTTGAAATCGTCGATAGTGGCCCGGCCCTGGAGAACGTCGTCAATGAAGGTCATACCTTGATCTTCCGTCCCTTCACCTTGGGCTTGTAGATCTGGCCGCCCTCGGAGGCGGCGTTGGTGATGCCGGTGGTCAGATAGGTCTCGATGCCGTCCCACCACTGCTCGACGGTCTCGGCGAGGGTGACGAGTTCGGGCAGGTGGGCGTGGTCGGCGACGTGGGCGAGGAAGCGGTGGCGGGCGGCGGAGACCGCGGAGCGGTCGGGGGTGACGTGGCTGCGGCTGACGGCCGGAGCCAGGAGGTCGCGCAGGAGTTCCTTGGCCTGCCAGGCCGCGTAGATCTGCTTCCCGTAGGTGCCCATGCAGGCCAGTTCGGCCTTGAGAAGCTCGCGTTGTTCGCCGGTGAGGTGCTCCTTGTTGCGGCGCAGGAGCTTGCGGACGGTGTAGATGCTGTCGCCCTTGCGGGCCCGGCGGCCGTGCCCCGCCCGGGATGGTGTCCGGACGGGGCAGTGGTGTGACGGGTTCCGCGATGCGGCGGTCACGCGCCGGCGGGGCGGCCCTTGTCGGCGAGGACACGCAGTTCCGCGAGGTCCTCCGGGGCGAGGTCGAGCGACGTCGCCCGGGTGAGCAGCGCACCGATCTCCTCGGCTCGGCCCTGCCCGGCGAGGAAGCGCGCATAGGGCAAAAAGGCTTCCTCGTCCTCGTGCTCGATCGCGTCCCGGTAGCGCCGGTCGGCCTGCTCCGGCTGCCCGAGTTCCTCGTGCAGGAGCGCCAGGTTCAGGTATGCGTTCGTTTCCTTGTCCTGGTCGAGGGCGGCCTCGTAGTGGGGCACGGCCTCCTGCAGGGCACCGGTGTCGGTCAGGTGGAGGGCGTAGGCGAAATGCGCGCCGGGCAGATCCTCGTTGAGGGCCTCCCGCAGGTGCTGTCCCGCCGCTTCACTGTCCCCTGTGTCGTTCTCGGCTCCGCCGAGCGCGACCAGGACGGAGCGGTGTCCGGCCTCCAGGGCCTGCCGCAGCCAGCCGACGGCCTCTGCGGGCTTGTCCTGGTCGAGCAGGAGACGGCCGAGGTTGCCAGCGGCCATGGTGTCCCCCTGGTCCACCGCCTGGCGCAGCAGATCGGCGGCCTCGTCCAGCCGCTCCCCGCCGTCGCGCAGGAAGGCGCCGTAGTCGTTGAGCGCGTTCGGGTGATTCTCGGCCAGCGCCCGTTGGTAATACTCTTCAGCGCGAGGGTGGTCCTCGATCTCGTCCGCCAGAATCCCGGCGATCCACAGGGTCACGTTGCGGCCATGGTGGTCCGCCTCCTGAAGGGCCGACACCGCTTCCGCGGGCCGGTCGAGCTGGATCAGCAGATCGGCCAGGGCCTCGTACGCCCCGGCGTTGCCCGCGGCCGCGGCGGCGGAGATCGCCTCCAGCGCAGCGTTGGTGTCTCCCCAGTCCTCCACCAGATCCAGAATCTTGTCCGCGACATCGTTGTCCGGGCTGGTCCAGGCCTCCAGGTAGAGGGACAGCGCGGCAGCATGATTCCCCGCCGACCACTGTCGCTCCGCCCGGACCTCGACGTTGTCCTCCGGCATGAAGACGTTGTCCTCCGGCATGAAGGTGTCCTCTCGTACTGCTGCCTGGGCCCGTGTCCGCGCGTGGCACCAGGGCGTGCGCCAGCATGGCACACGCCCTGGACCGTGAACGGTCAGAGCCGTTCCGCGTCAGCGCTTGCGCTTGTTCGGATTGTCGAACTTCTTACGACCGCCGTGGCGGTCGCCCTTGTTGTGTTTGTCGCTCGTGCTCTTCGATTTGCCCTTGCGGTGTCCCTTCCGGTTGCGATGTGTCGACTTCGTGTCAGTGGGAGCGTGTCAGTACGGTCGAATGGGAGAACCGTGTTCCCGCTGGTCGTCGGCCCGTGGCTGGGGCTTGCCACTGACATGGCGGTGGTACTCCGCGGCCTCGCGGCTGTCATGGGGTGGTACATCGCCAGATGGCTCACTGCCACGAAGACGGCACATCGCAGTCCAGCCGCTGCTTGACGTCGGCGAAGAACGGGATGTGGCGGTAGTCCTTGGCGGCCTCGTCGTAGTCGGTGTAGGCGTTGGTGAACTTCAGCAGCCCGGCCTTCACGTCCGCCACGGACTCGGTACGGATGCGCCGCTCCACGGCCTCGATCTCGTTCAGGAAGCGGGCAAGGACCGCCGGGAGTTCGGGGGCGAGGTGGATTCGGTCGCCGCGCAGGGCGATACCGCGTGTCACCCATCTGTGTCACCCCTCTGTGTCACCCATCTGTGTTCTCCGCGATCCAGCCCTCGATGAGGAACTTTCCGATGGAATCCGGGCGGTAGACATGCCCGGCGTCGATGTGGGCGCGCAGTTCGGCCGCGGTGAACCAGCGGGCGTCCACCACCTCGTCGCCGTCGACGGCGATGGCGCCCGACGACGCCTCGGCGCGGAACGCGGCCATGAGGCCCGCCGGGAAGGGCCAGGCCTGCGAGCCCTGGTAGGCGACGGACTTCACCTGGACGCCGGCCTCCTCGAAGGCCTCGCGCCGTACGGCGTCCTCCAGGCTCTCGCCGATCTCGACGAACCCGGCGAGGGTGCTGAAGGACTGCGGCCCTGACTGGGCGTGCCGGGCCAGCAGGCAGCGCTTCGGCGCCCCCGCCAGCTCGATCAACATGATCACAGCGGGCTCGATGCGCGGGAAGAGGAGCTTCCCGCAGGAGCGGCAGACCCGCAGGTGCCCGCCGTCCCGGACTTCGGAGGGCCCGCCGCAGGCGCCACAGAACCGCTGGTTGCGGTGCCAGTGCAGCAGGCCGCGGGCGTAGGCGAGCAGTCCCGCCTCGGCGGGACTGATGCCGGCGACCAGCTGCCGTACGTCCTGTACGGCGTCGCCCCCGGCCAGTTCGAGCGCCCGGGGCTGCTCCAGGGCGGACAGGTCGGCCGCGAAGACGGCCTTGTCCCCGTCGAGGCCGAGGAGCACCGGTTCGGCAGCCTCGTCGAGCAGCGCGGCCGCCTCACCCGCCCTCCGTACCACCGGCACCCTGTCGTGCGTGAGGCACTGGTCGCGCCAGAGCGGGATCACCCGGGTGCCGGGACGGGCAGCCTGTGCGGCGACCCATGCGGCGTCGGAGCGTCGGTCGCCGGCCCGGTCCAGTTCAAGTCCGGTGTAGTGCACGGAGGAACTCCTGTCTGTCATGTCGCGTTCGGCTCAGCTCATCCCTGGCGGCGCACCGCCGGCCTCACGAGGGGTGACCGTGGCGCCGAGGGAGGCGAATTCGGCGGCCAGATCGGCCGGGCAGTCGTCCAGGAGACCGGCCACAGGGTCCCACACCACCCGTGCCGCCCTGACCAGCAAGTCGTCTTGAGGTGGCGTCAGATAGTGCTGGAAACCCAGCATTTCGAGAGGTGCCGCGACCTGGATCAGGACGTGGTCCGGCATCTCGGCCAGCCAGCCGTCGAACCTCTTTGCCTCGACGATCCGGACGACGGCCGTACGCAGCGACGGCAGGTCGGCGGTGTCTGCCTCACGCTGTCCGCGGCGCACGGCGTCAGACCTCACTTGCGCCGCTCCTCCAGCTCACCGGCCCGGAGCGCTTTTCGCTGCTGGTGCACCCACCTGCCCAGCGGGAAGTCCTTCGTGACGCCGACTGTCTGGTGCCGCGGCCTCCAGTGCGCTGGCTGTTGCCTGTAGGGGAAGCTCGGCTTCCGGGGTCTGTATCGGGGATGAACCGAAGAAGGCTTCGAAGATGAGGTCGAACTCGCAGGTGGCCGCGTCCGCGAAGGCGGGCAAGCCGCGGATGTCGTCCGCAGTGGTGTAGCGCTCACAGAACTGACGGGCCCGGTCGTTCTTGTTGTTCGACTGGTTCGTCTCCAGGGGCGGATAGTAGGCCTCGATCGCCCCCAGCTCCCACACGTAGATGTCCTCCTTGCGGAGCATCGCCAGGAGTTCCCCCTTCATCTTCTTCAGCTCCGTATCCTGGGCCTCTTCGAGGATTCTTCGTGCGGTGTCGGAGGCGGAACGGGCGAAGAAGGCGATAACCGCAGCGTCAAGTTCCTCCCATTCGCACAGACCCTGGGCGTGCTCCTCGCGCTTGAGCTGAGCGTGCCGCCACAGCTCGCGAGCGGACCCACTGGTACGCAGGCCCTTGAGAGTCTTGCTCGATACCTCGGCATCCTCGTCTTCCGCCAGCAGGTTGACCCTGGCGACAACCCGGTCGCGTAGCTCATGGCACTCGAGGCTGGCACCGAGTTTGTCGAACCCCTTGAGCACTGCGTCCAGGTCGGCGAGGACCGCGACTCTCATCTCGAAGCGGCGAAAGAAGTTGCGGTACCGCGCGATGCTGCCCTTGCCCTCGACCTTGGCGATGGCCGCCCCATGCTTGTCGAAGTCCCACTGAGGGCTCAGAGTGCGCGCGAGATGGGGGACGAGGAAGTGGTCACTGGGACCTTCTACGAGGAGCACGGAATTGGCGAAGAACGCCGCCTCGTTGTTCTCGTGGGTGATGATCTCGAACTGGTCGCGGGCGTCCAGGTCCGACAGATCGACGACGCAGGTCCGGCTGGTCGGCGGATCCAGTGCATGGTCCTTGACCACCTTGACGAAGGTCCCCGTCGCCCCCGGGGCGTAGAAGGCAGAGGAATGCGTGCTGACCAGCACGTCGTTGTAGTCGGAGAAGACGGTGAGCGCCTCGAAGAGCTTGCGCTGCGCCCGCGGGTGAAGAAAGACCTCAGGCTCTTCGAACAGCAGCAGACAAGGTTGCTGCGCGCTGTCCGCCCCGGCTGGCCTCGTGATCTTCAAGTCCACGTATGCCCGCAGAATGGCGAACGCCACTGACCTGCGCAGGCCGTCGCCCTTGGTCTTGAAAGGGCCGCTAATTCCGTCGTTGACAGCGATCTGTGCTTCCTCCAGCAAGCTGCGCAGACGAGGCGGAGGGATCTCCAGACGTACGCGCGCGCGAGGAAAGGACTCCTGCAGATTCCGTTGGATCAGCGACTCGATCTGACGCACCTCCGGCAGCCGCCCATCCGACTCCTTGCCGTTCTTCTCTGTCACTACGTTGAGCTGGGTACGCAGCTGATCGAAGGAGGACTCCAGCGCGGGGAGTTGATGCTCGATGTCCTCGAACAGGACGAACAGCAGCCGTCCGAACGTCGCCGTCGAGGTGGTCTTGACCTCCTCGTTGAGCTCCTTCACAGCCGGAATGTAGATAGGTTCGGGCAAAAGGGCCGCTACCGACTTGTCCAGTCCTGTCGGCAGCGGCTCATCGCCCACGGTCAAGTCCTCGTCGGTGAGACCTACGACGATGTCGGCCCACGCGCGCCTCGCGGCTGTGCGGTTGATCTTTCCAGGCGGCAGGGCCGCATGAATATTCGGATAGGTGAGCCTGAGGCGCTCTCTGAGCTCCTCATCGCTCTTGGTCTTGAGGACGTCCTCGAGCGCCGGCCGCTGGTACCGGAGGTCCTTCGGTACCTTCTTGACCAACCGCACCACACCCTTACCGGGGCCCGTGTAGATCCGGGCCAGGGAGAGCCGCCCGTCATGGATCTCAGGCTCGATACGGGCCCGGTGCCCTTCCTCAAGCCGGAGCAAGTCAGCATCCCTGATGCCGGCGAAGGTGAGCTGGATGCGCACCGGCTGCGCCGAAGTCAGGAAGTCAGTCTCCGTTGCCGAACCCGAGCGCAGAAACATGTTGAGGGCCTGGAACACCGACGACTTCCCGGCATTGTTTTCGCCGATCAGGCAACCGAACCGGGAGAACGGCATGTGCACCTGGCCGAGGCCACGGAAGTTGTCGATTTTGATGTGTTCGAGGCGCATGGCCTGCGTTCCGCGTAATTCAGCGTCCTAGAGTCACGAATCTGGGGTCTGACCTGCGCGGACATGGGTGAGGGCGCCTGAGAGACGTTTCTCTAG
>NZ_JBITER010000098.1:0-8592 GCF_044455345.1 Streptomyces sp. NPDC051286 | reverse complement strand
ACATGCCCCCAGGTGAAGGCGCGGAGGAACGTGCCCAGCGTGGACGGCGCCCGCACCCCGCCGAACAGGCGCGGCAGGCCGCCGTGCCGCAGGACGTCCAGGTCGTCGATGCTGTCCGCCCCGGCCACCATCCCGCCCATGATGGACATCGTCTTCGCGTCGGCAGCCGTGCCCGCACCGTTGCCCGCGCCGGTCAGCTTCACCTTCTCGGCCACCAATCGCGGCAGGTCGCATCGCTCGGCCAGCCGGATCGCCGGGACCAGCCCGGCGTGCGCGATCAGATTCGGGTCATCGAACGCGGCGAACACCGCCGCCGGACTGTGGGAGGATTTCACTTACGAGGTGCCTTGCTGCTTGGGCCTGATGGAAGCGTAGAGAACTCCCATCATCCCAGGTCAGCAGGCGCCTCTTCTCATTCCACCGTCCACAGCCCGCCCGCCACACGGTGGATCGAGGCTCAGCTACGGCGACTGACCGCCGCGGTCCTTTCCATGCCGCTGTGACGTGTCTGGAGCCCGTTTATTACCTGTTGATCGGCTCTTGAGCACCGTGCGGTGGCATGGCTGCATGAATCTCAGAAGAGCTGTGGTGGGCGTCGCGCTCGCCGCGATTGCGCTCACCGCTACCGGTGTATCGACTGCTTCCGGAGTCGAGGCGTCGTCGCATCCCGGCCGCTCGTTCCCGGCCTCGCACACGACCGCCGGCACGCCTCACCCGGGGCCCGACAAGTCCGACTGGCCGAAGAAGGGGGATACCAAGGTTCCCACGCTGCCGTCCGCGTCTCTCGAGGGCCTTCCGACCTTGCGAGAAGCCCGGCAGAAGGGTCTCCTCTCGCAGCCGATGCCGGCCGCGGGCGGCGTGACAACGCAGGCGTTCCCCGAACCCAGTTGCAACACGCCCCCGCAGGGCTGGGGGTACCACGACTACCTCAGCCCCGGCGAGTGCCTCACCCAGGGGACGTACATCGCCGTCAACATCGACCCGGCCGACTGGTACGAGCTGTGGATGCAGAGCGACGGCAATGTCGTCCTCTACTTCCACGACGGCCTGTTGGGCTACAAGGCCAAGTGGGCGACCGGAACCCGTGCCTGGAACCCGTCGCTGTGGATGCAGCGGGACGGCAACGTCGTCCTCTACGACGGCGTGGGCAACCCGATATGGGCCACGGGCACGAACGGGTGCGGCGGTCAGGGGGCCTGGCTGCGGGTCCAGCGCGACACCAACCTCGTCCTGTACACCCGCGACTGGACGCCGATCTGGGCATGGTTCAACGGTCCCTCCTCCCGCCCCTGCTGAGCCGCCCCGGAGCTGGCGCGCGGCGGGCCTCGGAACGGTGAGCCCGACAAGCCGAGGCTGCGTCTGACGGGTCACGCGCGAAGCCGGAGGCGAAGCGCCGCGACGGTCACCGTGTCACGGAACACGCATGCCCTCCGGGCCCCTGGCCAGGGGCCCGGAGGGCATGCGGCCAGGGCCGCGCTCCGCCGGGCAGGCCCTAACCCTCGCCCGCCTACGCCACCCCGGCAGGCCAGCCCCGACCCTGCTCCAGCGGCCTACGCCCACCGCATGCCGATCTCGGACAGTTGCTCGATCCGTTCCGGGGTGAGCGTGGCGGCCCTGCTCCGTTGGTTGCCGATCCAGGCACCGAGCCGGAGGTCCCGCTGCTCCTGGTCCTCGCTGCCGTCCCCGCTCATGGTGATCGTCTCGACGTGCTTGCGCGGTACCCGAAGGTGTCCTTCGCGTTCGTAGTACTGCCGGGCGGCGGCGAGGTGCATCGCCCACTTCTCCGCCTGGCTGGTCCGCGGTTTCGGTTTCTCGTCTTCGCCCGCGGGTTCGATTCCGAGGATGTGTTCGCACATCCATTGCTGCACGCCACTCAGCTGGTCCCATCCGAGCTGGACCGACTTCACCCACCGCCCGAGTTCCTCGCCCTGGCGCACGACGTTGCCCGCTGTGGTGGGCAGCGTCCCGCCCTCGTCCAGGTGCTGCCGGGTGAGGTGGAAGCACCGTTGCCACGTGACCGGCCATGCCGGGCACCAGGACGCGTCGATTTCCTCCAGCTGTTCGCGCCGCTCGTCCGATAGCGTCCCGGCCGACGACTGAACCGGCAGCCCTTCGGCACGCCGCTGCTTGATCTCGGCAGCCTTCCGGGCGGCGGCCCTCGCGTTCTTCAGCCAGATCCCCACCTTGTAGCCCTGGTGGGTGGCGTCGAGCGGGGCGAGGAGGTGGCCGTGTTCGGTGGCCCATCCGCGCGCGGCGGTGAGGCCTTCTTCCCAGGCGACGCCGTAGTGGGACCAGATCATGCCGAGCTTTTCCAGCTGGGCGATGCGGTCGTCGTCCATGTTGCCGCGGGCGTAGAAGCGCCGGTTGTCGGCGGTCCACTGTCCGAGGGGGAAGCCCGCGAGCGAGGCCGGCCACCCGACCCCCTCGGCTTCTTCGCCCTTCGGTACGCGGTAGGTGAACGGGACGTGGAGGTCGCTGTGTTCACGGGCGTAGATGACGGCGGCTTCCACGCCGCGTCGCCAGTGTTCGTGTTCGGGGTTGAGGACGCGCAGGTTGATGAACGCTGCGAGGGCGGCTGGGTCTCGGGGCGTGGAGAACTTGAGCAGCCCTCTGGCCGCGCCGCTCACGCCCTGCCATCCCTCACCGGGCTCCTCGTCTCCCTCCCCAGCTGCGTGGCCCTTGAGGGAGCGGCTGGGTGCCTGCTGCTCGGCGAGGGTCTCCACGATCCGGGCGTCGTGTGCCCGCAGCGCCTCCAAGAGCTTGGCGAGCCCGCCGTACGCCCGGCTGGTGAGCATGTTGTCCGCTGTTTCGCCGGGTTCGAGCAGGATCGGCACCACGAGTGACGCCGTCTTGCCTTCCCCTGGCTGCATTCGCAGTGCCCGGCCCACGGCCTGGACGAGGTCGGGCATGGAGCCGCGCACGTCGGCCCAGTACACGGAGTCGCAGTTACGGGTGTCGACGCCCTCGCCCTTCTCTGCACCAACGCGGGCGTTAGAAGTCCGAAGGAGCGTGACTGCGTCGGATCAGTGACGGACTCGGGCGACTTCCCCCTCGATCCGAATCAGGAACTCCGTGATCGGGGCTCCGCCGCTGTCTGGAACGAGGACAAGGGCGTTGTCACGTTGTTGGGTGTGTGGGTGCCTGATGGCGCGTCGGGGCGTGGTGGGCCCGCGGTGCGGGCCTGCTCTCAGGCCATGGTGGGCAGGCAGGCGACTCCGGTGATCTGCTCCCAGATCGCGAAGCGGACGGTCATCTCGGCTCTGTAGTCGGTGGCGGTGAGCAGGTGGCGTCGGGGCCGGAAGTGGGGCGAGATGCCGCTGAACGCGGACAGGAACCGTTGGGCACCACCGACGCTGCGGAAGCCTTTCATCGCGCGTTCGCGTTGCCTGGTGGGCTGGTGGCTGTTCTCGGCCCGGTTGTTCAGGCCCTTGTGGAAGCGGTGCTCGACGGAGGGCATGACCTCGCGGTGGGCCGCGCCGTAGGAGCGAAGCTTGTCGGTGACGAGCACCCTCGGCACTGTGCCGGTCTTCTTGAGGAGTTTGCGGAAGAATCGCCTGGCCGCGGCCTTGTCCCGACGGTTCTGGACGAGGATGTCGAGGACGTTGCCGTCCTGGTCGACGGCCCGCCACAGGTACTTCTGCTCACCGTTGATCTTGATGAAGACCTCGTCCAGATGCCACTTGTCGCCGGGCCGGGCCTGCCGGCGGCGCAGCGCGTGGGCATAGGCCTGCCCGAACTTCAGACACCATCGGCGGACCGTCTCATGCGAGACGATCACACCGCGCTGGAGCATCAGCTCCTCCACCTCGCGGAAGCTGAGCGGGAATCGGAAGTACAGCCACACGCAGTGGGAGATGACCTCAACCGGATACCGGTGACCCCTATACGACGGCGACGCGCTCTCCACGGACAGCCCCCTCCAGCATGATCAACCAGAAGATCATCCCATCCGGTCAGCCAACGTGACAGCGCCAGGCAGCGCGAACGCGCTATGAAGGGCTTCCACAGCGTCGGAGCAGCCCAGCGGTTCCTGTCCGCATTCAGCGGCATCTCACCCCACTTCCGGCCCCGCCGCCACCTGATGCCCGCACACGACTACCGAGCCGAGATGACCGTCCGCTTCGCAATCTGGGAGCACATCACCGGAGTCGCCGGCCCCTCCACCACGGCCTGAGCACAGCCCGGAACGGGCCCCCACCACGCCGCAACACACCATCAGACACCCACCCCCGCAACAACGTGACAGCGCCCCTGTTCGCACTTCCCAATCGGCGGCCGAGTCGTCGTGGGGAGCCAGGCGGCCAAGCACCTGAAGCCACGAACGGCAGCCACTTGTCAGCCACACCCAGCTCTCCTGGGTGTCCTCACCCTACGAACGGGAGGATCAACCCGTTCAAAAAGGTAGAGCCACTTGTCCCCCGGCCGTGGCTGTCGCGGCGCAGCGCGCCGACGTAGCTCTGCCCGAACTTGGCACACCCGCGGCGGACCGTCTCATGCGAGACGACGACACCGCGCTCGAGCATCAGCTCCTCCACCTCACGGAAGGACAGCGGAAACCGGAAGTACAGCCACACACAGTGGGAGATCACCTCGACCGGGTACCGATGGCCCTTGTACGACGGCGACACGTCCCCCACGGACAACCCTCTCCAGCATGATCAACCCGAAGATCATCCCACTCAGCCAGCCAACGTGACAGCGCCTCGAGGTGGCATGCAGGGACCGCACCCGGGCCTATGCCGAGGCCATCCGAACCGGTGCGCCGCAGGCGGACCGCATGACGGCTCATTGAGAAGCCTTCCCTGCCACCACGACCTGCCCCTGACCTCAAGAAACGGGATTGTTCAGGGTCTCCTAGGGGGTGCTGCAGGGCGCCAGGCGGGCGCAATCTCACACTCACCCGGAGTCTTCGTGATGTTCGTCGCGGCCCCATCGGCGACCGGCTGTACCCAGATGTCACACCCGCTTGTGTAGGCCAGTGCCTTCCCATCCGGGGACCACGTCGGGTCATCGGCGTCCTCGCTGCCCGCGGTTACCTCGGTGATATCGCCATTCTGGGTCGCGAAGCGCACCTGCCGCTTGCCGTCGACCAGCCAGCTGTAGGCGATCGTCGAACCGTCCGGAGACCACGACGGGTTGGCGGCCACCCCACCCTTGGCCACCGTGGTGACCATCGAGCCATCGGTCACCTTGAGGGGCTGCTCGCACGGCCTCTCGGGGGTCGCCCGACAACCGGGGGCCGCGGTCACGTAGGCGAGCCGCTTCCCGTCGGGGGCCCACGCCGGGTGGTAAACCGAGACCTTCTCGTCGAGGACGGACCTGCTGGTTCCACCGTCGAGACGTAGGACCTCAACACCTGAAACCGACTGTGCTCCGGACGACTCGCGAGACGACACCTGCGCGGTCTGTGCGTATACCTCGTCAAGCGAGCGGAACGTCGATGTGGAGGGAATCCGCGAGCCGGTCAGCAACTCCTTCACCCCTGAACCTGCACCGAGCACCAACACGG
The DNA here is from genome assembly GCF_044455345.1 of Streptomyces sp. NPDC051286. Taxonomy (NCBI): domain Bacteria; kingdom Bacillati; phylum Actinomycetota; class Actinomycetes; order Kitasatosporales; family Streptomycetaceae; genus Streptomyces; species Streptomyces sp. NPDC051286. Next base: position 3,083 of record NZ_JBITER010000098.1, on the reverse strand, counting down.
CCTGCTCGTAGTGCGAGTCCTCGAAGATGCGGCCGACCACGGCCAGGCGCGCCCCGTCCGCCGACCATGATGGTGATGTCGCGGCGAGCTCGGACAGCCGCACGCGGCCGGACCCGTCGGAACGGGCTCCCGCAAGGCGGAACGCCCCACCTTGGTTGCTGGCGAACACGATCGGAGGCGCCGTCGCGAGGTTGAGAGAGGCGAGCTTCGGGTCTCGCGTGAACTCGGGCCTCCGGACGGGGGCATCATGGATGTGACCGTAGTCCTCCTCCGAGTGGCTCTCGGTGGCCTCGTGACCGTGTTCGTCCTCGTCACCGTGTCCGGCGGAGACGCTCGGACGAGGCGTGCCGCCGATCGTCGTGGCATCACTGGCGGCCGCACCCCCGGAAAGGAGCAGGAGTAGACCGGCGGTGGCGGCGCTGGCGGGCCGGGAGGGAACGCTCCGGTTCAGGAATCCCATCGGCGTCTCTTCACCTCTCTACGGGCAGAACGTGTCGACGGGGGAAGGAGCAGGCCGGTGGGGCTGCTGCCCCACCGGCCTGCCGTCAGTGTGATCGCATCACAGGACCGGGGCATTCGGGTCCGAGTAGACGACTTTGCCGTTGATCATGGTCATGAGCACCTTGGTGTCGGAGATCTTCTCGGTTGGGATGCTGAACAGGTCCTGGTCGATGACGATGAGGTCGGCGAGCTTGCCCACCTCGATCGAGCCGGTGACGTCGTCCTGGTGCATCTGGTAGGCCACACCGATGGTCGCCGCCTTGAGAGACTCGAAGAGCGAGATCCCCTCGGTGGGCACGAGCTGGCCGGGCAAGATCCCGGCGGCCTCGTTGACCTCGCCTTCGCGGTCGATCGCGGTCTCGATCGCGGTCCACGGAATGAGGTCGGTGACCGGCCAGTCCGAGCCGGCGGCGACAACCGCCCCGTTACGCAGCAGCGACTTCGTCGGGTACATCCCGGCGAGGTCCTCGGGAGCGATATAGCCCTCGGCTCCGTTGATGGTCCAGCCGTCCCGCTGCGCCCACTGCAAGGACATGCTCGCCACGACGCCGATCTCCCCGAACCGTTTGTAGTCCGACTTGTTGACGAACTGCAGGTGGGTGATGGTGTCGCGACGGTCCCACGCAGGGTTGGTCTTCTTGATCGCCGCGTAGTTGTCGAGCGACACGCGTACGGCCCGGTTACCGATGCTGTGCGTGTGGATGGTCCACTTGTTCGCATCGAGTTTGAGGAAGCCGCGTCGCGCGTCGTCACACGACGGCTCTTCTCCGCGCCGGTCACCCTCGACCCAGACTGGGTTCTCCGTCGTGCCGACGTTGATCCGGTAGGGCTTCTCCATGGCCGCCGTCTGGCCGGGGTACTCCGGCACACCGTCACAGAAGATCTTCACTGTGTCGATGCTGAGCGAGCCGGGGCTGTTGGGCGAGGAGTAGCCGTCGAACTCATTGCGGACTTTGTTGATCCGTGCGATGACTTCATTGATCTTGGCCTCGGACGCCCCGCGGACGTCGCTGGCCGTGAGGGCTTGGTTGAAGTGGACCGTCATGTTGCCGTCGTCGGCCAGACGCTTGGCCAGTTGTACATCCGTCTCGCTGCCGGCCGGCCGGAGGACGGACGTGACGCCCAGACGGTTGGCCTTCTTGATGTTGGCGACGAGTTGCTGGTAGTCCGCGTCTGGCGGCTGCGGCGTCGCCGGGCCGAAGTCCGCCGAGAAGTCGGCGAACGTCCCGTTCGGCTCACCGTTCTTGTCATGGCCGATGAATCCACCCGGTGGCGTCGGGGTGTCGGCGGTGATGCCGGCGTTGATGATGGCCTGGGAATTCGTCGCGAACTTGTGGCCGTCCATGTTGAAAACCACAATCGGGCGCGTTGTGCCCGTGCCGTACGGGTCCTCCTCCGGCGACTTCGAGAGCCGGTCGAGCGTCGCGCGGTCGAGGACCGTGCCCTTGGGCTGCATCGCGTCGCCCATGAAGTTGAAGGCGGACAGGATGTAGTTGCTCTTGAGGTGGCCTGCCTGCTCGGCACTGGTGAGGCAGGCCTTGAGCCTGCCGAGTACCACGTTGACCGTGCCGCCTTCGTAGCCCATATCGCAGTCGATGATCTCGGCGCCGTGCAGGTGCCCGTCACCGAGACTCGGCATGAGCGTCTTGCCCTTGAGGTTGACGACCTTGGTGTTCGGCCCGACCCACTTCTTGGTCTGGCCCGGGGTACCGACCCCGACAAAGACGATCTTGCCGTCCTTGACGGCGAGGGCATCCGAGAACTTCGCTTGGTTCGGGCCGTACTGGAGCACCTTGCCGTTAACGAAGAACGTGTCGGCATGGCCGGCCCCGCTTTGGGGCGCAGGGAATGCCGAAGCTGCGCCGGTAATGCCGAGAGGAAGAGCCAGAGCCGCGACGACGGCGATTGCTCTGCGGCGGAATCGTGAGTGTATGCGGCTACTTCTCTGTCCTACGTGAGTCACCTTGCCTCTTTCAGCCTGTGCCATTGCAGGTCTAGGAACAGGGAAGTCCGAATGAGTCTCTCCGTTCGGAACTCCCAGCGGATGCTTGGCTGGCGCCGAAGGCAGCACTGACCATGAGGCATCGAGAACTCCGAATTTGCCTTATTGATCAGGGGTTGCATCAGGCCGACGGTCCGATCCAGGCATGCAGTTCAGTCACTCGGGGGCAGTTTCGCGTTGACCGGGAGAGGTTGGGCCCGGGTGATTGGGAGGCTAGGTGAAGCTCAACACCAAGTCAACGCTTTCCGTTGCCGAAATAGCGACCAATCATCGATCCAGTCGTTTCGCTTCGACATTGCAGCGGATTTCGTAGATTGAAGGGTACTGAGCACAGGCCCCGGTGTCCTTGAGGTCTGTCCCATCACGACAGCACCGCCGGAGGCGCCGGCGACGAACGGCAACTGATTTCGTAGGCGGGAGGCGGATCCTCGCGGCGGTCCTGGAGGTCGAAGTCAGCGCTAAGCCTGATTCCACCGGGCAACAGTGACTCTGCTGCTCAATTCCGTGCGGCGTGACGGTGGGCGCGGGATGATCGTCCGTGCGGCCGTTGTCCCGTCGTGCGGCCGTGGGGGTGATGCGA
>NZ_JBITER010000097.1:0-8898 GCF_044455345.1 Streptomyces sp. NPDC051286 | reverse complement strand
CCCGCGGAGCGGGTACCACATCGCTGCGCGATGTGCAAGCGAACCACCGCGCTTCGCGCGGTGGTTGCGCCCCCCGCTTCGCGGGGGGCGAACTCTGGTGCTTCGCACCAGAGTTGACTCCGTTTCACGGAGTCTGCGCTTCGCGCAGTGTGCCCGGCTGCGCCGGGCCAACTCCCTCCGCTTCGCTCCTGGAGTTGAGGGGGCCGGCCCGCGTTGCGGGCCGGTGGGGCCCCGTTGCGCGGGGCCCGTCTGGTGGAGTGTCATGGGCGGCTGGTCTAGTGTTCTGTAAGGGATTTGACGTGCACTTCGTGCACGTCTGAGGGTGTGTCCGCTGCGCTCCCCCACCCTGGGGTCCTTCCGGCTTCGCCTCCGGACCTGGAGCCCGCTGCGCGGGCTTGGCTGGCTGCAGGGAGGGGGGTTGCTCGTTCGTGTTGGGTTCCGGCATGGCGAATACGTCGGAGATGATGCACATGTAGCATTGGTAGAAACGGGGCACACCCGGAGGGGTTATTGAACCCAGGTTCTCCACCGTGCACGCGCGGGTTCGCACTGCCCTGAATCGATTGCTTCCCGGAAGGCACGCTTTGCCAGCTCGGTGTCAGACAACGTCTTCCCGTCATCGGGGACATATCCGCCGGAGAAGATTACGCAGTCAGGGTAGACCGGCTGGAGCGCGTACCAGCCGACCGTGATAGCGGAGACCAGCACGAGGGAGCTGAGGAGGTGCTTCCACGTAGGAGGCCCTGAGACAGGACGGATCATGGCCGGGATCATACGGGCAGATCTTTCAACTTCTCATTCCGGCTTCAGCAACTCGCTCCACCCACCTCGTTTAGACACGGAAAGGTTCGATATGGCGTCTGTGCAACTTCGAGAACACCAGGTGGACGCGAATGCACGTATCCGCAAGTGGGTGGGATTCCCCGCACGCAACACAGTGCCCGCCGGGGGTGCCCGTGCCACCGTCGTGTCAGCGACCGGCTCGGGGAAGACGATCACTGCCGCATCCGCCGCCCTGGAGTGCTTCCGCGGCGGCCGGATCCTCGTCACGGTGCCCACCCTCGACCTCCTCGTGCAAACCGCCCAGGCGTGGCGCCGGGTCGGCCACAACACGCCCATGGTCGCGGTGTGCTCGCTGGAGAAGGACGCCGTCCTGGAGCAGCTCGGGGTGCGGACGACCACGAACCCGATCCAGCTCGCCCTGTGGGCCGGGCACGGGACCGTCGTCGTGTTCGCCACGTACGCCTCTCTCGTGGACCGTGAGAATCCCGATGGCCCTGCCGGGCAGCGGAAGGTGCGCGGGCCTCTGGAGGCCGCTCTAGCGGGCGGGGAGCGGCTGTACGGCCAGTCGATGGCCCCGTTCGACCTCGCGGTAGTTGATGAAGCCCACGCAACCGCAGGGGATGCAGGCCGGCCCTGGGCTGGGATCCACGACAACCAACGGATCCCCGCGGACTTCCGGCTCTACCTCACCGCCACGCCGCGGATCCTGACTGCGCCCCGGCCGCAGAAGGGCAAGGACGGCCAGGAGCTGGAAATCGCCTCGATGCGAAGCGACCCGGCAGGACCCTACGGCGAATGGATTTTCGAGCTCGGGCTCTCGGAGGCGATCGAACGGGGCATTTTGGCAGGATTTGAGATTGATGTCCTCGAAATTCGAGACCCGGACCCGATCCTGGGACTCTCGGAAGAGGCGCTGCGGGGCCGGCGTCTGGCCCTCCTGCAGACCGCGCTCCTGGAGCACGCCGCGGCGAACAATCTGCGTACGGTCATGACCTTCCATCAGCGGGTCGAGGAGGCCGCCGCGTTCGCGGCCAAGCTGCCCGAGACGGCGGCCGAGCTCTACCGCAGCGAGGCGTCCGACAAGACGCTGAAGGACGCTGAGGAGCTTCCGAAGTCGTCTATCGCCGCAAAATTCTACGACTTGGAGGCTGACCGTCACGTACCCGCCGACCGCGTGTGGGCGAACTGGCTGTGCGGCGACCACCTCGTATCCGAGCGGCGCGACGTCCTACGACAGTTCGCAGGCGGCATCAACGCCAACAACCGCCGGGTCCACCGGGCGTTCCTCGCCTCCGTACGCGTCCTCGGCGAAGGCGTCGACATCGTCGGCGAACGGGGAGTCGAAGCCATCTGCTTCGCCGACACCCGCGGCTCCCAGATCGAAATCGTCCAGAACATCGGCCGCGCACTCCGCCCCAACCCAGACGGAACCACAAAGATCGCCCGCATCATCGTGCCCGTCTTCCTGGAACCCGGCGAAGACCCCGACGACATGATCGCCTCAGCCAGCTTTGCACCCCTGGTAGCCATACTGAACGGGCTGCGCTCCCACGACGAACGACTCGTCGAGCAACTCGCCTCCCGTGCCCTGTCCCGCGGCAAGCACGAGCGCAAGGTGCACGTGAAGCGGGACGACGAAGGGCGGATCGTCGGGGCCCGCGGCGAGGACCAGGAGCAGGACGGCACCGAGGCCACGGTGGAGTCGGCGCTGCTGCACTTCTCCTCTCCCCGTGACGCGGCGACGATCGCGGCGTTCCTGCGCACGCGGGTGTACCGGCCGGAATCCCTGGTCTGGCTCGAGGGCTACCAAGCCCTGCGACGTTGGCGGGCCGAGAACGAGATCACCGGGCTCTACGCCGTTCCTTATGACACGGAGACCGAGCTCGGGGTCACCACGTTTCCCCTGGGGAGGTGGGTCCACGAACAGCGCAAGGCCCTGCGGGCAGGCGAGATGGACGACCATCGCAAGGAACTGCTGGATGAGGCCGAGATGGTGTGGGAGCCGGGCGAGGAAGCCTGGGAGACGAAGCTGGCGATGCTGCGCTCGTACCACCGTGCGCACGGGCACCTTGCCCCGAGGCAGGACGCGGTATGGGGCGACGCCGAGAACGAGCTCGTACCCGTGGGGCAGCACATGGCCAACCTCCGCAGGAAAGGCGGCCTCGGCAAAAACCCCGAACGCGCCCAGCAGCGCGCGCAGCAACTGGCCGCCATCGACCCGGACTGGAACTGCCCCTGGCCACTGGACTGGCAACGCCACTACCGCGTCCTCGCCGACACCGCCGACACCGACGGCCACCTGCCCGACATCCAGCCCGGCGTACAGTTCGAGGGCGACGACCTCGGGCGGTGGCTCCAGCGGCAGGCGAACTCCTGGGCGCAGCTGTCGGAGAAACAGCAGCGGCGGCTGTCGGCACTGGGCGTAACGCCCACTGCGCGGCCCGCCCCGGCCCCGGCCGCCAAGGGCGGCGAGAAGGCGCCGGGGAAGGTGTCAGCGGCCTTCCAGAGGGGCCTGACGGCCCTCGCGCAATGGGTCGAACGGGAAGGCGTGGGCCGACCGGTGCCAAGGAGCCACGGCGAAGAGATCGCGGTCGACGGCGAGACCGAGCCGGTGGCCGTGAAACTGGGCGTATGGGTCTCCAACACCCGCTCGAGACGCGACAAACTCACCCAGGACCAGCTGGGCGCGCTACGGGAACTGGGCATCCAGTGGGCGTGACGCGGTGCAGGCCGAACGGCGAGTCGGCCGGCTAGGGGGCGTATTTGGTTGCGATCAGTAGGTGGTCCGGGTGAGGTGCTTGAGCCAGTTAAGGTGCCCCCGATGTCAGGCATGAGGGGGATCGCGGTGAAGAGACGGAAGCTGATCGGGATCGGTGCGGGGCTGGCGGTCCTACCCGCCTGGTGGGCCCTGCGCCAGGTGGCGAACGGGGCCAAGGGGGACTGGCATACCGACACCGCACCGTTGGAGCGGGCGTTCCCGCTGCTGGGCCCGCTCGCCGACGCCAAGTGGGTGAGCAGCCGGGACAACGACCGGGGCATACCGTCGCCGGAGCTGGTGATCTCGGGCTTTGCCGGGCTGACACCGGGGAAACTTGCCGAGCTGACAGCGGTCCACGCTTTCGTCTCCGAGGGGCCGGCCGATGACTTCTCCTCGTGGTTCGAGAAGCCGCTCAAGGGCGAGGGGCCGGAGAACCCGCAGTGGGTCCGGTCGCACGAGCTCGACCGCGACGGCAGCGGCTACTCCACCAACCTGTGGTTCGACCGTCGCAGCGACACCGTCCGCTTCTGGGCACTCAACCCGTACGGCTAGGTCGCTCTCTCGGATCAGGGTGCACGGTCGTCGAGCAGCGGCAGGGATTCCTCGCAGCCCAGCCAGTGGTGTCGCGACAGGAGGGACAGCGCTCGGGCCCGCACGTCGTCGTGCGGGTTTTGGACCAGGTTCCGCAGGAGACGGGGGCAGTCGCGCAGCGCGCCGAGAGCGGTGGCACGCACACCAGGATCGGGGTCGTCGGCGAACGGCGGCAGCGCGTCGTCGGGAAGAGCGCCGAGCATCCGCAGCGCGGACAGCGCCCGGGCCCGGACCGCGGCCCGCGAGTGACGGGTGAAGGGGCGCAGCAGGGTGGCGTCCTCGGGGCAGTGCTGCTCGGCCAGCCCGACAACCGCCGCTGGTGCGACGGTAGCCGGATCGGCGCACAGCGCCTGGTAGTGCGCGCGGGGATCGTCGCCCGCCGCACGGATTTCCCGGCACACCGCCGCGCGGACGGCGGCCGACGGGTCCGCCAGGTGCCGTACCAGCTCGTCGCCGCGGTCGGCGCTGCGCAGCCGCCCGACGGCGGCGGAGCGCACGGCCGTGTCCCGCGCGCAGAGCAGGCGGTCAAGGACGGCGTCCCCGTCCGCGCCGGCGAGGACGGCCGCGCAGCTGTGCCGCCGGATGTGCCGGTCCCGGTGCCCGACGGCGAGAACGGCCAGGTCCCGGGCGCGGAAGAAGCCGGCCTCGACGGCGGCGGCGAGCGTGGCCCGGCGGACGCCGTACGAGCGGTCGGCGTCCAGGTGAGCGAGAACCCGGACCCGCACGTCGTCGAGGACGGCCTGCCGTCCGGACGCGAGCGCCAGACGCATCACCGTGCGCACCGCATGCACGCGCACACCGTCGTCGGGATCCCCCTCGGCGATCGCCCAGGCCTGCGTCATGCCGAGCCGCCCGTATGCGGCCCCGGCGTGCAGGCCGGCGATCCGGGCCTCCCGGCCGCTGCCCGACAGCAGGTGCGCCACCGCCTCGTCGGGCAGCCCGCCCAGGCGCCCGAGCACGGCCTCCCGCACCCACGTGCCGTACCGCCGCCGCATGCCCACCAGCGCTGCCAGGGGCGCCAGTTGCCGCAGCACGGCCTCGTCCGCGCCGGCGAGCGCGCGGTCGAGGGCCGCGCGGGCGAGGTCCCGTACCCGCCCGTCGGTGTCCGCGCACCGGATCAGGACGAGCGACAGCACGGACGCGGGCAGAGCTGCGGACTCCGCGCGGGCGAGCGCCGCCGCACGGACGCGGGCGTCCGCATGACCGAGGCACACAGCGACCTCGGACTCGGTGGGTGGCAGGCTCCAGGAAGGAGCGCCGGGGCCGGGGCCGGGCTCCTGCCAGTACGGGGCCCGGTCCCAGTCCGCGATCTCCCGGTCGTCGAACCAGTGGAAGCCGACCCGGATCCGGCCGTGACGCCTCCAGCCCATGACCACGCAGACGGTGCCCGACCAGACGCCGCGGTCAAGGGCGATCCAGTCCTCGGCCTGCCCAGCGCCTACCGCCGAGTCCACACCCTTGCCGTGGAGCAGTCGTTCGCCCGGGGTGTAGAACCAGGTGGGACGGAGTTCGCGCGTCGTCATAGGGCGGACTGTAGCGCCGTCACCCACCACCCCCACCAGCCGTTTGAGGGGGTGCAGTAAACGAGGTCAGGGCTGCGTGCACTACGGGAACTGGGCATGCAGTGGGCGTGAGTAAAACGCCCGCCCCGCGGTCCCTGGGATACTCGGTCCATGCCGCTCATCCGTGACATCACCCCGGCCGACTGCTCGGTGGTGGAGGAACTTCTGGACTCGAACGATCTGGGAGTCTGCGGGTTCTACAACTCCGAGGGTCTGGACGTCGTCGTGGCCGAGCTTCACGAATCCGTCATCGGGATCGCCGAGTTCCGCCTCGACTACGACTTCGGCCGTGACGAAGGGCGGCCGGCCCATCCCGGTGAGCAGGCGTGGATCCTGACGATGGCCGTCGCTGACGCCCACCGCCGCCACGGGGTCGGTCGCGCCCTCGTGACCGAGATCGCCCGCCGGGCCCAGGACGCCGGCCGCACCTTCCTGGCCCTGGTCCCCCAGGACGGCGACGATGCGGCCGACCGCGAGACGTTCTTCCAAGCCTGCGGGCTCGCACCGATCGAGCCCGACGGACCAGGCGCGGCCTGGGGCTGCCCGGTTTCGGAGATTCTCACTGCGAGGGGCGCGGCCAGCGTCGAAGGCCGCTGAATGGTATGCGCGGTGCGGCCGGGATCTTTGCCACGACGCCGGTCAGCCCTCCCCCGATCAGGTTTGCTTGATCCGCTGGGCATCCGTTGCGAAAGCGTCCGCCCGGGACGGCGAACACGAGACCGTGGTGGAGTGACCCATCATCCCGGCCTGCTGCGGACCGCTCCCCTGCAGGGAGAGACGACCTCGTCGCTGATCTGCCGCATCGCGAGCCTCTACGGGCTGGAAGCGAAGGTGTTGCGGTCCTGCTGGCACTGGCGCAACTACCAACCCGGGCACGACTGCGGGGGCGCGCGGGCCGACGCCGAGGTGCTGCTGAACGCAGCCGGACGGCAGCTCCTGGCAGGCCTGTGCGGCGTCAAGGAAGACGTGCTGGCGCGGGCGTTGCCGTCCTGGGGACAGGAAGACGCCAAGCTGCCCGCCGAAGAAGACGGAGTACCGGCGGCAGCGTGGCGGATCGGCGGCGCGGTCGCCGGTCCGATGGCGTTCGGGTGCCGACTGTGCGCGGCCCGGCGTACGGGGACGGTCGTGCGGGTGGTGCGGTACGCGCCGCCCTGGCAGCGGGTCTGTGTCCTACACGGGCGGTGGCTCCTGGACGCGGACGCCGACCAGCCCCTGGAGCACCTCAACGTGAGTGGCCTGCGGGAGGTGGTCGCGGCGCAGCGGCGGTGGGCCGGTGTGGCGCGGCGGGCGGTGCGGGCCAAAGCAGTGCCGGAGAGGGTGTTCGCGCTGGCGCACGCGGTAGTGGCCCGGTGGTGGGAGCAGGCCCTTGGCTGGGAGCGGGAGACGGTCTGGCCACGGCGTCTGCACCAGGTCGCGGGCGGTGACGCCGGGACCGATTTGGAGCGGTGGCGGATCGTGGGACGGGACACGGTCGTCTTCCCTGAGGTTGTGGCCGTCGCCGACGTGCTGCTGGACCCGGCCATGGCCCAGCTGGTGTGGAGGGACAGCGGCGCCGGGCAGCCGCGGGCGCTGCCCGCCGACGGGATGTTCTGCCGCCGGCTCGGTGAGCGGGTCGGGCGGGAGTGGCTGGGGCCGCTGGCCGCGACCGACTACGGCGGCCCGCTGACCTCCTGGATGGGCAGCGTCATCCGCCTCCGCCGCGGGGCCGGCGGGCCGCCCGGATACGACAACGATCCCTGGTGGCTGCGCCGGGAGCACCTGCCCGCGACCATGGCCGGACAGCTGCGGGTGCTGGGCAAGGAGAAGAAGGCGCCCGGCTCGGGGAGGATGTGGCGCGCGGCGGTGCCCGCCGAACAGCGCGCCCTGATCACCAGCGCCATCGAGAGCGCCGAGGAACAGCTGCTGCAGCTGCGCGGGGTGCAGACCGGACCGACCGCCGACGTCGCCCAGCAGCTTCTGCGCAACCTCCGCCACAGTGCCGCCCTGATCGAGAATGCCTGGCAGCGGACCGCCCTGGTCGCGGCGAACGCCGGGGTGCCCCTGGAAGAGGTCGCCCAATGGGCGGGAATGTCCGCCGACGCCTTGAGGAACGTGCTGACCGCCGGCAAGAAAGACGACGGCGCTGAGGCACAGGACGACCGAGAGGGTCCGTCAACCATTAGCTGATGCGGTACCCGTTGGTGGCCGGAATCCCGGAAACGGCGCTGTCCGCCGACGAGACCGGCTTGGCTGAAGCAGGTGATCAACGCAGGTACAGCCGGGGGCAGCAGCCGGACAAGGCGGGCGTCCGCGGATCGCGGCGCCGGGTTCGAGGCGGTCTTCCTCGCCCCCGGCGGGCAGGTGGTGCAGCAGCGGTGGGCGGACGCGGCTCTCGCTGTGGCGTTCGAGGAGTTGGAGCCTGTGTCGGCTTTTCCGGTGGTGCCAGGGCGGCTGTGGGGACCGGGCCAGTGGTGGTCGGCCACGACCGGCCGGCATGTGGCCTGCGGGTCGGCTGCCATGCGGGCGCAGTTGATGGTGCTCGACCGTAATCCGCGAGTGGTCGGCCTGGCCGGGCGGCCGTTCCGTCTGTTGTGGCGGGATGGGCGCGGCACGGCGCGCTCGTGGGTACCGCAACTCTTCGCCCGCTACAGCGACGGCACCGCCCTGCCGGCCGACTGCCCCAGCCACCCGCAGGCCGGCGGCGAACGGGCCCGGAAGGCTGCGGCGGTCCTCAAGGCGGCGTGCGCGCAGGTCGGCTGGGCCTATCGGCGTCTTGAGCCGCTGGAGAAGGTGCGGGCGGCGAACCTGAAGTGGCTGGCCGGCTACCGCCACCCCCGCAACCAGGGCCGACCCGGCCTCACGGCCGCCGTGCGCGAAGCGTTCGCACGGCCACGGCCGCTGATCGAGGGCGCCGAAGCGGCCGGCGACCCGATCGAGGTCCTCCCGGCCGTCTTCCACGCCCTGTGGCACGGACACCTCACCGCACCCCTGGATGTCCCGCTTAACGAACAGGTCCTCGTCAGCCCCGGCGCCGACGGGGCGAACGGCCGTCGCGGCAGCACCCGCAGCCAGGACAGCGGGGACGGACGGTGAGCGTGCGGCGTGGCGGGAGGCCGGTACTGAAGGTCGGAGCGCACCTCCGCTTCCGTGACCGCACCTGGCAGGTGGTCGCTCTGGCGGGGCAGCAGGTCCACCTGGCCGGTGAGACAGGAGAAGACGAAACGG
>NZ_JBITER010000096.1:0-9261 GCF_044455345.1 Streptomyces sp. NPDC051286 | reverse complement strand
GAGCAGGTCTGGATCAACGAACCGACACCGGAAACAAAACCTCTACAACAGTCCGCATAGCGTCAAACCGTCTCATTTGACTTGACAACTTCCGGAGGCGGCCGGAAGGGCAGGCAGGCCATTGTTCGGGTGGGTGGCGGCAGGCGTGGGCGACGCGGACGACACCCGGGCCGGGCGGGCCCAGGTCCGCGACAGCAGGGAGAGTCTGGAAGTCGTCGTCGTGCAGCAGCGCGCCGATGGATCGCTGGCGACGGTGCCGTGGCTGGCCCCGGACCGTCACGGCAACCGGCTCGCGGGGCTGGAACTGCCCCGGGACCAGCCCCCACCGTCGAGAACGGCACGGGCGGCGGCGAGCTGTGGGCTGAGGCTGCCGATCCAGTTCGCGTACGCCGAAGTCATGGACCGCGCGATCGCAGAGCTGGAGGAACTCTACGTTCGCGCCTGGCAGGAGAAGGACAGTCACTGGCTCTCCGGCCAGCTGATTCTTGCGCTCGATGAGGATTGTCAGACCCGTCTGGCAGGGTTTTCACTCCGGTACAGCGAGAGCGACGGTCTTGAGGTGGCCAGTGCCTGAAATAAGCGAAGAGGCGGCGGGCGTGCTGTCGTTCGACCTGACCACGCGGCCCTGGATTCCGGTGCTGAGACTGGACGGTGCTCAGGACGATTTGTCGCTGCGGGAGGTGTTCGAGCAGGCCGGCACCCTGCGTCGGCTCGTCGGGGACCTGCCCACTCAGGAATTCGCTCTGATACGTCTGCTGCTCGCTCTGGCCCACGACGCGCTCGACGGACCGCGGGACTCCGACCACTGGGCAGATCTGTGGGAGGACGAGGACTGCTTCGCGCCCCTGGCCGCCTATCTCGACGAGCACCGTGGCCGGTTCGACCTGTTCGATGCGCGTACGCCGTTCTTCCAGGTCGCCGGATTGCACACGGTGAAGAACGAGGTCTTCCCGCTCAACCGCATCGTGGCCGATGTCCCCAACGGTGAGCCGTTCTTCAGCTCGCGGATGCCCGCCGTCGACCGGCTCACGTTCGCCGAGGCCGCCCGTTGGGTCGTCCACACTCACGCCTACGACACCTCCGGCATCAAGACCGGCGTCGCGGGCGACGACCGGGTCAAGGGCGGCAAGGTGTATCCGCTCGGAGTTGGCTGGGCCGGCAACCTCGGAGGGGTCTTCGCGGAGGGGCACACCCTGCGGGAAACCCTCCTGCTCAATCTCGTGGCTCCTGCCGATACCCCCGGCCTGAACTTTGACGGTGTCGACGACCTTCCTGCCTGGCGGCGCGGGGCGTGTGGGCCGGGCGAAGGGCCGAAACGTCCGCCCACGGGCGTACGTGACCTGTACACCTGGCAGTCGCGGCGCCTGCTCCTGTACGCCGACGCCGACGGCGTACACGGTGTGGTTCTCGGTTACGGCGACCCGCTTCACGCGCGCAACAAGCACGGCTACGAGCCGATGACTGCCTGGCGGCGCAGTACGGCGCAGGAGAAGAAGCATGGCGAACCCCTGGTCTACATGCCTCGCGAACACGACCCGGCCCGCTCCGCGTGGCGGGGGATCGCCTCCCTGATCGCCGACCGGACCGAGGCGTCCCAAGGCGCGGAAGCCGCGAACCGTCTGCGGCCCAGGGTCCTGGAATGGATCGCGTATCTGGTGACGGCCGGCGAGCTGGAGCAGGGCTACCCCGTCCGGGCCCGGATTGTCGGCGCCCAGTACGGCACGCAGCAGTCCGTCATCGACGAAGTCGTCGACGACCACATCTCCATGGCGGTGGCCCTGCTCCACCAGCAAAACCGCGAGGTCGCCGAGCAGGCCGTCGACGCCGTCACCGATGCCGACGACGCCGTCAACGCACTCGGCGACCTCGCCACCAACCTTGCCCGTGCCGCGGGCAGCGAAAGCGACGGGCCCGGTGCCACAGCACGGGACCTCGGTTTCGCCGCACTCGACACCCCGTACCGCACGTGGCTGGCCGGCCTGGACGGCCACCAGGACCCGTACGAGCAGCGCACCGAATGGCAGCGCCAGGTGCACCGGATCGTGAGCAGGCTCGGCGACCGCCTCATGGCCGAGGCCGGCGATGCCGCCTGGCAGGGCCGCACCATCACACTCAAGAGCGGCACCGAGTGGCTCAACTCCGCTCTCGCGGGCAAGTGGTTCCGATCCCGCCTGGACAGGTGCCTGGGCCACCCGAATCTTCCCGACCGACTGCCGGGCGCGGGCAGCGCCCCGGCGACCGACACCGCCCCGAAGGTGCACGCATGACGACCGCCACCGCTCCGCCCACCGACACCGCATGGCCCACTGTCCGCAGGCGTGTGGAGAAACTTGCCGCCGAACGCATCACCGCGTTCCAGCGCGGATATCTGGCCGACAACCCGAAGGACGTGGCAGCCCTGGCCAGGCTCCGCAGAGGCGCGGGCCGCGAAGCCGGACAGCTCCCCGACCTGTGGAATCTCGTCGACACGACACCGCTGCACGAACCGCACGAGGGCCCCTACGCGCTGAGCGAGAAGCAACTGGCCCGGGCCGAGGACGCCCTGCACGTCGCTCTCACGCTGTGGGCCCTGCACCAGCAGTCCCGCAGCGAGGCCGGAATGCATCAGACCGGCAGTCCCGGAAAGCCGCGCGGAGTGGGCGCCGCGGTGCGCCGCATGATGAAGCCGGGCGAGATCGACGAACCCCTGCGCAAACGCCTGGTCCGGGTCGGCACGGCACCGGATCTGACCGCCCTTGCCCAGCGCCTGCGGGACATCGTCCTGCTGCTGCGCCGCGAGCAGTTCCCGCTCGACTACGCGCTGCTCGCCGGACAGCTCTACCACTGGCAGCAGCCCGGCGGCCCGGACGCCGTACGCAGGGAATGGGGCCGTTCCTTCCACGCCTGGCATGAAGACGGCCAGAACGCCGAGGAACGGACGCCTGCCGCAGACCCGGCGACGACCACCGGTGCCACTGCCACCTCTGACACGACCACCACCGACAAGGACGCTTCGTGAACCGCTTCTATCTCGACGTGCACGCCCTGCAGACCGTCCCGCCCAGCAACCTGAACCGAGACGACACCGGTGCTCCGAAGACCGCGGTGTACGGGGGAGTGCCGCGGGCCCGTGTCTCCAGCCAGGCATGGAAGAAGGCCACCCGGGACTACTTCAAGGCCGAGAGCCTTCTCGACCCGAGTGAACTGGGTGTGCGCACCAAGAAGGTCGTCGAGGTCCTGGCCGACCACATCCGCGATGCCGACCCGTCGCTGGAGGAGGCCGACGCGCTGAACCTGGCGACAGAGGTCATCGCTGCCACGGGCCTGAAGATCGAGGTGCCCAAGCGCAAGAGCCCCGCGAAGAAGACAGCGGCCGAGGACGGAGCGGGTGAGGAGGGTACGCAGGACACTGCTCCCCAGTCCAAGTACCTCGTGTTCCTCAGCACCCGTCAGTTCGCCGGACTCGCCCGTCTCGCCGTCGAGGGCGCAGCCGACATCAAGGCATTCCTGAAACACAAGGACAACAAGGCCCGGGCCAAGCAGATCGCCGACACCCGCCACTCCGTGGACATCGCGCTGTTCGGCCGCATGGTCGCGGACGACGCCGACTTCAACGTCGACGCCGCTGTTCAGGTCGCCCATGCCATCAGCGTCCACCGCGTCGAGAACGAGTCGGACTACTTCACGGCCGTCGACGACCACAACAAGGACTCGGAGCCGGGCGCCGGAATGATCGGCACCGTCGACTTCAACTCGGCGACTCTCTACCGCTACGCGGGCCTCGGCGTTCATCAGCTGGCCGCCAACCTCGGCGAGGGGCTACGCGAGGACGAGTCGCGCACCACCCCGGTGCGCCGTGCCGTCGAGGCATTCGTCCGGGGCTTCACCGAGTCGCTGCCGACCGGGAAGATCAACACCTTCGGTCACCACACGCTGCCCGACGCCGTGATCGTCAAGCTCCGCACCACCCGGCCCATCAGCTTCGTCGCCGCGTTCGAGGAGCCCGTCCGCAGCGGCCAGGGCGGCCATGTGTCCGAGGCGTCCGCGCGCCTGGCGGAGTACGTCCCCGACATCGAGCGGGCGTACGGAGACGACGATTCCACCCTCACATGGCTGCTCCGGGTCGGCCCGAACACACAAAAGCTCGCCGGCCTCGGAACCGAATCGGCGAACATCACCGAGCTCGTCGCCTCGGTCGGCCAGGCCGTCGCCGAGCTCCTGGAGAAGCCCGCATGAGCGTGCTCACCCTGAGGCTGGCGGGCCCCCTGCAGTCCTGGGGGGCCTCCGCCCGTTTCACCCGCCGCACCACCGAGTCCGCACCGACCAAGAGCGGCGTGATCGGCCTGCTCGCCGCCGCCTCCGGCACCGAACGCGGCGACGACGCGGCACTGGTGCGCCTGGGCGCCCTCCGGTTCGGCGTACGCATCGACCAGCCGGGCACCCGGGTACGGGACTTCCAGACCGCACACCACAGCGTCACCGAAACCTCCATGCCGCTGTCCGAGCGCTTCTACCTGGCCGACGCAGTCTTCGTCGCGGCCCTCGAAGGCGACGGGGAACTTCTCGCCTCCCTGCACGCCGCCCTGCGCGCACCGGTGTACCCGCCTTTCCTGGGCCGCCGCTCCTGCCCACCGGCCCGCCCGGTGGAACTCGGCCTTTACGACGGAGTCTCACTCCGCCAGGCACTGACGGACGAGGAATGGCAGGCGGCCCCCTGGTACCGCCAGCAGCGCCGCAGCGAGGCCATGGTGTCCCTTGTCGTCCTGCGCGAGGCCGGTGAGGACGAGCACGACGCGGACTTCCAGCGCGACCAGCCTCTCAGTTTCGCCGCCGAACACCGCAAGCATGCCCTGCGCACCGTGGTCAGCAGGACGGTGAACATCCCCAACCCGGCTGCCGTGCCCCGGCATCCCCGGCATGATCCGTTCGAGGCCCTGGAGGAGAGCGCCTGATGTTCCTGACCCGTTTCCGCGTGAACACCGCACGCCCCGGCGCCCGCCGCCTGCTCTCCTCTCCCCAGGTGCTTCACGCGGCAGTCATGGCATCGTTTCCCGCCCTGCTCCCCTCGGACACAGCCGCCCCTGACGGGCCGCGGGTGCTGTGGCGCCTCGACCAGAACGCACGGGCCGAGGTACAGCTGTACATCGTCAGCCCCGCCCGGCCCGACCTCACCCACCTCGTGGAACAGGCCGGCTGGCCCGCAGCGGCCACCGACCCGCAGACCCCGGGCTGGCAGACCAGACCGTACGCCCCGTTCCTCGACCGTCTGGCCGCGGGGAAGCAGTGGGCGTTCCGGCTGACCGCCAACCCCGTCCACCACATCCGCCGCAAGCCGGACGAGCCGAAGAAGCGCACCGCCCATCTCAATCCCGTA
Organism: Streptomyces sp. NPDC051286; assembly: GCF_044455345.1. Lineage (NCBI taxonomy): Bacteria > Bacillati > Actinomycetota > Actinomycetes > Kitasatosporales > Streptomycetaceae > Streptomyces > Streptomyces sp. NPDC051286. The sequence goes on along the minus strand of NZ_JBITER010000096.1, from coordinate 3,908 downwards.
CATCAGATGGCCTGGCTCCTCGACCGCCAGGAACACGGAGGCTTCCGCATCCTCGAGAAGCCGGAGAGCAAACGCCTGCTGCCCGGCGGGACGACGTACAAGAAGCACGAACACTTCGGGGACCAGTGCGAACTGACCGTCCGGGACAAACACGGCCTGTCCTTCGACAAGTCCCGCAGCGACGACGGCACCCGCAGGAAGCCGGTCACCATCGTGACAGTCACCTTCGACGGCCGGCTCGAAGTGACCGACCCCGCCGCGCTGCGCCGCACCCTCACCCAGGGAATCGGCAAGGCGAAGGCGTACGGCTGCGGCCTCATCACCCTGGCACCGCTCACCGGCACGGAGTGAAGCGATGGCAACGGTCTCCCAGCGCACGGCCCTCACCCCACGCCACCTCACCCGCACCAGTGAACGGCTGTCCTTCATCTACCTGGAGCGCTGCACGGTGCACCGGGACGCCAACGCCATCACCGCCGAGGACGCCGACGGCACCACCCACATCCCGTCGGCAACCATCGGCACCCTGCTCCTTGGTCCCGGCACCCGCATCACGCACCAGGCGATGAGCGTCCTCGGAGAGACCGGCGCCGCCGTCGCCTGGGTGGGGGAGCAAGGCGTGCGCTACTACGCAGGCGGGCGCGCCCTGACCCGCTCGTCCGCGCTGGCCGAGGCCCAGGCTGTGCAGTGGGCGAACGTCCGCAGCCGTCTGGCCGTTGCCCGCGCCATGTACCGGCTGCGCTTCCCCGACGAGGACCCGGACGGACTCACCCGTAAGGGACTCCTCGGCCGCGAAGGCCGCCGGGTCAAGGACTGCTACCGGGCCCAGGCGGCTCGCACCGGCGTCCCATGGCACGGCCGCAAGTACACCCCGGGCGACTTCGCCGCAGGCGACCCGGTCAACCAGGCCATCACCGCCGCAGCCCAGTGCATGTACGGCATCGCCCACGCGGTCGTGGCATCCCTGGGCTGCAGCCCGGCACTTGGCTTCGTCCACTCCGGTCACGAGCTGTCCTTCGTCCTCGACATCGCCGACCTCTACAAGACCGAAATCGGCATCCCCCTGGCCTTCGACATTGCCGCGGAGGACGAAGAGGACGTGGCCTCCCGCACCCGCAGAGCCCTACGCGACCGCATCAACGAAGCGTCCCTGCTGGACCGCTGCGTGGACGACATCAAGCGCCTCCTGCTGAACGACGAAGCAGGCCCCACGATCCCCAGCGACCAGGATGTCGTCACGCTCCACAGCGACGGAGACCGCAAGGTTGCGGCCGGTCGCAATTACGGGGGCACGGACAGCGGTGAGGACGAGGCGATGCTCTGGTGACCGTGATCGTTCTCACCAACTGCCCTGCCGGCCTCAGAGGATTCCTCACCCGCTGGCTACTCGAGATCTCCGCAGGCGTCTTCATCGGCAACCCATCAGCAAGAATCCGCGACGTCCTGTGGGACGAGGTACAGCAATACGCTGGCCAAGGCCGGGCCCTGCTCGCCCATACGACGAACAACGAACAGGGCTTCACCTTCCGGACCCATGACCACAGCTGGCACCCGATCGACCACGAGGGGCTGACACTGATTCGTCGCCCGAACACCACTGCGGCACCGAGGAGCAGCAGCGGTGGCCCGAAGACGGGCTGGAGCAAGGCCTCCAAACGGCGTCGCTTCGGAAAGACATGAATGCCGGTAATGAGCTGTTCAGGCAATTTGCCGGAATCTATGAAAGTGGTTCAGAACGGCTCGCACCCGCCCTAAAACCGCAGGTCGCGGAGCCTGCTCCCCGCACCTGCTCCCCGCACCCAGAATTCCCCGCCGACCACATAGCGCAGAGCACTGCTCCCCGCACCTGCTCCCCGCACCCGCGGGGATGGTCCCCTCACCCGGACCGCTGCTAGATGCGCTGGATGCTGCTCCCCGCACCCGCGGGGATGGTCCCTTGTCGATGTGGTGCGGGGAGCGCCCCGGGCCCTGCTCCCCGCACCCGCGGGGATGGTCCCCGGCCGGTCCACCACTCCCGGATCTGGTCAGGCTGCTCCCCGCACCCGCGGGGATGGTCCCTCCGTGTCCGCCAAGTAGTCCCTACACGGCGGCTGCTCCCCGCACCCGCGGGGATGGTCCCTCCGTGTCCGCCAAGTAGTCCCTACACGGCGGCTGCTCCCCGCACCCGCGGGGATGGTCCCGGTCCACGCTGCATACAAGGCTCTGGAGGCTGCTGCTCCCCGCACCCGCGGGGATGGTCCCCCGAGCACCTTCCGCGCGGTCGGCCCCAGCGTCTGCTCCCCGCACCCGCGGGGATGGTCCCGTCGTGGGCCGCGAACGCCGGCACGGGCACCGCTGCTCCCCGCACCCGCGGGGATGGTCCCAGGTTCGGGAAGAGCGCAAGGACGGCTCCTGCTCCCCGCACCCGCGGGGATGGTCCCTTCCGCAGCTCCGCCACCGGCAGGGCCTCGTACTGCTCCCCGCACCCGCGGGGATGGTCCCCGTCCCCGGGACGGATGCCGGAACGGATGCCACTGCTCCCCGCACCCGCGGGGATGGTCCCCGGCTCACCGGCAAGGCGGCCACGCTGATGGCCTGCTCCCCGCACCCGCGGGGATGGTCCCCCCCTTTGCCCGGTGGGCGTGGTGCTCACCGACTGCTTCCCGCACCCGCGGGGATGGTCCCTCGACTCCGATTTCGGAAAGTGGGACATCCTCCTGCTCCCCGCACCCGCGGGGATGGTCCCCTCGCCGAGCTGCGCGAGCTCACCGGCCACCCCTGCTCCCCGCACCCGCGGGGATGGTCCCGTCTCTTTCGGCCACCGCCGCCTCGCCCGGCACTGCTCCCCGCACCCGCGGGGATGGTCCCGACGGCGGCATCACCCTCATTTGACCAGCAGACTGCTCCCCGCACCCGCGGGGATGGTCCCGGGAAGCGCGCCGCCTCCAGGAAGAGTGGCGGCTGCTCCCCGCACCCGCGGGGATGGTCCCGGCGCATCGTGGGAGACCGTCAACGGGATCTACTGCTCCCCGCACCCGCGGGGATGGTCCCAGTTTCGACTGTTCCGGCCTGGTGCAGTACGTCTGCTCCCCGCACCCGCGGGGATGGTCCCTGCGGCACTTGCCACCGAGGACCAGGCCGTAGCTGCTCCCCGCACCCGCGGGGATGGTCCCGTCACCGATGAGGCAGAGCACCGCAAGGAGGACTGCTCCCCGCACCCGCGGGGATGGTCCCGCGCCCCACTGACCTACTGGCTAGAGCAGCACCTGCTCCCCGCACCCGCGGGGATGGTCCCGTGGTGTGCTGCTCGGGGGTGAGTTCCTGAATCTGCTCCCCGCACCCGCGGGGATGGTCCCCGGAATCTGGCGCTGTCGCAGACACAGCTCGCCTGCTCCCCGCACCCGCGGGGATGGTCCCTGGGTTCGGGCGTCGTCGGCGGCCTGCTGCTTCTGCTCCCCGCACCCGCGGGGATGGTCCCGGGCTCGGCTCCCTCACCGGAACCCTGTCACCCTGCTCCCCGCACCCGCGGGGATGGTCCCGGGCCGGGGAGGTCCATGGAGGTGGTGCGCCGCTGCTCCCCGCACCCGCGGGGATGGTCCCGCGCTCGGCAAGTTCGTTGGCACTGGCGCCGGCTGCTCCCCGCACCCGCGGGGATGGTCCCGCGCAGCAGCCTTCTCGGCACGGTTGGCAGGCCTGCTCCCCGCACCCGCGGGGATGGTCCCGTCCGGAGGCCGGGCGCCTGTAAGGAAGCGCGCGGGACGGGGCCGGTGTGGCTGCGCGGTCGTTCAGGCGCCGTACGTCCTGCGGCCCGCGAGCCAGGTTCCCCGTACGGGGATGTCGCGAATCCGCATCGGGTCGGCCGTGCGGGGGTCGGCGCCGAGCCAGACCAGGTCGGCCGGGGCGCCGGGCACGAGGGCGCGGCGGTCGTC
>NZ_JBITER010000095.1:0-9587 GCF_044455345.1 Streptomyces sp. NPDC051286 | reverse complement strand
CTGGTGCTACGGCGCTCGGTGCACCCCAACCGACGCGGCAAGGACGGCCGGCTCCACCGCGAGATCGCCTACTTCCTCGTCCACGCCCCCGCCGGACCTGGTCAACCGACGGTTCACCGCCGAACGCCCCAATCAGCTGTGGCTGGCCGACCTGACCTACATCCGGACCTGGTCCGGCTGGGTCTACGTCGCGTTCGTCCTGGACGCGTACTCCCGCCGGATCGTGGGCTGGCAGGCCGCCACCCACATGCGCACCGACCTGCCGCTGGACGCGCTGGAGATGGCCCTGTGGCGGCAGAGGATCAAGAAGGACGCCGACCTCATTCACCACAGCGACCGCGGGTCGCAATACGTGTCCATTCGCTACACGGAGCGATTGTCCGAGGTCGGCGCCTCGGCGTCGGTCGGGTCCGTCGCGGACAGTTACGACAATGCGATGGCCGAGGCCCTGAACGGCACCTTCAAGGCCGAACTGATCGAGCATCAGGGACCCTGGCGGGACTTCGACGAGGTCGAGCGGGCCGTCTTCCAGTGGGTCGCGTGGTACAACGGTGAACGACTCCACTCCGTCCTCGGCTACCTCCCGCCCGACGAATACGAGCAGGCCTACTGGGCGCAACTGGAGCAAGTCCCGCAGACCGCTTGATCACACGATCGCGGACTCTACGAAAGTCGGGGCAGCTCACCGCGCTGCTGTCGAAGGATCTGGGGCGTGCCCCGGGCACATCCTCGCCTAACTGGGTGATGGCCCGCGCGGGGCGAGTGTTGGCGTTGGCGTAATCGGAAACTTGGACCAGTCTCGTCGCGGAAGGGAGGCCTCGAAACATGGTCGTGCACGTTTTCGAATCCCCGCGTGGCGCCCGCGCTGGACTGCGGTTCTTGGCACTCGCCGCGCTGACCGCTGCCACTGCGTGCTCCAACGGTTCGGCCCTGGCCCCAACCGGGAGTCCGAGCCCCATCGACAAGCACAAGGAACTCGGCATGGACACCCACCTCCGGGTCGGCGGGAACGGCACGGCGTCCCCAGCGCCCGGCAGTGCCGCAGCAAGCGCGACCGGGCAGTAGCGATGGCTGCCGGACCCGGCGACCGCCCGCGCCGCAACACGATCACCCGTGTGCTGCTCCAAGTGGTGACCGCAGCCGCCTTGGCGGTGAACGCCTACGTGCACGCCGACCTCGCCCACGCCTTCGATCCGATCGGGCAGCAGATCAGCCAGGGAACGCTGTTCCGCCTCGAAGCCGCCGTGGCGTCCCTGGCCGCGCTGCTGGTCCTGCTCCTCGGTCGCCGGCGGCCGGTGTGGGCGTTCGCCTTCCTGGTGTCCGTTTCCGCCCTGGGCGCCGTGCTGCTCTATCGGTACGTGAACGTGGGCGCTCTCGGTCCGCTGCCGAACATGTACGAGCCGGCCTGGTGGCCGAAGAAGACCGCCAGCGCGATCGCCGAGGCCGTCGGCGCCGTGACCTCGCTCGCCGGCTTCCTGATCACCGGCCCGCCGCGCTCTACATCCACTCGGGCCGGCGCTCCTCGAGGCGACAAGGCCGACGGCGTGGGCGGCTGATCACATGCCACGCCTCGCCCCGCGCACCGAATCCCGGCAGCTCCTTGGGCTGTTGTGGCTGTTGCTGCCCCTGGCGGTGACCGCCGCCCTGCTCTGGTAGGGCCGGGTACACACCCCGGAGTGCCGGCGCAGCCTCTTCGGGGTGCACGGCCACGCCGTCGTCCTGCTCAAGGCCCAGCTGGGCAGCGCTCTGTTGGGCCTGGCGCTCATCCAGCTGCTCCTCGCGCTGTGGATGTACGGCCGACTGCCCGGCCTGCGCGCCGCGCCGCACCCGGTGCCCACCGTGCACCGCCTGATCGGTATGGTCGCTTTCCTGTTCTCCGTCCCGATCGCCCAGCAGCGCATCATCGCCCACGGCGTCAGCCTGACCGGGACCCGCGAGGCGCTGCACTTGCTCGCCGGCTGTTTTCTCTGTGGGGCCGTCGTCGCCAAGGTCGTCGTAGTGCGCCACCGCCGCTGGCCGGGCTGGGCGCTCCCGCTCGCCGGTGGCGCGCTCGTCACGGTGATCGCCCTGGTCTGGTACTCGGCGGCGTTCTGGTACCTGGACGGCTACCGGGCGCCCGGCCTGTAGGCGGACGGCGCCGGTTCGGTGCCGTCGTCGGCCACTATCGGCAGTGGTCGCAGCTCGCCAACCCGCCGCCTTCCCGAGGTGCGAGGTGACCGGTTCGCGCGAAAGCCGTTCCGTTCCTTCGGGGCGTTGGTGCCGCCGGTCTTGAGGTGCCCGGCGCCGCCGAACCTTGCGGCCGGGGGCGGCACCGCCCCTCAGCGCCGGGGCGACGTCGACCGACTGCGGGCCCGGCCTGCAGGTACGCGCCTTATATCCGTGCGTGCGGCTGACGCTCTTAAGATGACATATAGGGCATGTATAAAAAAATGGCACTTAAAATACATGGTGCTGAAGACAGGTGAGAGGAGTGCGCCATGATCGCCAAGCTGCTCGGCAAGCTGTCCTTCACCCGCAACTACGGTGCGTACGGCGGCCACGACTGGGCCACGCACACCGGCGACGACAGGATTTGACCGCACTGCCGGCGGGCGCCCGGGGCGCCCGCCGGCTCCCGGCCAAGCTGCCGACGATATCGGCCTGGACAGGTACGAGAGTCAGGGGCGATCTCATGGGCCGAATGAATGAGCCGCCGCGGTTGCCCGAAGGCAGCTTCGCGGCCTGGAGCCGCGACCGGCTGGCACTAGCGCGCCGTGGCGCTGACGAGTGCGGGGACGTCTGGCAGCTGGAGCCGGGTGTCTACGTAGCCGCTGCGGCCGGGCCGTGTGAAGCAGTCCTGCGCCGCGCGCAGGACTTCCCCAAGGTACCCTCGCCTCTCTTCCCGCCGTTGAAGCGGTCGAGCGGAGCACTGACGTCCAAGGAGCGTTCGCACGCTCACGCCGCCCGCATGCGCGGACTACGCCCGCAGGCGGTTGCAGCCCGGATCGGTGAGATCGCGCCCGGGACCGCTCGATTTGCTGACCAGTGGCCCACGGGCCAGGACGTCGAGATTCTGCCCCCGGTCCGGCACGCACTGGCAGAGGTCGGCGTGCGCTACCTCTTCTCCGAAGACGCTCCCACCCTGCTGCCCTTTGCCTCACAGCTCTTCGTGGCCCGGGAGGTGCTCGTACGCCCCTCGCGCTGGGCATGGCCGCGCTGGATCCCCACACCGGCACGGCGGTTCCGCACACGGCAGCAAGTCGCCTTCACCAACGCTTTGCGGCCCATCGTCCGCCGGCGCCGTTCATCGGGCCGGCTCGGTGACGACGTGCTGGGACAGATGCTCCGGCCCTCCTCCCGCCACGGCCTACTGCCGGAAGAGGCCATCCTCGACACTCTCCCCGGAATCACCGTCGCCACCTTCGAGACGCCTTCCCGGGCAGCCGGATGGATCCTGCTCTACTTGGCCCGGCACCCCCAGGCAGCGAACCGCGTCGCGGCCGAAGCCGCCTTGCTGCCCGCGGACCCGGCTGCGACGACCAGCACCCACCTCGACAGACTGCAATACACCCAGGCGCTGGTACGCGAGGTGCTCCGACTGCACCCCCCGAGCTGGCTACTGACCCGGCGCGCCACGCGACGGACTCAGCTCGCCGGCTACACCATCGATGCCGGGTCCACCGTTCTCGTCTGCCCCTACACCGCCCACCGCGACGCACGGGAACACTCCGAACCGGACCAGTTCCAGCCTGAGCGTTGGCTCGATGATTCGGGCTCGCCGGCGAAACCCGGGGTCTTCCTCTCCTTCGGCACCGGGCCGCATGGCTGCGAGGGAGCGGCTCTGGCCATGGCGATGCTGACGCTCCTGACTGCGCAGACCGCCCGCTGCTACCACTTGAGCGAGCCGCTCGGACCGGAACCCAGCTACCGGGTCACCACCTTCGAAGGTCTCACAACCGCCGGCCTGCGCCTGCGCGCCACCGTGCGCAGCTGAGGGCAGTCCTGCTTTCAGTGACAGGCCGCCTCAGCCCGCGAACAGCGAACGTTGACCAAAGTTCGAGTGCCGTTCCGCACACGCTTGGATGACCGGCTCATGGTTCGCTCATCGTGTGTCGCTGGTCGAACTCGTCGGCGAGCATGCCCATCATGACGAGGTCGTGGTGCCAGCCGGCGAAGAAAACGTGTTCCCGCAAATTGCTTTAGGAGTTCGATCCGACCTCTGCAGACTCGGCGTCTCGCTGCTGCCGCGTACGCCGGTCCTCTACCAAGGTACGCCGCTGTCCAGCGTCGTTGATGTCAACGTTGGATGTCAGGCGTTCGTCTCCCGGGCCATTGCACTCGCAGGTATCGGTGCCGCTGTTAGGCTGATTCACGGTATTCCGGCGCACCGTGCCACACGGTTTCCGTCGAAACGGCAATCCAAAAGAGCGTCGCTTACGTAACCAAAATGCGGCCGCAACGAGGGATACGTCCCTAGTCAGGCGCCGATCGCCTTAGCCGATGATCAATTCTTTCCATGGAGACCCGACGAGCGCGGTGCACCCCTCGTACTTCGAGGGGTGGGCAGCGGCCGGATCCTCCCTCGTTGCGCGCCGGAGTGGCGCCGGCTTGAGGGTCTGCAGCTCCCACTCCCTGTGGAGGTCGGGGTGAAAGTTGTCGTTGATCTTTCCCGATGCAAGGGGTATGCGCAGTGCGCGTTCCTGGCTCCGGAGGCGTTCCGGATGCACGGTGAGGAAGCGCTCATGTACGACCCGAACCCCGACGACACCCAGCGCGACCAGGTGCTACGCGCCGCGGCGGCCTGCCCGGTCCAGGCGATCCTGGTCGACCAGCTGGAGGCGCGGCACGCACTGGCGGAGGCGTCGCCGTCATGACCAGTGCCGACAACCTGCGTGCGTTCAAGCGCGATGGCCGAATCGTGGTCGTCGGGGCTTCGCTGGCGGGGCTGCGGGCCGCGGAGGCGCTGCGAGACGAGGGTTTCACCGGATCGTTGACCATGATCGGTGACGAGTTGGGCGAGCCCTACGACCGGCCTCCCTTGTCCAAGCAAGTACTGACCGGGTGGGTGCCGGCCGGGGGCACCGCTTTGCCGCGCCGTCGTGGCATCGATGCGGAGTGGCTGCTGGGCGTGCCCGCCAGCGGGCTAGACCTCGCGACGAACCACGTGCGTCTCGCCGACGGGCGCGAGGTTCCCTTCGACCGGGTGCTGATCTCTACCGGGGTACGGGCCCGGCCGTGGTTCGTCGAGTCCGAGGCGGCCCTGGACGGAGTGTTCGTCGTACGTACGCGCGAGCATGCCGAGAGCCTGCAGCGGGCCCTCGCCGCCAGGCCCTCCCGTGTGCTGGTCATCGGTGCGGGATTCACCGGCTCCGAGATCGCCTCCATCTGCCGAGAGCGGGACATCCCGGTGACCGTCGCCGAACTCGCGCCGGCCCCGCTGGTCGGGGCGCTCGGCGCCATGATCGGCGAGGTTGCGGCCGACATGCAGCGCGCGCACGGCGTCGACCTGCGTTGCGGTGCCAAGGTCACCCGGCTGGAGGGCGACGCACAAGGACGGTTTCGCCGTGCTCACTTCGACGACGCCAGCACGATCGACGCCGATGTGGCGGTGGTGGCACTCGGGAGCATCCGCAACACCGAGTGGCTGCGGGAGTCGGGACTGGCGGCGGGCGTGTGGGGAATCACCTGCGACACGGGCTGCCGCGCCCTCGACATCAATGGCCGCGTCACCGACGACGTCTTCGCCGCGGGAGACGTGGCACGTTGCCCGAACCCGATCTACGAGTACCGGCTCATCTCACTGGAGCATTGGGCCAACGCCGTGGAGCAGGCAGAGGTCGCGGCACACAACATGGTCAGCGCCCAGGCGGACCGCTGGCCTCACCTGTCCATCCCGCTGTTCTGGTCGATCCAGTTCGGCGTCAACATCAAGTCCATCGGCGTGCCGACCTTCGCCGACGAGGTGGTCGTCACCCAGGGATCGCTGGACGACCACCGTTTCGTCACCGCATATGGCTATCGGGGCCGCGTCACGGCTGCCGTGAGCTTCAACAACGCCAAGTGGCTGGACCACTACCGACGGCTGATCGAGACGGCAGCACCTTTCCCGCCCCCCTGCCCCACGCCGGACCAGCCGGCCGACATGAAACCGGTGCCCGTCGACTTCCCCGGCCCCGCCCTGCTCACGCAGGGCGCCACGGTGGTCGTCACAGGCCATGACCCGGGTGAGCGCCGCGTCACGGCCGTGCACCAGCATCGGCAGGAGGAAGGCCAGACGACCACGACCGGGACGCCCGGCACCCTGCAACGAATCTTCGACTACTCCGCCCGAGCCGACCCCTACCCGCTGTATGCCGAGTTGCGCAAGACGCCGGTGGCTCGGCAGGAGGACGGCAGCTACGTCATCAGCACCTATCGCGAGATCACGGACATACTGAATGACCCGCATCTGAGCTCCGACCTGCGCAATCTGTCGCGTCCGTTGCTCTCAGCCGAGGAAGGGGCCACGTCGTCGTTCATCCACATGGACCCGCCCGAGCACGATCGCCTGCGGCGTATGGCGATGCGCCACTTCGGCCCCCCGCGCACCCCTGGGCTGGTGACCGGACTTGAAGGCTTCCTAACCGCCACCGTCGGCAGCCTGATCGACAATTTGGCGGGCAAGGAGCAGATCGACGTCGTCGACGATTTCGCCTCCCCGCTCCCCGTAACCGTGATCTGTCACTTGCTCGGCGTGCCACGCGAGGACGAGCCGAGGTTCCACCTCTGGGTGAACGACATCATGAACTCGATCGACTACAACCCCAAAACCGACCCGAAGGAGAAACTGGACAAGGGCGTACAGGCCCGCAAGGACTTGCGCCAGTGCCTCGGCGAGCTGGTGGAACAGCGCCACGGCTGGCCGGGAAATGGCCTGCTGTCACGGCTGGCCAACGACGACGGGCCCGACGGTCGGATGGCCGACGCCGAAATCGTCGCCACCGCCAGACTGCTCCTCATCGCCGGCCATGAGACCATCGTCAACCTCATCACCAACGGCATGCTGACGCTGCTGCGCCACCCGCAGGTGCCGCAGCGACTGCGCGACGAACCGGACCTCGTCGTGCCGCTGGTCGAGGAACTGCTGCGCTACGAGCCCTCCGTGCAAATCATTCCCTGGCGGGCGGCGTACAGCGACGTCACTGTCGCCGACACCGTCATTCCCCAGGGCTCGCGGATCATGCTCATGCTGGCCTCAGGCAGCCGCGATCCGAAGCGCTTCCACGATCCGGACCGCTTCGACCCGGATCGGCGTGACAACCAGCACCTGGGGTTCGGCAGCGGCATCCACCTGTGTTTCGGCGGCCCGCTGGCCCGGCGGGAAACCCAGATCGCGCTGACCGAGTTGGTACGCCGGCTCGACCGCCCCAGGCTGGTCGCCGATCCGCCGCCGTACCGGCCCAGCCCCGTTCTTCGGGGTCCGATCCATCTGGACATCAAGCAGGGGGACGGTTGACGCGGCAGCCGAGCGCAGTTGCAAGGTCGCGCCGCGGACGGCCCGGCCGACTCTGCATTCGACAGCAACCCGCTACCCTCCTCGGTCTCGCAACCGCCGGCCTGCACCTGCGTGCCACCGTGCGCGGCTGAGGACAGCCCCGCTTTCGGCGACAGACCGCCTACACCCGCCAACAGCGAACGTCGATCAAGTCCGAGTACCGTTCCGCACACGCCCGGACGACCTGCTCACGGCTCGCTCATCGTGTGTCGCCGGTCGAACTCGTCGGCGAGCATGCCCATCATGACGAGGTCGTGATGCCTGCCAGCGAAGAAAACGTGTTCCCGCAAGCGCCCCTCCTCGGTGAAGCCGAGCCGACGAAAAAGTGCCAACGACGCCTCGTTGGGGGCCAAGACCGCCGCCAGGCACTTGTGATAGCGCCGCTCGGCGAACATGAAGCGCAGCAACAGCACCACGGCTTCCGCCGCGTAGCCCTTGCGCCGGTGGCCGGCGCCGATCACGACATCGAACTCGAACCAGCCCGAACAACGACCGGTGCGATGTGAGCCGACCGCGCCGACCAGCTCCCCCGTGGCCGTCGTTTCGACCGCCAACCGGAAACGGTCGTCATCGCACTCGGCAACGGCCTGCTCCTTCGCCCAGGCACGATAGCTCTCGGCGGACCGCGGCAGATCCAACCGGCCCACTCGCCGTCCGTCATCGTCCGCGAAGCGCGCGAACACCGTCCAGTCATCGGGCTCAATAGCGCGTAGACGCACCCGCCTACCGGTCCAGGACGATGCCATGCCCTATTCGATCACGCTGCACTGCGCGCGAGGCCAACAGGCACGCCGAGGCGGCACTGTCGGCCCCATGCCAGATGCGTGCCAGTTGGGGTGGTCAACACCGGACAACAGTGGTCGGTCACGGACAGCGTCCGAGGCCGAAAAGCCAGGCGGCCCCTGACCATAGTTGCTGGTCAGGGGCCACCCCACGCGAAGAGCGTGGGATTCGAACCCACGGCATGGGGCACCATGCGACAGTTTTCGCAGCTGCTTCGTCATTTCCATCAGGCGGTCTTCCGGCACTCTGCCGAGTGCCGTCCAGTCCTCGCCGACGCACTGGACGCACGTGCCTTCGAGACCGGATCGGGAGACTTCCTCACCACGGAGTCAGCACACTCCGCGTTCGACACATGGCGCGCATACCGTGACCGCGTTTTGGCCCAGCACAAGGATCATCGATGAACGCCGACGGCACCGACGGGGAGCCAACCGTGGACTACGCCGAGGGTCGCCGGTACTGCACAGCCGTGGCCGAAGCACTCACCGATGCCGGCATCCCCCCGACTGAGCGATGGGACGAGTCCGGCGGCACCGCTTTGCTCCGGACCGTCCGGGCCCTCGATGGAAATCGAAGAACAGACAGTAGTCGTCCGTGTAGTTCCGCTTCGTCTCCGGCGCGAGACGGGCGAATGACGACCGGCACAAGTACCGGCTCGGCACCTCGTCGATCTGGTAGTCCGGAGAAAGAAGAATCGGATCCCCGGCACGCATGCGGGCGGCGGTGCTGCGCGAGAGGCCGTTTGGCCTGCAGGGCGGGCTGCCGGAGCGGGTGCGGGTGGACCGGGGCAAGGACTTCTTGTCGAGGACGGTGACTGCCGCGTTCAACGCTCTCGACGTCACGGTTGAGGACCTCCCGGCCTACACCCCGCACCTGAAGGGCACGGTGGAGGGGTTGAACCGGGCGGTGGAGTCGATGTTCCTTGCCGCGCTGCCCGGCTATGTGCGTCAGCCGCGCCCGGGCCGGCGCCGGGCACGGCCGAAGGACGAGGTGCTGCTGGGCTTCGAGGAATTCACCGCGCGCCTGTTGGACTGGGTGTCGTGGTGGAACACCTCCCACCGGCCGGAGCCTTTGAAGGGCCGGTCCCCGCTTGAGGTGTGGGAGGCCGATCCGACGCCGCTGCGCGAGATCGGCGCGGACGAGTTGTGGACGTTCACCTTGGAGGACGACGGCCGTGCCCGGGTGATCTCCACCCGAGCCTCGGTGTTTCACCGCGAATTCCAAGGACGGTGACGTTCTGTCATAGCATGGAAAAGGTGCCCCTTGACCTGCGATGATCCGGCTTGTCTAA
>NZ_JBITER010000094.1:0-9614 GCF_044455345.1 Streptomyces sp. NPDC051286 | reverse complement strand
CGCCCGTCGAGTACGAGACCAACCACTACATGAAATCCACAAAACCCCAGGTCACAACCACAATCTGAGATCTCTACCGAACCCGGGGCGGTTCACCTACGACTCTGCCGACCGCATCACCGATGCCGGCTACACCTACGACGACCTCGGCCGCACCCTGACCGTCCCCGGTCACGGCAGCATCGACTACTACGCCAACGACCTCGTCCGCCGCCAGACCAACGGCACCACCCGCCAGACCTGGACCCTCGACGCCGCCTTCCGCCACCAGAGCTGGACCGTGGAGACCAGCGACGGCACCACCTGGACCACCACCGCCGGCAAGACCAACCACTACGCCGACGACAGCGACACACCCCGCTGGATCAGCGAATCCGCCACTGTCGGCGACATCACCCGTTACATTCCCGGACCCGACGGAACCCTCGCCGCCACCAGTTCCACCAGCGGCCCGGCAATCCTCACCCTGACCGCCCTCCACGGCGACATCGCCCTCTACCTCCCCCTCGACACCAACCAGGCCCCCACCACCTCCGACACCGACGAATTCGGCAACCCCCGCACCGAGACAGCCCCCCGCTACAACTGGCTCGGCGCCCATCAACGCAGCAGCGAAACCCTCACCGGACTCACCCTCATGGGAGTCCGCCTCTACAACCCCAACACCGGCCGCTTCCTCAGCACCGACCCCATCCGCGGCGGAAGCTGCAACGCCTACGACTACACCTGCGGCGACCCCATCAATCTCGTCGACCTCGACGGACGCATGGCTGCCATTGCGCTGGTCGGTCTGGCTGTCACTGGCATCAGCGCGGGAACGGTGCTCTCCATCATCGGCGTGGCCGCAGTCGTAGCGATCATCGGCCTCATCTGGTGGTATGGGAAAGCCTGGGCCATCAACAAGGTGAGAATCCTCTGGGCGAAGGCGCCAAAGAAGTCCGGCAAAGAGACTGCGCGCGACATTCCGTCATGGGCACGTGGCAAGGGGAAGGAGGGAACGGAAACGACAAAGAAGGCCGTAGACCGGACATTCAAGGAACACTACCGCCGGCTGCCCACCGCGAAGGAGCGCAGGTCGGGCGAGTGGAAGCAGATCGAAAAGCACCTCAATCGCAAGTAAGGAAGCTGGAGTGATCCGAAAGAAACTGCCGCGAGGATATGCGTGGCCTGTGACGCACAGTGAAATGCGGGATGCGATCGAACCTGCGTCGGCCAAGATCGTGGACCTCACGTTCGATCCGTCGACCACTGGAGACACATCCGAGATCATGGATGCCAGATGGACTGCGGCCCAGTCAAGGACTTACGGAGGCGGCGTGCATCCGGGATCCGTGGGGTTCTGGGTCTCGGTGTATCCCGTTCGCATCGAACGCAAGCAGGCGGCGAGGAGAGCGCTCCTCGAAGAAGGGGTACCCGGCATGTTGGCATGGATGAAGGGGCCTCTAGTTGCCAAGGAAGGATGGCAGGCAACACATCACAGAAGAGTATGGACCTTCAGGGACGGAAATCTGAAGGCCACTGACATTAAGTGATCTCCTTCTGCCAATGGCATAGGGGGCACTCCCCGAGCTTCGTCAGGGGTAAGCGGAAAATCCCCGGAAAGAGCTCATTGGAGTCGGCCATTAAGTACTTCAAGGATGAATACGGGCGACTTCCCACCAAGAAGGAGAAGGGCGCTAGGGGGTCGATCAGCAAGGCCCGTAAGTACCTCGACCGACACTAGTCGCGGGTAGTCGAAGGTGTCCGCCTGGCCTCGCGACAAATCATCGCGAGGCCAGGCGGACACCTTCCCCCCCACAAGAAAGTGCGAAAAATGACATCAGAGCTCGAAGCGCGGGAAAATGTCTTCATTCTGTGGCATGCCAGGCATTTGATCGAACAAGAAGACGGCCGGACGCTGCATCGTGATTCGGACGGCGAGGTGCGCTTGGACGAGACAGAGTGGAGAAACCTCGGCGTCTATCCGACCGAGTCGGCCGCCGAGGCGCAGGAGAAAGTGTCAATGCTTCTTCCAGGATTCCGAGACGAGCCTGACTGCTTCGTCATCACCCCTATGGAAGTCGATACCGACGATTGGATCGATGGATTCTTCACAGAGCATGCTGACGGACGGCAAGAAGACTGACCCGTAAACCTCACCGACCTCCGAAGGGATCACCGTGGAGAATACTTTCTATCTGCTCGTGCACCGGCATCACTTCCTTCCGCAGGACGATCAAGCATCGTCTGATGTCTTCGAAGACGGCGAGCCGCTGTGCTGGGATGACAGCGAGGAAGATTTCAAGGTGCTCGGCTTGTATTCCAGTACGGAGCGGGCCGAACGGCGCATCGAGCAAGCGCGAACCCTGCCAGGGTTCAGGAGATCACCCGATGGATTCCTCATCCACGAATACAAAATCGGACAAGTGCACTGGCCTGATGGGTTTCGCATCAAGCAGGGCGGCACTACGTAACCACCTGCAGCGGCCAGCCCCGGCCGCGCACAGGCCCCCTCAGGGGTGATTCTCGGCCCGACAAGCGCGCCCACGCGTAGCCTACGAGCTGAGCCTTTGCGCAGCACGATGCCGCGACCAACCGGTGGCCGGAGTTGCACCGGCTACTCGCGCTGGGGGCCAGGACATCAGCGTCGGTGTCCCGGCAAGAGCCGCCTTGCTGATGGGCCGCCTGCCGTCGCCCGCCTACTTGCTCGGCCGGTCCGCAATCCGCAACCTCTCCCGGATCGCCTTCGGCCGGGCCGCGATCCGCTGGCCCCAGCTCGGCTTCGGCAAGACCTCGTCCACCACCCCCGAGGCGCAGACCCCGCGCAGCCTGGTCGGCTTCAAGGACGGCACCCACAACATCGCCAGCAGCGACAGCGCCAGCCTCGACGGCCACGTCGGGGCCGCCCCCGGCGACGGCCCCGACTGGATAACTGGCGGCTCGTACCTCGTCGCCCGCCGCATTCGGATGCACATCGAGACCTGGGACCGCACCTCCCTGGCGGAGCAGGAGCAGGTCATCAGCCGCGACAAGCGCGAGCGCGCCCCGACCGGCCGGACCCGCGAGCACGACGAGCCCCGGCTCGTCGACCTGCCCGCCGACTCGCACGTCCGCCTCTCGCACCCGGACACCAACAGCGGCACCCGGCTGCTCCGCCGCGGCTACTCCTTCACCGACGGCACCGACGGCACCGACGGCACCGGCCGCCTGGAGGTCGGGCTCTTCTTCCTCGCCTACCAGCGCGACGTCCGCACCGGCTTCATCCCCGTCCAGCGCACCCTGTCGCGCGCCGACGCCCTCAACGAGTACATCGAGCACGTCGGTTCGGGCGTCTACGCGATCCCGCCGGGCGTCGAGGGCCCCGACGAATGGTGGGGTCAGCGGCTCCTCTCCTGATCATCTGCAGGACCCATCAATCCACGCCGCGTGCTGCGCGCCAATCTGCCTCGCCGCCCCTGCTGTTGCCGACCGCGTCTTCGGCGAGTTCAAGCCCATGCTGCAATCGGCCGCTGCACGCTTCTCCCAGCTGGTTGTGGCCAGCGAGTACCTTCAGGGGATGGAGCGCGGAAACAACCTGCAACTCGAAGCACCCCTGCGAAAGCACATCGCCCGTCTGCTCGGCTGATCCAGCCTTGTCCGCCTGCTGAGGGGCAGGCGGACAAGGCTGCCGATGGGCGTTACACCATGGACGCTGGTGGCCTACTCAACGCCGACGAGGGTGCACAGCCTCCGCACTCGGGAGGGTTGCGGGAGGAGCGGTCTGCTGGACCTGCTTCGCTGTGCGTTTTCCTGCTGGCACAGCGGTGGGCTACTTGGCGGGTACGAGGTCCAGCCGGTACAGGCGCCAGACAAGCACCTCGCTGACAGACTCCGTGCTTTCGAGCTCCCGCTGCGCAGCGACCCTGCGTAGGAGGGCTGTGCTGTCGTGGCCGGCGCGCTGGACTTGGTCCAGCAGGGCCGCCAAGGCGGGCCATCCAGCCTCGGCCTGGAGTCGGATGGCCAGCTTCGGCAGCGCGGTGCGGACCGCGTCGGCATGCTGCCGCTGTTGGCGCAGCGGCAGTAGCTGGCCGTAGGCGTGCATGCCCCCCAGCGGGGCTTCCGCGGCGGCTTGGTAGGCCGCGCGGAGGTGCACGGCCGTTTGGCGGGCGGCTTCGGCCTGCTGGGCGTGCCGGTGGGCGGCGTGCCAGCGTCCGGCGGCGACGACCGTGAGGAACTCCAGGCCGACGTCGCTGGCCTTCAGCTCTTCGGCGAGCATGGTGAGTTTGATGCCGCGGCCGAGGCGTTTGTGCTCGTGGACGACAAGGGTGACGGCGACGCCGGAGGAGCGGATCTCCCCGGCGGCCTCCAGCTCGGGGCGCCTGGTGGCGCGGGTGGAGATCTTCTCCGAGAAGACGCAGGTGACCCCGGCTTCGGCGAGGGAGTCGAGCTGTGCGTCGAGTGACTGTGCGGGTGCCGATAAATCATCCGCCCAGGTCACGGCCTTGATCGGCCATCTCTGATGCGACGTCGGCCGCCCCGCTGTCTTCACCTGAGCGAGGGAGGACGGCATCATGATCGGTCGTGCTGCTGCGCCTGGCCTACCTCGCCGCGACCAACATCTTCGCCCTGCTACGTCTGCTGCCGATGAGCGACCGCGACAAGGACATCGAAATCCTTGCGCTCCGACACCAACTGCTGGTCCTGCAAAGCCAGATCGCCAAGCCCGCCTTCACCGACACCGATCGCGCCATCCTCGCCGGCCTGCTCCACCACCTCCCGAGAGAGAAGCTGCGCCACCTCCTGCTGCTGGTACGCCCGGACACGATCCTGCGCTGGCACCGCAACCTGCTCAAGCGACGCCATGCCACCACCTGTGCGCCGAAGCGGCGTGGACGCCCGCCCACCGTCCGCTCGATCCGCGTCCTGGTCCTGCGTCTGGCCAGGGAGAACGCGTCGTGGGGGTATCGTCGGATCCACGGTGAGCTCGCGGCGCTGGGCATCAAGGTCGCCGCCTCCACCGTCTGGGAGATCCTTCGCGAGCACGGCATCCCACCCGCGCCCGAACGGCAGAGCACGACCTGGGCCGATTTCCTGCGCAGCCGGGCCGAAGCGCTGCTCGCCTGCGATCTTTTCGAGACCCGCACCCTGACTGGGGCACGGATGTACGTCTTCGCCGTCATCGAGCACTCCACGAGGCGCGTCCGGATCCTGGGCGCCACCGCGCACCCGACCGCGGAGTGGATCGTGCGGCTCGGCCGCAACCTCCTCATGGATCTGGAGGACGCGGGCACCAGGGCCAGTTTCCTGATCCGGGACCGGGACTCGAAGTTCACCGCCGCCTTCGACACCCTGCTGGCCGAAACCGGTCTGAAGGTCGTCACCACCGGCATCCGGATACCCCGGATGAACTCCCTCATGGAGCGATGGATACAGACCTGCCGGCGCGAGCTCCTCGACCGCACCTTGATCTGGAACCAGGGGCACCTCCTGCACGCGCTCCGCGAGTTCGAGACCTTCTACAACCGGCACCGGCCGCACCGAGCCCTGGGGCAAGCGGCTCCGCTCCGCCAACTCCCCGCACCAATCGCCGATCCCGGGCAGATCAGCCACCTGGATGTCCGTCGACGAGATCGACTCGGCGGAACCCTTCACGAGTACCAACATGCTGCGTGACCAGGATGGATGAATAATCGGCACCCGCAGTGCTGAGCTGGGCCGTGGCTATGAAGCGTCGGTGTAGGCGAGGTGGGTGGCGCAGACGGTGCAGCGGAAGAGCATGGCGCTTGCCCCCTGGCCGAGGTGGGTCAGGAAGCTCTCGAGCTGGGACGGATCGTGCCAGCCGCCCATTCGGAGGTCGAGTCGGAGCTGGTCGAGTGCCTCGGGGTGGGCTGCCAGCTCGGTGTATCCGACCTCGCCGATGAAGGTGGCCGCGTCGTTGCAGTGGACAAGCCAGTGCGGATCCTGCCAGGCGTGGAAGCCGGGGGTGCGGCGGGTGACCTGCACCAGGGTCTCCTCGCTGACGCCGTCGAGTCCGTATGCGTCGGTGAATTCACCTTCGAATCGTTCAGCGGCACTGCCATCGGCGATGCACCAGGGGCAGAATCTCCCGCTGACTTCCTGGGCCGTGTAGAAGGTGGCGGTGTAGATCCATCCCGTGCTGCGGTTGCAGCAGGCGCAGGTCTCGGAGCTCTCGCGGATGGAGCCGCTTGCGACGGGGTCGGGGTGGTAGCGGAATTGGGGCAGGTCGGTCGTCACTGGTGAGCCTGCCGGGGCATGGGGAGGTCAGCCTCGGCGCCGGTGGTCTGTGTGCCGGAGGGCATGCCTGTGAACCTCATGGGTCGCAGTCTGTCCGCAAGCAGGCTCGTGATCAAACGGTCAGGCTGAAATCCTGCTGGTCGGGGGTGGGGTAGAGGCGCTCGTGCTCGCGGGCGGTGTGGAAGCGCCAGTAGGAGTCGAGGTCGCCGTTGGCGACGAGGGCGCGGAGCCGTAGGACGGCTTCGGCTTCGTGAAGGCCCCAGCGGGCGCCGGTGATGTCGAGTCGGTCGGCGATCAGGTGACGGCAGGCGCCTTCGACCGCGCCGGTGGCGATCGGCCAGCCGTTGTCGAGCGCGGTGTCGTAGCGGAGCTGGTCGAGGTGGCCGGTCAGGTAGCGGTAGCAGGCGTCGACGGCCTCGCGCCGGGTGGCTGGGAGGTGTTCCCGATCGGCTTGGGCGGTCATCTGGTCCGCGGTGCGGGCGGCGTGGCCTGCAAGGATCGCGGTCAGGTGGCCGGCCGCCCAGGCTTCGGCCCCGGTGGTGCCGGGCTTGTGGAAGGCGTGGGCGGCGGCCCAGACGTACTCGGCGACGTGCACGAAGTCCAGCAGCACGTGCAGCGTGACGCCGCGTCGGCCGGCCTCGGCGGTGATCAGGTCGAGCTGGTGACGGGCGCCGTCGACGAGGACGAGCCACGGCCGCAGATGCTTCGGGTCGCGGGCCTGGGCCTGGTCGAATGCGTCGGCGATGACCTGCTCGGGCGGGCGGACCAGGGAAGCGGTGCACCATTTGTTCTCGGCCTTCGGCCCGCGGCGGGCAGGTCGTTCGCCGCTTCGGCCGCCGGCCGGGTGGATCACGTCGTGGGGGCGCCTTGGGGCCGGGCGGGTGTCGAAGACACAGGCCACGGTCGCCATCCGTTTCCGGTTCGGCTTCTCGCCCGGCGCGAGCCGGCCGCGATGGCCGCCAGCCGCAGCCTTCGCGGCGGCCCGGCGGGTGGCCTCCCGCAGGGCCTCGGGCCGCATGACCACGCCCTTGCCGTCCACCTGGACCACCAGCGGCATCGCGCGGCTGCACGGGAGGGGGATCTTCGCCCGGTAGAAGGCGTCGGCGTCGACCGCGGCCGCGACCACCAGTTCTTCGAGTCGGCGTTTGCCCAGCACCTTCCCGCAGTGGCGCTCGACCGCCTGCTGGGCCTGGTCGAACGAGCCTCGCACTGCTTCGGTGACCGCGAGCCGGCGCAGGCCCATCGAGTGCCGGCCCGCAGGCAGTGACAGCGCGGCGTCGGCGGGGTGCACGTTGCCGACGCCAGGACCCCGGTGGGCGACCCGGGCCACGCGGACCAGCCCGAAAATGCTGGCCAGCCAGCGGGAGTGTCCCGTCTCCCGCCAGGGCCGGGCTCGTCCCTCCGGCCCCACCACGAGAGGCCTGCTGCCGGCGCGGACCTGTTGCTCTTCGCGCATCGCACGAAGGTCCAGATGGTCCTGCAGCAGCTGCCGTAACAGCTCCCGCCCGGCGGCGTCGAGGTGTTCTTCCAGCTCGGCGTGGGTCCACACGCTCGCATCCGTGCCCGACAGGGTGTGCATCAGGGTCTCGAAGGCACTGACCGAGCGGGCAAAGGGGTCAGCGGTGGCATGAGTGTCGTACGGTTTCATCTCCAGGGCTCTTCCTGTCCTGCATCCGATTGGGTCGCACCTTCGACTGTAGGCGGAAGAGCCCTGTTGTCAGCGGGAGTTGGGCGAAGCGGCCGCGCGGCGGCGGGCCGGGGTGAACAAGCCGGGGGTCTCCTCGTCCAGCCAGCCCCGCTCCACCAGCCGCTTCAGCTTCGACCGGGTGCCCTCGATCTTCCCCGTCTCGGCCGGCAGCCCGATCCTCGGCACGATCTGCTTGGCGCGGACCGGCCCCGGTGCGTCCGCCACCACCTCCACGATGTCGCGGTACACCGACGGCAGCACATCCGGCATCATCCCGGGCTGCCAGTTCGGCACGGTCAGCACTCCGACGACCTGCCGCTCGGCCCCCGCATACGCCGACGCCACCCGCTCACCCGCAGGCGACTGTCCGGCATCGGCCGCCGCTAGCGACACCTCCGGACCCATCTCCGCGAGCACCTCGGCGACCGTCTCCCGCGTGATCCGCACACGCTCCAGCCCCTCCCGGGCCAGTTCCAGCCTCCCGGACAGCTCAGCGACCTCGGCTTCCAGCTCTTCCACCCGAACCCGGGCGGCCGCCTCGCGGGCTTCCAACTCCTCGAACAGCGAGCCCATCCGCTCCCCCTCCTTCTCCACCACCACGGTAGAGACGAGAAGCCCCGAACACAGCCCCGATCAGCGTTCTCCCACCTCAGCACCTCCCTTCAAAGGAACCGCACCCGACCGAGAATGTAGTCGGCGTGCTCGCGCTGGGTGTGCATGGCGTCGCTGGTGACGACCACCCCGGCCAGGTCGGCCACGGTCTCCAACAGCGGCTGGAAGCAGGTGATTTCGTTCGTCTTCTCCTGCACGTCCAGCTGGGCCGGGACCAGGCCGGTGGTGTGGTCCAGGGCTGCGAGCAGGTGGATCCTGCGGCCGTTGGCCCTGGCCGCTCCGCGCAGGCTCTTGCCGTCGACCGCCAGGCCGCGCAGCCGGCCCTCGGCTCGGTTGCGGCGGTCGGCGAGCCAGCGGCCGACCGCCAGGTCCAGCGTGTCGCCGTCGATCCGGGCCAGCAGTCGTC
The DNA here is from genome assembly GCF_044455345.1 of Streptomyces sp. NPDC051286. Classification (NCBI taxonomy): domain Bacteria; kingdom Bacillati; phylum Actinomycetota; class Actinomycetes; order Kitasatosporales; family Streptomycetaceae; genus Streptomyces; species Streptomyces sp. NPDC051286. The sequence goes on along the minus strand of NZ_JBITER010000094.1, from coordinate 696 downwards.
GAACCGTTGTTTCCGCAGGCAGAGACCGTTTGGGGAACAAGGGGTCGAGTCGCATGCCGACTTGTTCCAGCACGTGGGGCGGAGCGTCGGCAATCCATTCGCCGACCGCCAGCAGCGACGTTGCCCCGGCCAGCACTGCGCAGGCGGCCAGGGCAAGAACGCCGACCAGCGCGTGGCGCACTCCGCGGGGATCACGCGGATCGGGCACCTGGGCGAGGCGGTCCAGCAGTCCGGGCACTTCTTCCGGCGCGGCCTCGGCATGCTCGCGGAGTTGGTCAAGGGCAGGCGGGATCAGCGATGATGCTTCGGCAGGCACGGTCTTCCAGACAGGTCACGGGGCGTCGAGAACTCCATGATCTTGGAGGCCGTGCCTGTTCCGCTCTCCCCGGCCGACCAGACCGTCATGAACCGGATGCCCGTCGACTACGCCGAAGCCATGGCATGATGCCGGCACGTGGGATGGCTGAATCATGTGTAGCGACTTAACGTGAACATGATTATTCTCGTTCGGTCAACTACTGTGGGGGGTTTATTGTGCGCGCTTCAACGAAAAGATGGGTTGGTGTGCCACTGAGTGCTATGTGCGCTTTGGTGATCACGACGACTCTGCTGCGTAATTCCTGGGTCAGGCCGTGAGTCGGTAGGCGAGGCGTTCGAGGCGGCTGCTGCGAGTGTGGTGCCGGTCGTGTCCGGTCC
>NZ_JBITER010000093.1:0-9660 GCF_044455345.1 Streptomyces sp. NPDC051286 | reverse complement strand
CGCCCGTCGAGTACGAGACCAACCACTACATGAAATCCACAAAACCCCAGGTCACAACCACAATCTGAGATCTCTACCGAACCCGGGGCGGTTCAGCATGCGTTGGTGACGATGCTGGGATGGATTATGAGATTGAGACAAGTCGGAGCATCGTCTCAGCCTGGAGTGTGGCGCGGCTGCCGTTCGAGCCCAGGGGATGGCAGCGTAGGTTCCGGGATGAACTGCGACTGGCGCTGCGGGCGCTTGAGCCGGAGGGTGGGCACGGGCTGATAGCTGAGTACGACGCCCCGGACGACGCGTTCGTCGATGTGGAAAACGTTCTGCTGTACAACGTCGGAGCGGGGGCCTATGGGCATCTGCTCGGTCCGGGGCTGGTCTGCCGCCGCGGCAGCAGCACCGACGGTCGGCACCATCTGCGCTACGCCCTCGCTTCGGCCATACCTGATCCCGACCCAGGAGCCACTTGCGTGATCGGTGATCTCGCTGCCGACCTTGGCGACGTGCTCCCGCGGACGCCAGGGGAATGGTGGATGCGACTGCGCCCGCGCACAACGATACGAACCGGAAGGCCTACGGCCGGGCGAGTGGCAGACTCATTCGTGCTGGACCTGTCCTTGGCGGGTCCTGACCTTCCCGGTCGGCGCTCGGCAGGTATCGTCAAGGCCCTACTCGACGGCGTGGTCAGCTGCTTCCACGCCCACGACGCCAGCGCGCCTGACGTGCTCCTTCCGCGATTGGCAAGCCTCGCCCTTCCCAACCACGTATGGGATCTCGTCTGTGAGCCATCCACTGCAGTCCTCGGAGTGCGGCCTCTGGTCCGCCCACACGGCAGAGGCATCGCGTGGAACCCGGCAGACGAACGCTGTTACGCCTTCCGCGTCGCCTTCACCCATGGCACCCGGTGGAAGGTGCACGCCCAACTCCGCGTCCACGCATAACCGGGCGGCGAATAGGAGCCTTGACCTCAATTCACCTGCGGTCGTGAATGCGTGATGAGTTGTTGATCGTCCTGTTTGTTCTGCGGGGTCGCGGAGTTCTGGAGCGCGGTCGGCTCCAGTGCGTCCCGTTAAGCAGTGGCCGGACGGGCGGTGCCGCGGGTCGTGACCTTGACGGAGGCGGGAGCTCGGGCAGAGGCCGCGCTCCCCCGCCGCTCGGCACATCCGCAGGCTGCTCCGGAACGCCGTGTCTAGCCTGCAGTAGGGGCAGGCGACGATGATCGGGTCGGTCAGGGCTACCCGGGCCGCATCGGCCCGGACCGCGTGTGGTGCCCCACAGTCGCGCGGCCGGAGCGAGTTGCCGCGCAGTTCAGTCGCGCCCCCTGTTCAGGAGAGCAGAATCGCGGCCTTGTCGGCGGCATCCCAAAGAGTCTTCATCTCCAGCACGTTCAGGTTGAACTGGGAGAAGTGCCCGTGGTAGCTGCCCCAGACCCAGAGAGGTTGGGTGCTGGTGCTTCCGTACTTGTCCTGAGCAGGCCCCACCCCGATGATCGACAGCCCTTGGACAGAAGACTGTCCGAAGACCTTCGCCGCCGCGCGGACAGCCGTCTGGTTCTCCCCGTGAACCATGGCGTCAACCCCAAACGGTGCCAGGGAAGCACCCGACGAAACGGTGATCGTCACGTCCAGGGCCTTCCCGCTGCCGCGCACCTGAACTTTCTTCGTACTGGGATCAAGGCACTTGAGACGGGCTTCGACGGTGCCCTTGGCACAGTGGACGTGGCGCTTCTTCACCGAGGACGGTCGCTCGGTCGCTGTCGCAGCCGCCTTCCTGTGGCCGCTCGCCGCCGTCGAGTCACCGCGTTGCTCTGTGGCACATCCTGTCAGCAGGGCTGCGAGCAGCGCCGCACAGGCAAAGCGGGAGATGTGAGGTCGAGACATACCGCACCTTGATACTTGGATTTCACATGATCTTCACGTCTTATACACGCACCCCTGTCACCTGAGCAAACGTCGCTCAACGACGGCCCTTGCCCGACGGTCCTTTCTGCCTCAACCGGTTGTCGTTCTCCCCCGCGCTGGCCGTCACCTCCCGCCACAACCTCGTCGGCGGCGCGCCAGAGGAACATGCTGTGCGGGCGCGGATGGGGGCGACGCCGTTCCACGAGACGAATACGACGAAGCCGACCCCTGCCGCTGCGGGCACACAAAGAGGTGGGAGACCAGCTGAGCAGGTTTGGCGAACCAGGTGAGCGGGGGTGGCGATTTCAGAGAGCGCCATCACCGGAATGGTGCCCGGGTACCGGTGTCGGCATGGGCGGAGTCGGCTGACGCTCGCCAAGTCGGCCGTGGCCTACAACTCGGGCACCCTAAACCGGTCCCGGGAGGCCGGCGTGCAGTGGATGCAAGCGTTCGATGGCGCCGGGCGCGGCTGGACCAACCACCAAGACCCGGACAAGGCCGCGAGGACGCTGCGCACCATGGAGGACGCCGCCGCGTGGCCCATCTCCCAACCGCGGTGCGGGCGGGCGTTCGGACCGCCCGGCGTCACTGCCGAGGCGTGAGCGTCGGACCTTCGGCCCGAAGCGACACGATGTGTGTCGAGGTCGTATCCGGCGCCGGCCGATGGTCCTTCCGCAGCAGATCACCCTCGGCCTGGTACGGCAGTGTGAGTCTCGGCGCCCTGCCAGATCCCGTTGTCCCACCAGATCACCGAGACGTCGAAGGCTCCTTCTACGGTCGCGATTGCCCAAGGTTCGACCGGAGCGGCTGCGCATACAAGGAAGGTGCGATCGATGGACCGAGCCAGACCGAAGCGGATTTCCGCTGTGCGCGTTGCGGCCTCGCGCAGATCGAGGTACGTCGGCTGCTCGGCGTGCAGCACCTCGAAGAGGTGGGTGCCGTTGTCGTTGGAGCGGATGATGTCCGCGGTGGTGCTGTCTTCGGGTTTCCCGCTCTCCCAGAGCTGAGCAAGGAGGTTGTGCCGCAGCCGCTCGTGGACGGAGTCCCTGCGGTCGGCTGCTACCGCCGCCTGCAGGAACTCCTGGAAGTCGGATGACGGAGTCGAGGTGGCCGATTCGGCAGGTGTAGACGACATGGCGGGCAGTGTTTCCTCGGGGGTGGGGGCAGCGGGGGACGTGGGCTCGGCTGAGGGTACGACTGCGCTCGACGCCAGGGGGGTGTCCCCGAGTACGGCGGGGAGAGCAGCGTGGTGGACGACGCTGAGCGTCTGGGTGCAGCGCGTCAGCGCCACGTACAGAGCCCGCAGACCGGATGGTGTGCCGGCCGAGATGGCAGCGGGTTCCACCACCACGACGTGGTCGAACTCGATGCCCTTGGCCTCTGCGGGGTGCAAGACTGGTACGGGTATGGTCGGCGATGCCTGCGCGAGCGTCTCCCGCAGGGCAGTGATGAGCGTGTCGTCCTGCGGGGCGATGACGGCGGTGGATCTCCCGTCCTGCAATTCGGTTATCTCCATGACGTGCAGTGCGGTGGCTTCCGCGAGCAGGTCCGGGCCGGTCACCTGTGCCATGGTCACGGTCCGGCCGTCGTGCCTGGGACGGACAGAGCGCGCTACGGGCACACGGGGTGCGGCGGCCCGGGCGAGGGGCGCGACAAAGTCGGCGACCTCCGGGGGCAGGCGGAAGCCGGTCTTCAGGACCTCGACGGTCCATGGCGAGCCGGCGGTGAGCAACGTGACCAGCTCGCGCCACGACTGGTACGCGTGCGGCCCGGAGGCCTGGGCCAAGTCGCCGAGTACGGTAAGCGAACCAGAAGGGCAGCGGCGGCCCAGGGCCCGCGCTTGCATAGGCGTCAGGTCCTGTGCCTCGTCGACCACGATGTGGGCGTATGTGCGACGGCCGTCGGATCCGTTGAGCAGCCATTCCAGTTCATCGAGGCACACGAGGTCGGAGGCGGTCCACGCGGTTTTCTCAGGCTGCGCGTGCCGGAGGGTAGGGAGTTCCTCGGTGGTGAGGAGCGGCGCGGCATCTGCCAGCAGCTTCTGGCTCTTGAGGAGTTTGGTGTAGACGTCGGCGGCGTTCAGCCGTGGCCACACCCGCTGGATGAAGGCGGCGACCTCCTTGCTGGCCAGGATGTCGTGCGGGGTCGCGGTTGGTACTGAGAGCAGTAGGTTGCCCGCGAGGCGCAGCCGGAAGCGGTCCTGACGGGCGTTGAAGGGACCGGCCTCGCGCACCGCCTCTCGGGCGAGCGCGAGCAACGGGGCGACGTCGGTCTCGTAGCGGCGGCCCTTGCACGTGAACCAGAACAAGGTGCGCTCTCCATGAGCGTCCTCGACAAGGAGCGGGTCTACGCGTGAGCGGTGTGGCCGGCAGTGGGCCTCGACTGCGCGGTGCAGGGTGTCGGCCATCCGGTCGTCGCCCTTGAGGAATTCCGCCTCGGACGTGTCCATCGCCGTTGCCGTCCGGTTGCTGTCGCCGGTCAGGAGCCTGTCGAGGGTCATGGTCGCCACGGATCCACCGCCCAGAGCGGGCAGGACCTGCCCGGCGTAGTCGAGAAAGCCCTGGTGCGGGCCGACGACGAGGACCTCGTCGGCCGTGCAGTGGTCGTTGTCGAGCAGCCACATCACCCGGTAGAGGCCGACGGCAGTCTTGCCAGTACCCGGACCGCCCTGGATGACAAGAGCACCCGGACGCTGGTGGGCCACCAGAAGGAGTTGTTCGCGTTGCACCGTCTCCACGATGTCGCGCATGGTCCCGTCGCGCGGCAGGTCGAGGTCGTCGACCAGCAGATCGCGTAGCGAGGGGGCAGTCGCCTCCTCGGTCGGCTCCGTACCCGCCTCTACCCGCGCGTCCCCTTCAGGGTCGGATGTCCCGGACGGTGGAGCGTCCACGACACTCTCGTCTTCCACGGCGGCGGATATGAACTCCGACTCGTAGTTGTGCAGCAGGAGTTCGTCGAAGTAGCCGCTTACTCGTCGCGGTGCGTGCTGCTTGAAGCGGAGTTGACGCCGCAGCAGGACCTCACCCGGGTCGTCCTCGGTCGCCAGGCGCCATTCGACGGCTTTCTGTGCAGCCGAGGACACCACGACCAGATCGCGGTCCTCGTTCCACACGGCCTGCCGTCCGACAAGGAACGATTCGTCGGCACGCGTGCCGACGCGCATGAACACCAGGGGGTTGTCGCGGTCTGCCCGCTGGTCCGTAGGTGTGCCCGAAGTACCCGGTGCAGGCATCTCGTTCTGCTCGCGGTAGGCCGTGTCCACGGCGGTATCATTCGTCGCGCGCTGTTCGATGCACGCGTACGCGAGATCCACGCCCTGCTGTTCCTGGGCTATGACCGCGCCCCGCCGGGAATTTGCCATACGCCCCGCTCCTGACCCTGGTCGGTGGTGGCCGCGAGCCGCGGTATCTGCGTCTCGCGGGTGATCGTAGATTCCTTCACGCTTCTTGCGCTCTTTCGATGCAGAATCGCTACAGGGCGCCCTCGGCCGGAGGTGGAAGCCGCAGCGGGTCACGGCTGAGTACGGAGTGTCCGGCGCGTGGGCTCCGCGCGACCGTCACAGGACACCGTGGCTGTCAGCGACGGATGTGGACGATCTCTACCTCGGCATTCGTCGCGCGCAGCCTGCGGACTGACTGGAGCACGTTCGGCCCCTGGGCGGCGATGGCGGGAGGTGGATCGGCCGAAGACTGGCCTCGGCGCGGCCGGCCGGTTCAAAGCCAGCCTCGTCGACTACCGGTGTCCATGTATATCCCCTCCCGTGCAGCGTCCCGAAGGGTGTTGCGCCGGGCACATGCCCGTACCCCGGCGGACGAACTATCAGGGACCCGCTGGTAACAAGCGGTCAGGGGACCAATACTTGGACTAGCTCGCCGACCTCCGCCCGCCAGGCACGAACCTGGTCGTGCGTGGGGCCGATCTCGTACTGGTGGTAGTGGCACCCCAGACACAGGTGCGACCAGACGGCCTTGGCCCGGCGGGCCGTCTCTGCCGCTGTGTAGCAGCGCAGGTAGAGCAGCTTGGCCCGCGTGGTGGTGCCAGCGAGCCCCGGCACCGCGGCGTTGAGAGTGCGGTCGACGGCGATCTCCAGGGCGGTCCGCAGGGCGAGGGAGGCTCCGCGGTGACGGCCGGCAGACGTGGCGCCCAGGCAGTGGCCAGCGATCAGCCGGTCGGCCGTCAAAAGAAGGTCTTCGATGGAGGTGCTGGGGATACTCATCACGCCGTCACCTCCGGCTTGCGCACCTTCTGCGCGATGGCCTCGATGTCGTTCACGAAGCGGTGAGGGACGGCGATCGGCGTCCCGGTGGCGTGGGCGCCGTTCTGGCACTGCTTGAGGAGGTCCACCGCACGCGGTCCGCAAAGGGTGCGCAGCTTCTGGTAGACGTCGCCGGTCCGCTCAGCGTCGCTGAACAGGGCCAGCGCAGCAACCTTCATCAACTTGTCGGCGTCGGTGACGGCGGCCTGCAGCGCGTGCTCGGGACCGCCGGAGCGGTGGTGCCGGATCCAAGCGGCCTCGATGAAGGCGTTCTCCAGGGCGATACGGCACAGGCTGGGCAGCACATGGCTCCGTGCCGCCGCCGGCAGGTCCGTGGTACTGGCAAGGGCCCGCGCGTCGTCGAGCGCCTGCCGCACCGGATCAGTCACCGGCTTGACCTTCACCTTGGACGACTCGCCCCGCTCAACCTCGAACACGGTCACCGGCAGCTCCTGGCTCGTGAATGCGCGCTGAAGCCGGGTGTCGTGGGTGAACACGACCACCTGCCGGTGCTCGCCGAGCTCGTGCAGGACCCGGGCGAGCCCGTTGACCTTGGCGGGGTCCATGGACTGCACGGGATCGTCGATGACGATGAAGCCGAACGGGCTGTCGGCGGTGGCCGCCCGGGGCAGGAACAGGGACAGCGAAGAGGTCGCTGAGCGGATGGCAGAGGTGTACGCGGTCCGACTGCTCGACGCCCTCGACGGGGCAGGCCCTCATGTCCGGAGCCACGACGGCCACCGGCTGACGACGGCGCGGTGACCATGCAGCCGCAGCGAACGATGAGCCGTGCAGTGGCCGTGTCCCTAGTCCAGCGCCTGTTGGACGTCGTTGCCGACGAATCGGAAACAGGCGAGATCCTCGACGCCCTGGAGCGCGGACTGGTGTGCCCCCACATCAGCGACTACATCTACTGTGACTCCGACCAGGAGTTGAGCGCCAAAGAGATCGTCGACCGGGCCTTGGCATACAAGCCGATCGCCCTCTGAGCTCTAGCGCGGTAAGAGTTTCTCTACTTCATCAAGGGCTCGCTTCGCTCGCCGTCGCTCCCGGCCTCCCAAGCTGCAAGCAGTCCGATCGGAGATCCAAGGTGCCGCGCACAGCGCGGCGGCGCCGGTCGGTCGCCGCCGCGCCGCCCCTCCTTGCCTTCGTCACCGGGGCCGCGCGCCGTCGCCCGCCCGCGCCCACAAGGGGGCGAAGACCAGACCGGGGCTAGGCTGAGATAGCACAGCCGAGGTCAGAACAGTGCCTCCGGCGGGGGATCGGCCGGCACCGGGATGGCGGGGGCGCCGTTGCCGACTGCGGGACGTAGTGGTGTGCGCGGGGAGCTTCCATCCCGTCCACCGCCGACCCAGGCAGAGCCGAGCAGACGCGGCCCCTGGCGTCCAGGTCGTTCGTACAGTGGCGCGCTCTACCTGGACGCCAGGAACCACGCCCGCTCCACGGTGTGTGGGTCGACGGCGGACGGGATGGAAGCTGGGACAGGTAGTGGGGGGTGCAGGGTGGATGCCGGGTGCACCTGAGCATGTCAGCAGGTCGACAGTCACGCCATGAGTGGCTGTACACTCCGCCAGCAGTGGCGGGCGGCTCAGGAGCCCAGGGGGAGGTCATGGTGCAGACGAGTGACCGCGAACCTCAGCGGATCGGAGCGTGGCACGTTCTGTTGAACGTTGCAGCCATGCACTTGAGCGGCGCTTTGCTACTCATCGGCTTGTTCCAGATTCCGGCCGTGTCCATGGCAACGTACGGCCAGGTATTCGGCCTGATGGCCTGGTTCCTGATGTTCCATGTCGCCATCCAGATACCTGTCGGCATCTTTGCCTCTCGCTGGGCGGTTCGCGGTCAGGTACTCAGCGCTGGCTTGGTCGCGTTGGGATTGGCCACCTCAGTTACCTGGGCGCTCTACTGGTACGCCGACCGAGATCCGTCGATGTTGGCCTTGTGGTGGCAGAGCTGGGGTTGTCTCTGCGTTTCCTTGAGCAGTTACGTGTGGCTATGTGCCTTGCGCCGCTCCACTGTCCAACGGCTCACTGAACGACTCAAATGGCATCTCGGCACGCTCGCCATGTGGGCTTTGTTGCGTCCACCACGGCGTGGTTCCCACTGATAGGCGAAGCGCCACGTCCTCTCGGATGTGCGCCGTGCCCCGCTGGGCGAGGAGCAGCGGGCGACAGCGTGACGTGCAATCGGCGTCCTGGGTGGTACCGACCGAGCCCGGCTGTACAGCAGCGAAGTACAGCAACCACTGCGACCACGGACGACCGTTGCCCATCCCAGGCGACTGGTTAACCAGCTCCGTAGGCCTCAGCGACCTTGGCGCCCGTAGTTCGCATCGAGGAGACACGGCGCAGCTCTCGGGCCGTGCCAGAACGGGCGGGGACTCACGGGGAATCTGGGCGCGAAGCGGGCAGTATGGCCGCACTGCGCCAAGCCAGAGAACCCGCAGCTCGGGCCCGTGATCGCCCAACCTCGCTCCTAAAGCGGTGTTTCTTTGGCAATCCGTGGCCAGCCAGCGCAGGCCACCAGTGCACTGCCGTCCTCGGTGAAGTAGCACAGGAAGGTCCATTTCTGATCGGCAGAATCGATCAGCCCTACGCACACCGGCCGGCCATGCTCGCGGAGGAGCTGCACCATTCGTTCCAGCCCAAGGGGTTCGACTCCGTGCTGCCGCATGCGCCGAAGTCGGCGTGCAAAGACCCCGGCATGCTGCTCTGCGGGATACGTCGTATCCGACACGCTGTAGGTGTCGCCGCTGCGGAGGGCGGCCAGAGCAGCCGCGGACGCCTCGTCGTCACCGGCCAACAGCTTCTCCAGCAAATGCCGTTCCATGGTCACCCCCACCGGGATGCTGCGGTACAACAGCCAGGTACCGCAACCCCAGTAACCGCCCTCGTCCGGTAGCGCCCCTCCGGGGCCTGGTAGCGACCAGAATGGCCATCACTGACCGATCCGGCTAGAGCTACGGATCAGAAGGTGTCCGTGCCCCTGTCGTGCCCGATCGGCCGGGAACTGGCGGGGAACCCCGGATGCTGGCGGGCAGAACGCACGACAACGGCCCCTGACCGATTCACCTGGTCAGGGGCCGTTCATCTGCGGTGGGTGTGGGATTTGAACCCACGGTGACATCGCTGCCACGACGGTTTTCAAGACCACTTACTTGGTGGCAGCTCCCGCCCAAGCCGCTCGGGCCGTCACCGAGCCGTGCGAGAGTCGCCGAAGGTGGCCGGTGACGACAGGTGACCACGGGCGACGAGGGTTCACCGGTGCCGTCCACGCCTGGCCCGATGTCACCCGCACAGCAAGCCCCCTCTCAGAGCCACGTGGGCCGGGGGAGGGTGCTCATGGACGGCCAGCGCAGGCGTGTGACCCGCTTCCGGGGTCAGCGAAGCATCCAGTAACCGAACAGCGGGAAGCCGGAGGTCGGAAGGCCTACGGACGCGGCTCCGAAGCTGACGGCGTTCTTGGCGGTCACACCCGATGACGAGCCACGCAGACTCCACACGGCGC